>DASUVY010000074.1:0-25845 GCA_036378695.1 Candidatus Dormiibacterota bacterium
CAGCAATAGACTCGTTGTCGGCACGTCATTTCCCTCCACGAAACCGACCGCCTGAAGATCGATCGGAATCGTATTGGGGATGGCGTGTCTTTCTATTCGGCGGTGGAGGTGCCCCCACCCACGAAAAGTGCAGGAGACCTCCAAAACCGCCACTGTTATAGCGCCGCTATCAATAAGCGAAACGCGCTGGCCGAGGCCCATCACTACTACAGAGCCTTTCCGGGGGTGAAAGCGCCCAGAGTTATACCGGCGCTGTCAGCTTTGCTCAGGGATGGCACCGGCCTCCATGGCGAGGCGCACTGCGGCGTCTGGCCGATCTCGCCCGGCGACTCCCAGTGTCCGCCTCCTCGAGGCAGCTCACACATGCATGTGCAGGGTCGGCGCACCGAGCTCACGCCACGGCTGTACTGAGTCTCGCGCACGAGGCGGGCGAGCTCTGCGGGCGCAGCCTTGGGCGCACCCGCAGCTCGCCGGCGCGCGACGTGACAAGAACCCCGTTCAACAGTCGGTGCGCCGACCCCGCAATGGAGCGATGTAGCTCCTCGCTCGGCAACCCGAGACTCGTCGCCAAAGAATCGGACGCCGCCTGGGTGTCTCCGCTTGGGCCCGCCGCATCTCCTGTGGCGGCCGCTGAGTCGCGTAAACCGATGACGCTCAGGGGCGGATTTCGATGTGACCCTCCTTGAGAACCAGCCGCACGCGACTGCCAAATCCCAGCTGCTCCACATAACTTCGGGGCAACTGCAGCCGGCCGGCTCTGTCCAGGATGGCCAGCTCCTCACCTGCGCGGGTCTCGGTGCTGGTGCGGCCGTCTCGAATCTGGACCACCCTGTCCACGTAGCTTTCGACCATGTGGTCGTGCGTGACCAAGATCGCAGCGGTGCCTGTTTCGGCAAGGATTGCGCGAAGGTCTCCAAGCAGCTCGCCCGAAGCCCGGCTGTCCAGTTCGGCCGTCGCCTCATCTGCCAACAGGAGCGCGGGCCGGTTCGCAAGCGCCACCGCCAGTGCCAGCCGCTGTGCTTCCCCGCCGCTCAGCTCTGCCGGCCTGCGCGACGCGTGGTGTGCGATTCCCAACCGATCCAGCAAGGCGAGGGCCTGGTGCCGCCCATCGCCCGAGGGCTGCTTCGCGAGCATGGGCGTTCGCACGTTGGTGAGGGCATCCAGTTCGGGCGCCAGATTGGAGTGGGAATGCTGCTTCACGTAGCCAACGATGTCCCGCCGGTAGCTCTCTCGTTCCGCCTCCGACATTCGCGATAGGTCGCGACCGCCAACGACGGCGCGCCCGGCGCTAGGTGGCTCGACCCCGGACAGGATGTTCATCAATGTGGTCTTGCCACTACCACTGCGACCGACGATCGCCACGGCTTCCCCCGGCTCCACGACCAAGTCCAAGCCCTGCAATGCGACGACTTCAATGTCGGCAGCTTTGTAGATGTGCACCAGACCCTCGCACTCGACCAAGGGCGCGCTCATCCCAGCGCCCGAAGCTCCTCGACAACCGGTCGCCCGCGCACAAGGCCTGCTGCCGTGAGACCAAGCGCGAGCGCCGCCGATGCAAGCGCCAGCATGGACAACGCCATCCTCAGCGGATCTATCGTGAAGGTCGCCGGCGGAAAGACGTCGGTCGGTCGAGCCCCGAGCTCCAGGGCAGGCAGCAATGCCCACGCTGTGATCAAACCGATGGCCAGGCCCGCCGGCACAGCGAACGCGAGCATCACGAGTTGCTCCACTAACAGCGAGCGCACCACCGTCGCCTGTGACAACCCGTTTGCGCGCAGGATCGCGTACTCGCTTGCTCGTCGCCTGCTGGCGATGAGGAAATGCAAGCCGAAGCCGGCGACGGCCATCCCCAGCGCAGCAACGAACCCGACCAGAAGATTCGCCTCTAGGGCAAGCCGGAGAGGATCGGCTTGCGCCGCAGCAGCCAGGCTCGCGCGTTCCACGATGCCGTCCACGCTCGGATCGTCATGCAAGCTGCCTAGGTTGGCGGCGCCGGTGCCTCGCTCCCGCACCCAAAGCTCGTTCGGCAACGCCTGTCGGTCACCGCTCGCCGCGAGTCGCCGAAGCAGGGTGTCTCGATCTACCACCACAAGGTCATCGCCTGGGTAGCTCGTCGGGAACCTGTCCAGAGATGCCAGCGGATTCAAGAAGTCGCGCAGGCCGACTGTGCGCAGGAGGACGGGTTGGCTCGTCCGCGTTCCCAGGTCGACGAGCGTGCCGATCCCCGCCAGTGCGGGCAAAGCCCGAGTCTTCGGGATAGGCGCGATCTCCAAAGAGCCGGCCGCGAGGTCGAGGATGCTGACGGTGGTGGTGGACTGTCCGTCGCGCGGATTGCGCATGTCTCCGTAAAGGCGGTCAGGTTTTGGCTCGCGGTCCAGTACTCGCGTGAACCAGCGATCGGTCTCACTCTCCCCGAAGTCGCTCAATGTGGCGGACTCTGTACCGGCTGCGGTCAGCGTGCTGAGGGTGATGTGCGTCGATCCGGTTTGCCCCGCGGCGAAGTCGACTCGAAGGGCCTCCAATCGCAATGGATAGTTGGCCGACTGCGGAAGCGAGGTTTGCAGTTGACGCCAGCCCGTGAACTTGAGATCGCCAAAGGAACAAGTGCAACGCCCACCTGTCCCATCCCGGACTACCGCAGACAACCGGGCATCGATTCCAGGGCTGAGCACCCACACGGAAATGGCATTAGGGCGGCCGGGGATTGTCAGCGCGTCTGGGTTCTTGAGGAGGGGGCTGAAGTCCAGGTCCTGGACGCCATACGCCACCGCCCGGAAACTCGCCGGATCGATTCCGACGATGCGCGCATTCACGACGGAGTTGCCGAGCCCCGCCGACTGGTTGAACACGAGCGTCGCGCCTGTAACCCCATGTAGTCGAGCAAGGTCGTTTGCCGGCGCAGCCGCAGGCGAATCAGGGGTGTAATGGATGCGTAGGTCTGCGCCTGCCGCATAGGTGACGCGATCAGCCGCAGCCCGGGTCTCCGTCGCCGCATAGGCGGCGCTGAAGATACCGATCGCGACCGCCAGCACGAGCAGCAGCCCTAGGCGCGCGTGTTCGGTGGACTGCCTGCGCAATCTTCCCGCCGCAAGCGCGGCAGCAGTGCCATGCATCCGACCCACCAACCGCGCGACCGGATCCATCAAACGCAAGCTGACGATGGCGACAGCTACGATGGCCAGGGCCGGAAGCGCAAAAGCGATCGGATCCGACGCCACCGCGCCCCCCGCCTGACGGACTTCCGCAGGACCGCGCACCCGAGCCTCGAAGAGGAGGGGAACGGCCAGGAAGGCGACCACCAGGTCCAGCTTCCGTCTCTGCCAGAAGGGAGCTTGGGGCCGGGTGCGAGCGATGCTGCTCAGGCGGCGCCGGCTACTGGTCAAAGCGAGCACCACGAGGATCAAGACGCTGAGCGCAAGCACGGCCAGGAGCGTAGGAATCACGGCCTCAATCACCGCCAGGCTTGTCGGCGGGCTGCCCGCCGCGAGAACCGCGGCGGCGGCGCCAACGATGGCCAGGGGCAGCGCCAGCACCGCCGCTACTCCCAGCTCCAGCAACAGGAGTGACAGCGCACGGCCCCTGGACCAGCCGCGTCCCCGCCAGACAGCAAGGGTTGGTTCATGAGCGGCCAGGAACGCGGCCGCAACGAAGGCAACGAAGAACAGGGCGACGCCGAGAAGGGCGACCGCGATCATTTGGAGCGGGAACGCCGCGACTTGCGAGCGCGCCTGGAAGTCCTCGAGGATCGACTGCAGCCGGGTGTCCACCGAGCCATTGCCCAGCACCGAGTAGTAGCTGCGCAGCTCGCTGATCCCCGCGAGCACAGCATCTGCGTCGCCAGCGTGGATGTCATTGGGTCGAACGGGGGCGATATGACCGGCGATCTCGTTCGCGTGCGGAAGACCGCCAGGTCCGTCGAAGAAGCCGCGCTGGCTGAGGATGAACGAAGCGCCAGGCGTCGAGACGCCCCACCAGGGATCAGCCGCATCTAGAGGTTCCCAGGTGCCGACCATGCGCGCACACCAGCGCTCAGCCGGGGCGTCAGGGGACGAGACAATGAACCCGGGTACCGCCATGCAAAGGACGTCACCCTCCTTCAGCCCGGTCCGCTCGGCAAAGGCTGCGCCCAGCAATGCGGGGGTCGACCCGCCGCCAGGGTCGGTCGGCCACGAGCCGCTGACCAGGCGAGCACGACGATCGAAGTCCGCGTAGTACGCCGCCGTCGGCTGCGCTTCACCGACGTCGAAGCTGAATGCCTTTCCGTTGAGTGTCTCGGTTTCGAAGTCGCTGGCGATTTCATAGGTCGCCCCATCGCCCACGCGGTCGCCGAGGTCGAGGTGGACCCGTCGAGTGGTTTCGGTGGCGAACGCCTGAAAGCCACCCAAGCTTCGGATGCCCGGCTCGGTGATCGTGATGCCGGCTGCCGCACCGGCTGCCTGGACTTGGCGTTGAAGGCCCAGTTCGGCTGAGGTCGAGCCCACCAGGGGCACCGCGAGGCCCAGTGCCATGGCGATGGCAATGCCGGCGATCAGGGCCGCTGTCAGCAGCCGGTGGTACAGAAGTCGGTGCACGGCGATCCCGAGCACGGGGCCAGACTAGCGGACGAAGGGGCTATTCGCCCCCGTTGGACCTCGGGTCAAGGACGCCGTGGAGGGCCGTCGTCTGACGACAACCGTGACGACAACGCCGCTGGACCTGGGTGGTTCGGACCGTCATCAGATGGACGGATCCGAATACAAACGGCTCAGCTTGGACGGCTCTGGACGGCCCTCCAGAGAGCTGGAAATGCCGTACACCCGCAAGGGTGTCGTGGGTTCAAATCCCACCCCGTCCGCCATTTCGATTCAGCCGGACGCAGGGACTGCTTTGAAGTCGAATTTGGCCGGGGCCGTCCAGAGCAGGCATGTCGCGCTTGACGTTGTGCCTGTAGTGGTCGCCGTCGCGGCATTGACCGTCGCCCTTGTGCTGACTGCCGCTCTCGCCGCGGGTCTGTCCTGGACTGACAACGTCGGTCACGTCCACGTGTATTCGTGGTCTGACAACGCCTCGCTGGGCATCGGCGTCAACTGGTTCGACGGCTGCAATCAGCGGGTTTCCCTGCTCAGCCTGAGGCGCCACCCATATTTCGGTGTGGAGTGGCACGAGAACAGCACCGAGGTCTACTGCCCGCGGCACTCACGCACCCTCTAGCGCTCGGCCCAACCAGCCCAATGCCGCCGAAGTTCGGAGGTGTACATCGACCCCAGCGCCGGTCGTTCGGCCTCCAGCCACTCCGCAAATGAGGTCGGCGCGAGTGCTTTGGCATGCGACACGAGAAGGCTCGCCATCAGCGCGCCGATCTCCTCCCGCGTGATGGGCACATCCCGCAGCGCGAGCGCCAGCGGCCGCGACAGCGCCAGCGCCACTCCAGGCGGCATCTTGACCAGGCGGGCGCGACTCGCCACGGCCCGACGCAGCTCCACCAGGAACTCCAAGAAGCTCTGGTTAACCGGCCCCGCCGCATCGATCACCCGATCCCCCGACTGAGCGCCCTCGGCCACGGCCAGGTCGGCCACGTCCGCGACCCAAACGGGCTGGACCCGGTACGACCCATCCCCGAACACCGGAAACGCCGGCAGCCGGCGCAGCAGCCAGGCCATGTTGTTGACCAGCACGTCCTCGCGACCGAACACGAGCGTGGGCCGCACGACGCTGTAGGGGATCCCGGCCGCCGCGATCGCCTCCTCGGCCGCGGCCTTGCCGCGGAAGTACGCGAATGGCGAGTTGTGGCTGGGATTCGACACCGAAATGTGCACCAGCCGCCGCACCCCGGCCGCAGCCGCGGCGCGCGCCAGCACGCCGGTGTTGGCGACCGCCTGCTCGAAAGTCGAGCCCCCGCGCTCGAAACGGATCCAGTAGGTGTTGTAGAGCACCTCGGCGCCATCGAGGTTGCGCGCCAGCTGCGCCGGGTCCTGGAACTGCAGCTCGCGGCCGCGCACCAGGCCGCGGACCTCGAGGCCCCGCCGCTCCAGCGCCCGCGCGATGTACTTGCCGGTGTAGCTGAACGGCCCCGTTACGGCGTGCACGGCAAGTCCAATACTCTGAGGGCAGACCTTGGCCAACGAAGTTTTCGATGCGGTGCGGACGGTGCTGGCGGTCCGGGAATACCAGGACAAGCCCGTCCCGCGCGATGTCCTTCAGCGCATCCTCGAAGCCGGCCGGCTGAGCGCCAGCGCCAGCAACAAGCAGCCCTGGCACTTCGTCCTGGTCACCGACCGGGAGGCTCTCCAGGACCTCGGCCGCTTGGTCAAGACCGGGCCCTATGTCGCTCAAGCTCCGGCGGCGATCATCGTCGGTGCCGAACGCGACAACCCTCTCGCCGTCTCCGACGTCAGCCGGGCGATCCAATCCATGATCCTCACGGCCTGGGCCGAGGGTGTCGGCTCCAACTGGACCGGCTTCAGCGGCCTTGACGCGGTGCGCGACAAGGTCGGCCTCCCCGACAGCTACGAGGTGGTGGCCGTGCTGCCCCTGGGCTACCCGAAGCGCAAGCTCGGCAAGGGCGTCAAGAACCGGAAACCGGCCGAGCAGGTCTATTCGGCCGAGAGGTTCGGCTCCCCGCTCTAGCGGAGCAACCCGGTCAGCCACCGGGCGCGCCGGGGGCCGGAAGGCTCTGGCAACGGGCTGAACAGCGCCTCAATCCCGGCAGTCAGGCTCTCCAGGTCGGCCGCGGCCAAGGGCGCCCCCACTGTCACGCGCGCCCGCTTGCCCCACCACAGCTCGGCCGTGCCGCAGACCGCGGCCGGCACCAAAGGGACGCCCGCCGCAAGGGCGAAGTGAACCGCGCCCGAGCGCAGCGGCCGCAGCGACGCCTCCACACCGCCCTCCACACCGCCCTCGGGGAACAAGAGCAGCCCGCGCCGCCCTCGGAGGTGCGGGACGACCTCCGCTGTGACCTTCTCCAGCTCGTGGTGGCCGGGCTCCACAGTCACGACGAGCCCGCTCAGGTCCACCAGCACGCGCTTCCACCACCGGTCGTAGACCGCCGAACGTCGCCCCAGCACGAACAGGCGCCCGGCCGGCAGCCAGCCCAGGAACAAAAAAGGGTCGACCCAGTTGAGGTGGTTGGAGGCGAGCACGAACGGACCCGGTGGCAGCGAACCCGAGACCGACACCCGGAGCCAGGGCGAGATCGTGGCCCTCAGCAGCAGCTTGGCCAGCCAGGCTCTCATCGCGGATAGTCTCAACGGGTGCCGGAACTCCCGCACCCCGAACTGGCCGAGCTGACGCTCGCCGAGCTGAGCCGGTCCAGCGCACGAGTGCTCGTCGAGAGGCACATGGCGCGCATCGCCGCCCTGAATCCCAAATTGCGGGCGGTTATCGAGCTCAATCCTGACGCCCTGGAGATCGCCGACCGCTTGGACGCCGAACCAACCAAGCGAGGCCCGCTGCACGGCATCCCGGTGCTGGTCAAGGACAACATCGACACCGGCGACCGCATGCTGACCACCGCCGGCTCGCTGGCCATGACCGGCGCCCCGGCGCCTGCGGACGCCCCGCTGGTGGCGCGCCTCAGGGAGGCCGGAGCCGTGATCATTGGCAAGGCCAACCTCAGCGAGTGGGCCAACTTTCGCTCCAGCCGCTCGGCCTCGGGGTGGAGCGGGCGCGGACGCCAGACCCGCAACCCCTATGTCCTCGACCGGACCCCCTGCGGCTCCAGCAGCGGCTCGGCGGCCGCGGTGGCGGCCGGTCTGGCGCCGCTGGCGGTGGGTACGGAAACCGACGGCTCCATCGTCTGCCCCTCCTCCGCGTGCGGCGTGGTGGGGATCAAGCCGACGCTGCACCTGATCTCGCAGCAGGGCATCATCCCGATCGCCGCCAGCCAGGACAGCGCCGGCCCCCACGCGCGCACAGTGCGTGACGCGGCCACGCTCCTGGGCGCGCTCACCGAGCAGCCCCACGACTTCACCCAGTACTGCGACCCGGAGGGCTTACGTGGCGCCCGAATCGGCGTCCTGCGCAAGCCATATGCGGGCTACAGCGAGCACGCGGACCGCCTGTACGAGGCCGCGCTCGACCTCATGCGCGGCGCGGGCGCCGAGCTGATCGACCCGGTGGTGATCGCCACCACCGAGGAGATGCAGACCTCGGGCGCGGAGCTGGCCGTGCTCGAGCACGAGTTCAAGGCCGGTCTCGACGCCTACCTGAAGACGCGAAATGGCCTGGAAGTCCACAGCCTGCTCGACCTGGTGGCCTGGAACCGCGACCACGCCGATGAGGAGATGCCCTACTTCGGCCAGGAGCGCTTCGAGTCGGCCGTGGAGACCGAGGGCCTGGAATCCGACAAGTACGTCACCGCTGCGGCCAAGGCCCGCGAGCTGTCGCGCGAGAAGGGCATCGACGCGGTCCTCAGCGAGCACCGGCTGGACGCGCTGGTGGCGCCCACCCGCTCGCCGGCCTGGGTCATCGACGCGCTCAACGGTGACCGCGCCCTGGGCGGCTCCAGCCAGCCCTCGGCCATGGCCGGCTACCCGATCATCAACGTTCCCATGGGGCTGGCGTTCGAGGCGCTGCCGGTGGGACTCAGCATCTTCGGGGCCGCCCACAGCGAGCCCACGCTGCTCCGGATCGCGGCGGGGCTGGAGGCCGTACTGCCCAGAACGCCGCCCCCGAGCTACCTCCACCGCCTGGAGCTGCCCTAGCCCTGAGCACCGTCTACGAGGAGCTGGGCGAAGAGGCCTTCCAGCGTCTGGTCGACAGCTTCTACAAGGGGGTGGCGGACGATCCTGTCCTGCGGCCGCTCTACCCGCCCGACCTCAGCGCCTCAAAAGAGCACCTGCGCCTGTTCCTGGTGCAGTACTGGGGCGGTCCCACGTCCTACAGCGACCAGCGCGGGCATCCGCGGCTGCGCCTGCGGCACATGCCCTTCGCCATCGGGCGGCGCGAGCGGGACGCATGGTTTCGGCACATGAGCGCCGCCGTCAAAAAGCTGCAGGCCCGGCCCGAGGTGGAGGCGGCCCTCCTCGACTACTTCGAGGGCGCCTCCTTCGGCCTGATCAACCGGGTTGAACCGCCAGCAGCTCCACGTTGAAGAGCAGCGTGGCGCCGGGCGGGATCACGCGGCCCGCGCCCCGGCTGCCGTAGCCCAGCTCGGGCGGGATCACCAGCCGTCGGCGGCCGCCCACCTTCATGCCGGCCACGCCCTCGTCCCAGCCCCGGATGACCTGGCCGCGGCCCAGCCCGAACTTGAAGGGCTCGCCGCGGTCGCGTGAGCTGTCGAACTTGGTGCCGTTGGTGAGCCAGCCGGTGTAGTGGACCGTCACCTGCTGGCCGCTGCGGGCCTCGTCGCCCGTGCCGGTCTGGATCTCCACCATCTGGAGGCCGGTGCCGGTTTCCTGGGGCACCCCGCTGACCTGGAATTCGTCTTGCATAACCCCGAGCCTAGCCGTCGTGTTTAGGCTGATGTCGCCGTGCTGAGCTGGAGCGGGGAATCGGCAACCCTGGTCGCCCCGGCCGACCCGCCGGGGCGGATCCGCCGCTGGCGGGCCGAGCAGGACGGCCGCGAGGCCGCGGTCCTGCAGGCGGTCATGAACAGCCCGGAGGAGGCGCAGGAGGCGGGGGAGAGGCTGCGCCGTCTGGCTGCACGGCCCGATCCCACCCTGCAGGCCGTGCGCGGCTGGGCCGTGGAGGGTAACGAGGCCTGGGCCGTGACCGATCCCGAGGACGGCAGCTCGCTGGCCACCCTGCTGCGCTCGGGTGCACTGCCGCCGGCGGTGGCCGCCGCGCTGGGCTGGTGGGTCCTGACCGGCCTGGAGCTGCTGCACAGCGCAGGAGTGGCGCACGGCGACCTCAGCGCGGAGACCGTGCAGATCGCGCCCAACGGCCAGGTCGTGCTGCGCGACCACCTCTTCATCGGCCGGGCGCGCGCCGCCGCGGACGAGACGCGGGCCGACGTGGAAGCGGCGGGGGTGGTCATCTGCTCCGCCCTCGGCATCCCGGTGCAGGGCCGACCGGGGGCGCCTTTGACGGCGGCCGAGGAGGCGGCGCCGGCGCTGGCACGCACCGTGCGCGCGATAGCCAACGGCGCCAGCGGGGGCAACGTCAGCGGTGCCCGGATGGCGCTGGCCGCCACCGCCGCGGCCCTCGTGCAGCCGGAGGCCCTGGCCACTGCCGCGAGCGACCTTGCGCGCCGCATCCCGCTGGGCTCGCACACGCCGGCGCCCCTGGCACCCGGCGCCAGCAGCGGCGCCATCCCGATCGCGCCCGCGTCGCGGCCCGCGCTGACGCCACCCGAGCTGCCGCCCCGGCGCTACGTGGCCACCGCGAGCGACTTCGAGTCCCTGCGGGAGCCGTTCGACTGGAGGCGGCTGCTGCTGCCCATCGCCGTGCTGGCCGGCCTGGCCGTGGTCTTGCTGATCGGACTGGCGGTGGTGCCGAGGCTGCTCACCAGCGGCGGCGCCCCCACCTCCGTCGCCGGCAAGACGCCCTCGCCCGTGGCCAGCAAGGCGCCCACGCCGGCGCCGCACACCCCCACCCCCACGCCCAAGCCGAGCGGGCCGCCCAGCTTCGGCCCGGCCGCCTCGGGAGACGTCAAGTCGGTCGCCATCGCCGCCAACGGCGGCTGCGCCGTGGGCGGATCCTGTGCCGTCGAGGTGACGGTCAAGACCACCACCGCGGGCGCGCCCAACGACGTGACCTGGACCATCAAGACGTACGACGCCTGCACCGGCGCGGTGGCTGACGTGGGCACCGACAAGGTCACCGAGCAGAACGGCTGGAACACCGTGATCGGCGACCGCACCGTGACGCTGCCGGCGGCCCGGGGCCAGCTCCAGGTGCTGGCCGTGACCTCGGCTCCCGCCACCGCCGCCTCACCCCCGCTGACTGTCGGCTCCGGCTCCTGCTAAACACCGCTCCCAGACCGGAAGGGCCGTAGATGTATGCGGCGAACTCAGACGTATCTGGCCGATGCTCAGCGAACAAAGCCCTATACGATCCGCTTACCTTGAGCCCCGAGCGGGATCCCCTGGTCGGGACTTGGCGCCTCGTCGCCGTCAGCGCGCATGACGCGGAGGGCAAGGCTATCCCAGAGCCGAATGGGCCGGCGCCGAGCGGCCTCTTGATCTACACAGCCGAAGGCACGATCGCGGTGCTGATCAGCCAGGGCGGCAGGAGACGGCTCTCGGCCGATCGCGTCGCCGCGCCCGCGGAGGAGAGAGCCGAGGCGTTTCAGACCTTCTTCGCGTATGGCGGGCGGTACTCTGTCGACGGGGACCGCGTGATCCATCACGTGGAGGTGTCATCCGTCGAGAACTGGGTGGGCACCGAACTGATTCGGGGTCTCAAGCTGGACGGCCAGCGCTTGACGCTGCGCACGCCACGTCTCCTGGTCGGCGGTGAGGCGCGCGTCACCGAACTCGTTTGGGAGCGCTGTGACCAGTAAGACCTGCACCGGCATCTTCATCTAGCCACGTTGGGCGGAGGTTGGTGCACTGCTCCAAGGGCCAGTTCGAGGTCACGATAAGGCTGCACGTCTCATAGGCGGCGGCGACCGGGCGAAACAGGTGGTTGGCGGCGACGGGGGCGAGAGGAGAGAAGCCGGGCTCGAGGCCAGGTCAGAGCGGCTCCCGGGCCGCCGCCTGCGCGGCCTCTTCCTCGATCTGGCACCGCTGCGCGACTCCCGCGAGTTCCGGCTGCTCTGGACTGGCCAGCTGATCTCCATGACCGGCCGCCAGGTGACCGTGGTCGCGATCCCGTACCAGATTTACGTCCTCACGGGCTCCACGTTGGCCGTCGGCCTGCTGGGCCTGGTCCAGGCGGTGCCCCTGATCCTGGCGGGCCTGTACGCGGGCGCCCTGGCCGACCGTTTCGATCGTCGAATGGTGATGTTGGGCAGCCTCACCGTCCTCGGACTGACCACGCTGGCCCTCGCCATCGCAGCGCCCGGCCGTCCCTCGCTCTGGTTCATCTACGCCCTCTCCGGGATCAGCGCCGGGGTCTCCACGGCGGAGCATTCGGCGCGCTCGGCTACGGTGCCCCGGCTGGTCGGCCCGGAGCGCCTGCCGGCCGCGCTCACGCTCACCCAGGTGCTCTTCCAGTTCGCCGTCGTGGCGGGACCCTCGGCCGCCGGGGTGGTCATCGCGGCCGCGGGCCTGCGCTGGGCCTATGCCATCGACGTCGGCTGCTTCACGCTGGCGCTGGCCTGTGTCTTCCTCCTCCGGCCGCTGCCGCCCCCGCCCGAGGGTCGCCACACCGAGCTGGGCTGGCGGGCCCCGGGCGAAGCCCTGCGCTACGCGCGCGGCAACCCAGTGCTGCTGGCGATCTTCGCCGCCGACCTCGACGCCATGATCTTCGGGATGCCGCGGGCGCTCTTCCCGGCGCTGGCGGCGCACCTCTTCCGGGTGGGCCCGCAGGGCCTGGGGCTGCTCTACGCGGCGCCCGGCGCCGGCGCCCTGGTCGGTTCCGTCATGAGCGGCTGGGTTTCCCGGATCCGCCTCCAGGGCGCAGCCGTGCTCTGGGCGGTGGCCATCTGGGGCGCGGCCATCACCCTGTTCGGCCTGGCCGCCTGGAGCTTCGCCTTCGCGCTCCTGATGCTGGCCATCGCCGGCGCGGCGGACATGATCAGCGCCGTCTTCCGCCACACCATGATCCAGCTGGCCACGCCCGACCGGCTGCGCGGTCGCGTGAGCGCGCTCAACAGCATGGTGGTCACCGCGGGGCCCAGGCTGGGCGACGTGGAGGCGGGCGCCGTGGCGGCGCTCACCTCGCCGGTGTTCTCGGTGATCTCAGGCGGCCTGCTATGCCTGGTCGGGGTGGCGGTGATCGCCGCCAGAGTGCCTTCTCTCAGGCGCCAGGCAGCAGACCGATGACGCCGAGGTTGTGGACCGCGGTCATGGCCAGCACCACGACCGAGAGCTGAAGGCCCCGCCAGACCAGCGCGCCCGCCAGCCGCCCCTGGCGTCCAGGACCGTCCCAGTACCTCCGCACCAGGAGCACGGCGATCCCCATCGCCAGCACCAGGGCACCCTTCACGAACCAGAGCAGGCCAAGCCCGCCGGTGCTGAGCAGCCCGGCTGCCACCGAGTTGGCCTCGACCGCCCCCCGGGCCATCGCGGCCTGGGTGGTGAGGAGGTCGGCGAGCTGGCCGAGGCCCAGCATGAGCATCCACAGGCCCAGCCTCGGAGTGATAGTAGCCATGTAAGCATTGATGCTACCGAGCTGACACGAAAAAAGAAGGGCAGACGCCTGTGAGCGCCCGCCCTTCAAAAGGGAGTGAGTGTCTGAGCTTTAGCCGAACTCGACTGCGATGTATCCGGCGCCGTTGGCGGCGACCTTCCAGGCGGTCCCCACGTAACGGTACGGACCCATGATGTTGGCTCGGTGCTCCGGGCTGTTCATGAACATGCTGTTGAGCTGACCGTCGTTCACGCCACCACTCCAGTAGCCCACGTTCTCGCCGGTCTGAGAGGAGCCGAGGCCGCAGCCGAAGTCGGACTGCACGCCGCCGGCGTGGGAGATGGCGCCCGCGTTGGCCATGCGCACGGCGTTGGAGTAGGCGACGCCGGCGAGGCAGGAGCTCCACTGCAGGGGCGGGAGCCCGGCACTGGCGCGGTCGGCATTGATCATGGCCTGCTGCGCGGATCCGATCGTGATGGCCGGTGCCGGCGCCGGTCCGGTGCCTCGACCGGCGGGTGGCGCATAGCCCGGTCCTGCGGCCGGGGCCGCGCCGGAGTCGTCGGCGGGCGGTGGATTGTCGGTGAGAACGGGGATCTCGACGGCGGGCGCCGGCTTGGCCGGGATGCCGCTGACGAACTCGCCGGCGATGATGTCGAGCGTGGGAGCCGCGGCCTGGACCTGGATGGTCTTGGCAGTCACATGCTGGGTGGCCGGGAGGTGGAGGTGGCCCAAGGACGCGGTGGTGGCGAGGCCGGCGACGATGAAGGCCGCCAGGCCGCGAAGTGCATCAACCATGGATGAACACTTCGACCGATTGCCCGAACCATTGGCGGGCGCGAGCGTAAAGAGGGGTTAAAGATCTCCGCCGTTTCGTCGGCGATCGAGCGCCCGTAAGATTCCTGCAAAGTGGCCGGAGCCAGAGGGCGCCTGCTGATCATCGACGACTCGCCGGAAACCTCCGAGCTGTTGTCGGTGGTGGTGGAGGAGGAGGGGTTCACTCCGATCGTGTGCAACTCCGGCCAGGCGGGCCTGGACGCCTACGAGTCTGAGCGACCCGTGGCCGTCCTCCTGGACTGGGTGATGCCCGACCGGCCCGGCATCGACGTCTGCCGCCAGCTGCGGGAGCGTGACCCGGCGGTCCCCATCATCTTCGTCAGCGGCCGCGACGACGAGGCCAGCGCCAGCCGCGGGCTGGACGCCGGCGCCGACGACTTCGTGGTCAAGCCCGTGCGCCGGATCGAGCTGGTGGCGCGCCTGGAAGCCCACCTGCGCAAGGTCCACGACCTCACCCAGGGCAGGGTCCCCAAGGCCGGAGCGCCCGCCGGGGGGGACCATGACGAGGGCAACCGCTTCGGCCTGGTCGACATCGACTCCGCCGCGCGAATCGTGCGCGTGGACGGCGAGGAGGTGGCCCTGGGCCCACTGGAGTTCAAGCTGCTCGAGTATTTCGGGCGCAACGCCGGGATCGCGATCTCGCGCGAGCAGGTGCTCAACGAGGTGTACGGCTACGACGCCGACATCTCCACCGAGCGGGTCGACCTCCTGGTGCGCCGGCTGCGCACCAAGCTGGGGGAGGGTCCCGACCGCGGCGGCCAGCTGGTCGCCGTGCCCGGCTACGGGTACCGGCTGGAACGGCGCCGGCCGCCCGACGAATAAGATTTCAACCCTATGGCGTACATCATCGCCCAGCCCTGCATCGACCTCAAGGACGCCTCCTGCGTGGAGGTCTGCCCGGTCGACTGCATCCACACCGACGACGCCGCCAACCAGTACTACATCGACCCCGACGAGTGCATCGACTGCGGCGCCTGCGTCGATCCCTGCCCGGTCGACGCCATCTTCCCTGAGGATGAGGTGCCGGCCGAGTGGACGCACTTCATCAAGATCAACGCCGACTACTTCAAGAAGTAGCTCGATAGGTTGGCCCGACACGAAGTAACGCTCGTCCCCGGCGACGGGGTGGGCCCCGAGATCTGCGATGCCACGGTCCGGGTCCTGGAGGCCACGGGCGTGGAGTTCGATTGGGACGTCCAGCAGGCCGGCGAGAACGTGATGTCCAAGTACGGCACGCCGCTGCCCGAGCACGTCCTGGAGTCGATCCGGCGTACCCGGACAGCCCTCAAGGGTCCGATCACGACCCCGGTCGGCACCGGCTTCCGTAGCGTCAACGTGGCGCTGCGCCAGGAGCTCGAGCTCTACGCCTGCGTGCGCCCGGTCAAGGCTTACAAGGGCGCCCGCAACCTGCGCGACGACCTCGACTTCGTGATCATCCGCGAGAACTCCGAGGACATCTATGCGGGCATCGAGTTCGAGAAGGGGACGCCCGAGTGCCGCAACCTCCTGGAGGAGATCTCGACCCTCTCACGCAAGCGCATCCGGCCGGACAGCGGGCTCTCGATCAAGCCGATCTCGGTCTCAGGGTCGGAGCGCATCGTGCAGTTCGCCTTCGACTACGCCCGCCAGTACGGGCGCCGGAAGGTGACCCTGGTGCACAAGGCGAACATCATGAAGCACACCGACGGCCTGTTCCTGGCGGTCGGCCGTGAGGTGGCGCAGCGCAACTCGGACATCGAGTTCGAGGACCGCATCGTCGACAACATGTGCATGCAGCTCGTGCTGCGGCCGCAGGAGTATGACGTGCTCTGCTGCCCCAACCTCTACGGCGACATCATCAGCGACCTGGGCGCGGGCATGATCGGCGGTCTCGGCCTGGCGCCGGGCGCCAACATCGGCACCAACGGCGCCGTCTTCGAGGCCACCCATGGGAGCGCGCCCAAGTACACGGGCCAGAACAAGGTCAACCCGATGGCCGTGATGCTCTCGGGCGTGCTCATGCTGCGGCACCTGAAGGAGGCGTCGGCCGCGGACGCCCTGGAGGGCGCCATCGCCTCCGTGATCGAGGAAGGCAAGTCGGTGACCTACGACCTCAAGGCCCGCCGTGACGATCCCGGCTCGGTCGGCACCTCGCAGGTGGCCGACGCCATCGTGGAGAAGCTGAAGGGTTAGCGACCGGACGGGCGCTTCCGAGGCAGCCCTCCGTCTCCAGGAGCTCTGGCGCCAGCACCGGCGGGTGCCCTTCCCGGCGGCCGACCCGTCGCGTTCAGCGGCGCTGCAGGAGATCGCGCTCTACGAGTCCTGGCTGGGATCGATCGTGGAGGCGGCCCTCCAGGCCGGCGGCCGCCTCTCCCATCCCCACGCGCTGATGCTGGAGGTGCGCCGGGCCGAGGGCAACCAGGCGCTGTGGGCTGCGGCGGCGGGGCAGCCGGAGCACGTCCGGGCCTATGCCGCGCGACTGATGGCCATCGAAGACCTTTTGGCGACGCTGCCCGGCTCCGATTAGGATTCCCGCCGCAATGAAGCGGTTGGCACTGCTGGCACTGCCGGCCTGCTCTCGGGCTGCTCCACCGGCGCGGCTCCGGTGCCACCGCCGCCGGTGCAGCCCGCCGCCGCCGCCACACCGGCCCCGACACCGGCCCCCACGCCCACGCCGGTGCCCCAGCTGAGCCTGAGCGGCCTGTTTCATCCCGCCGCACCGGTGGCCGGCGATCCGGCGCACGTGCGCACGCTGATCGCGACCGGCGACATCATCACCGCCCGGATGACCAACGTCGAGCAGGTCAGCCACGGCTTCACCTGGGCCTTCGGGCCCACCGCGGAGCACGTGCAGAACGCCGACATCACCTACGTGAACCTGGAGACGCCGCTCTTCGCGGGCTGCAAGCCGACCTCAGAAGGGCTGCAGTTCTGCGGTGACGCGCGCAACGTGCAGGGCCTGCAGGCGATCGGCGCCAAGGTCGCCAACCTGGCCAACAACCACCTCGGCAACTACGGACCTAGCGGCACCCAGGCCACCGTCGACCTGCTGGAGAAAAACGGCATCAAGACCTCGGGGCTGGGTCCGCCCGCCATCCTCGAGGTGCGCGGCTTGAAGTTCGCTTTCGTCGGCTTCAACGGGGTGGGGGTGGCGATCGACCGCCAGGCCATGGTGGCCGGCATCCAGTACGCGCGGGCGCAGGCGGACGTGGTGGTGGTGCAGTTCCACTGGGGCAAAGAGTACGAGCGCCAGCCCATGCCGGATCCGGGCGTGCCCACGCCCGACGACCCGGTCGAGATCGGGCACCTGGCCATCGACTCGGGAGCCGACATCGTGATCGGCAACCACCCGCACTGGTACCAGGGCGTCGAGGTCTACAAGAACAAGCTGATCACCTACGCGCACGGCAACTACGTCTTCGACCAGATGTGGTCGGAGGAGACCCGGGAGGGCGTGATCGGGACCTACACCTTCTACGACAACCACCTGGTGGCGGCGTCCTGGAAGCCGCTGCGCATCTACCAGTACGGGCAGGCGCAGTGGATGAACGACGCGGACTCGGCGCGGGTGCTGGCCACCATGGAGGGCGCCAGCAAGACGCTCGCCGCCCGGCTTGGAGAACCCGCTGGTTAGCCGTTAAGATCCGCCAGTCGCCCTCCTGGACGTCCAAGCCCACGTTCTAGAACCCGGGAGCAGGCGAGATCGGGGAAGGCGCCGCAAGCGCCGCGATCTCGCCCTGGTCGCTTTGGTCCTGCTCGCGGCCACGGGTTTTGCCCTGACCCTGGGAGTGATCGCTGGCCACCCGCGGCACCTGGTGGGTTCGGCCGCAGGTCGCGTGGCGGCGGCGGCTCCCCCGGCTGCCGTGGCGCCCTACTATGGCGGTTTCGCGCCCGCTCTGGGCCCCGAGCTGGGGGTGGCGGCCAAGGCCGGGATTCTGGTCGACCTTGACGCCAAGCGCGTGCTCTGGGCTCGCGACGCGGGCACGCGGCGGGCGCCGGCCAGCCTGGCCAAGATGATGACGGCCATGGTGGCCGTCGACATCGCCGGGCTCGACCGCGAGCTGACCGTACCCGAGGCAGCGACCGGCGTGGTGCCCAACCTGATGGGACTGCGGCCGGGCGACCTGGTCAGCGTGCGCGAGATCCTGTACGGGCTCTTCCTGGACTCGGGCAACGACGCCGCGGAGACGCTCGGCCAGGCGATATTGCCGCGGGCCCGCTTCATCGAGGCCATGAACGCGCGGGCGGCGGCTTGGGGCTTGAGGGACACCAGCTTCAGCAACCCCAGCGGGCTGGACGAGGCGGGGCTGCTGACCACGCCCTACGACCTGGCCGTGATCGCCGGGCACCTGGCCACCGGCTACCCGGCGCTGATGCAGATCGCGGGCACCAAGTCGCAGTGGATCCCGGCAACCGACGCGCACCACGCGTACTCGCCGTACAACCTGAACAAGCTGCTCTGGACCTACCCCGGCGCGACCGGCCTCAAGACGGGTCTCACCGACGACGCCGGGGGCTGCGTGGTGGCCACGGCCACGCGCAACGGGAGGCACCTGCTGGCGGTGGTGATGCACTCGGACGTCTTCTTCACCGACGCCGCCCGCCTGCTCGACTACGGCTTCGCCACGCCCTAAGCCGTTTGTATACAAACCCCGGGCCCAGGTGGCCCGCGGGGGCGCAGTTTGTATACAAACGGGTCTTCAGGCCCGGGCCGCGCGATCCAGGAGCATGCGGCGCTCGCTTTCGTTGCGGGTCAGCGCGGCCGCGCGCTCGAACTCGCGCCGCGCCTCGTCCGAGCGGCCCAGCTTGGCCAGGAAATCGCCGCGCACGCTGGGCAGCAGGTGGTACTCACGTAGTGCGGGCTCCCGGCTCAGCTCGTCCACCAAGCGCAGACCCGCGGCGGGGCCGAAGGCCATGGCCACCGCGACCGCCCGGTTGAGCTCCACCACCGGCGAGGGCGCCACCTCGGCCAGGGCGTCGTAGAGGGCGGCGATCCGCTCCCAATCCGTGTCCTCGGCGGTGCGCGCCCGGGCGTGGCAGGCGGCAATGGAGGCCTGCAGCGCGTAGGGGCCCAGCGCCGAGCCCAGCTGCTCGGCCCGCGCCAGCGCGGCCAGGCCGCGCCGGATCAGGAGGCGGTCCCAGCGCCCGCGGTCCTGGTCCAGGAGTAGCACCGGCTGGCCATCCGGACCCACCCGGGCCCGCAACCGCGAAGCCTGGATCTCCATGAGGGCCACCAGCCCGTGCACCTCGGCCTCGCCGGGCATCAGCTCGGCCAGCACGCGACCCAGGCGCAGGGCGTCGTCGCAGAGCGCCGGCCGCACCCAGTCCTCGCCCACGGTGGCCGCATAGCCCTCGTTGAAGACCAGGTAGACGACCTCCAGCACGGAGGCCAGCCGGCTCTCCAGCTCGGGCCCGGCCGGGACCTCGAAGGGCACGCGGGCCTCGGCCAGCGTGCGCTTGGCGCGCACGATGCGCTGCGCCATGGTCGGCACCGGGACCAGGAAGGCCCGGGCGATCTCGTCGGTGGTCAGGCCGCCGAGGAGGCGCAGCGTCAGGGCCAGCCGCGCCTCCTTGGCCAGGACGGGGTGGCAGGCGGTGAAGATCAGGCGCAGAAGGTCGTCGCGGATCTCGGGCTCCGTGGGCTCGACCGCATCCTCCAGCTCGCGGCCCAGGTCCTGGTACTTGCGGTCGAGCCGCTGCATCCGGCGCACCAGGTCGATGGCCCGGTGCTTGGCGGTGCCCATGAGCCAAGCGCCCGGCCGCTCGGGCACGCCTGACTCGGGCCACTGCTGCAGCGCTGCTACGAAGGCATCCTGGGCCAGCTCCTCGGCCAGGCCTACGTCGCGCACCATGTGCGCGAGGCCGGCGATGAGGCGCGGCGACTCGATCCGCCAGATCGCCTCGATCGCCGAACGCGGGTCGGAGGCGCTAATTCCGGGCCGACTCCAGCTGGTCGCGGATGCGCCGCTCGCTCTGCTTCACGGACTCGGGGATGGCGTCGCCGTATTCCTCCAGCTCCGCCACGGGCCGGATCACGATCTCGACGCCGCCGTCGAAGGGCGCCCGCTTGATCCACTCCACGGCCTCGTCCATGTCCCGCACCTGCCACAGCCAGAAGCCGCCGATCAGCTCCTTGGTCTCGGTGAAGGGGCCGTCGATCACCGTGCGCTGCTTGCCCTCGAAGCGGACCTTGCGGGCCTTGGAGGTGGGGGTGAGGCCCTCCGCCACCAGCATCACGCCGGCCTTGACCAGCTCCTGGTTGAACCGGTCCATCGCCTCGAAGAGCTCGGGCGGGGGCAGCTGGCCCTTCTCCATCTCCTCGCCGCCGGGAACGATCACCATCACGCGCATCTGAATACCTCCTGAATTGGTCGCTGTTCAGTCATCGAACGGGCGCGGGCCGAATCGACAAGAATTCGGGGTCGTGATCCAGATCGAAGGTGTGAGCGCGCTCGAAGTCCTCGACTCCCGCGGCAACCCGACCATCTCGGTCACGGTGGAGACCGAGGCCGACTCCGGAACCGCGATCGTACCCTCCGGTGCCAGCACCGGGGCCCACGAGGCCGTCGAGCTGCGGGACGGCGACGGCGACCGCTTCGGCGGCAAGGGCGTCCTCAACGCGATCGCCAACGTGGAGGGGGAGATCGCGGCGGCTGTGGAGGGCCGCGACGTGCTCGACCAGAACGGCCTCGACCGCACCCTCGTCGACCTGGACGGGACGCCCAACAAGGGCCGGCTGGGCGCCAACGCGATCCTGGGCGTGAGCCTGGCGGCGGCGCGGGCGGCGGCCAACAGCCTGGGCATGCCGCTGTACCGGTACCTGGGCGGGGCGCAGGCCAACCTGCTGCCCCTGCCGATGGCCAACATCCTCAACGGCGGGGTGCACGCCGACAACAACCTGGATTTCCAGGAGTTCATGGTCTGCCCCGTCGGCGCCACCAGCTTCCACGAGGCGATCCGGGCGGTGTCCGAGGTCTACCACGCCCTCAAGAAGATCCTCCACGAGCAGGGTCTCTCGACCGCGGTCGGGGACGAGGGGGGATTCGCGCCCCAGCTGAAGTCGAACGAGGAGGCGCTGCAGCTGATCGTGAGCGCCATCGGCGCCGCCGGGTATAAGGCCCGCCAGGACGTGGCGATCGCGCTCGACCCGGCGGCCAGCGAGTTCTTCAAGGACGGCCACTACACGCTCGAAGGCAAGCGCTTCGTCGCGGGCGAGATGGTCGAGCTTTACGCCGATTGGGCCGACAAATATCCCATCGTGTCGATCGAGGACGGCATGGCCGAGGACGACTGGGAGGGCTGGAAGGCTCTCACCGAGCGACTGGGGGACCGCGTTCAACTGGTCGGCGACGATCTCTTCGTGACCAACGTGGCCCGCCTGGCCAGGGGGATCGAGCAGGGGATCGCGAATTCGATCTTGATCAAGGTCAACCAGATCGGCAGCCTCTCGGAGACCCTGGAGGCGATCGAGATGGCACGTTCGGCGGGCTACAGCGCGGTCATCAGCCATCGCTCCGGCGAAACCGAGGACTCGACCATCGCCGACATCACGGTGGCCACGGGCGCCGGCATGATCAAGGCGGGCGCGCCCGCGCGCTCGGACCGGGTGGCGAAATACAACCGGCTGCTCCGCATCGAGGCGGAGCTGGGCGGCTCGGCGCGCTACGCGGGCGCGACGCGGCTGCGGAGATGAAACCGGACTCGCGGGCGGTCCACGCCGGCCGCGAGATCAAGCCGCACGACCCCCTGGCGCCGCCCATCGTGCAGACGGCGGTCTACGTCTACGACGACCTCGATGACTACGACGCGGTCGCGCGCGGCGAGCGGCCGGGCCACGTCTACGCGCGGAACTCCAACGAGAACACGGGCTGGCTGGAACGCGCGGTCGCCGAACTGGAGGGCGGGGAAGAAGCCGTGGCCACCGGCTCCGGGATGGCGGCCATCCTTCTCGCTCTCCTGGCGCTAGCCCCCAAGCCCGGCCCGCTGGTCGTGCAGCGCGAACTGTACGGGGTGACGCTGTCGCTGCTGCGCCAGGACTTCGAGCCGCGCGGGTACGAGCTGCGGTACGTCGACTTCGCGGACCTGGACGCGCTCCGGGCAGCCCTGCCCGGCGCCGCGCTGGCGGTCTGCGAGACCATCACCAACCCGCTCTGCAAGGTGATCGACCTGGCGGCGGCCTGCGCGCTGGCGGCGGAGCAGGGGGTGCCGGTGCTGGTCGACAACACCTTTGCCTCGCCGGCGCTTTGCCGGCCCCTTGAGCACGGCGCCACCGCCGTCGTGCACAGCGCCACCAAGTACCTGGGCGGCCACTCCGACCTCACGGCCGGGGTTGTCGCCGCGGACGCTCGGCTGAGCACGGACATCCGGGCCCGCGGCGTGCGCATGGGCACCACTCTCGGTCCGTTTGAAGCCTGGCTGGCGCTGCGGGGACTGCGCACGCTGGGCCTGCGCATGGCGCGACACAGCGCCGGCTCGCTGCGCCTGGCCGAGGGGCTGGCCGGCCTGGACGAGGTCGAGCGGGTCCACCATCCGCTGCTGGAAGGCTCGCCCTCGGAGGCCACGGCCCGGCGCCTGCTGCCGGCCGGCTCGGGCGGCATGATGGCCTTCGACCTGGCCGGGGGCCGGGAGGCGGTGCAGCGCATGCTGGGCCGCTTCGAGATGGCGCGCTTCGCGGCCAGCCTGGCGGGCGTGGAGACCACCATCTCCTACCCCGATATCACCTCCCACCGGGCGCTCCCGCCCGAAGAGCGGCTGGCGTTGGGGATCACGCCCGGTACCGTCCGGGTGTCGGTGGGGATCGAAGACCCGGAGGATGTGCTGGAGGACTTCCGCCGGGCGATCAGCACGTGAAGATCTACACCTTCGTGCAGCTCGCCGAGACCGCGCTCTTCGCCGCGGTGCTGCTCTACGGCCTGCTCATTCACCGCCCATCCCTGGCGGCGCTGGGAGGAGGCCTGCTGGTGGGCAAGGCCACTCTGAACATCCTCTGGCCGGAAGGCGGCACGCTGCTCCGGCGCTCGATCATCGGCTACGCAGTCGGCGCGATTTACGTGAGCTTCGCCGTACTGACGATCATCTTTCTCAAATAAGGCCGGGCTGCGGCCGGTTTCTAGACTGGTCAGCAAAGTGATCCCCCGCACGGACGTCCGCGACCTCACCGGCTTGATCGGCAACACGCCGCTGCTGCGCATCCGGCTGTTCGAGCGCGACTTCCCGGGCCTCGAGGTCTACGCCAAGGCCGAATGGTTCAACCCCGGCGGCTCCGTCAAGGACCGGGCGGCACTGGCCATGGTCGAGGACGGCGAGCGGCGCGGCGCCCTTACGGCCGACAAGACCATCATCGACTCCACCTCCGGCAACACCGGCATCGCCTATGCCCTGGTGGGGGCGGCCAAGAGCTACCGGGTCAAGCTGGTCATGCCCGAGAACGTCAGCTCCGAAAGGAAGGCCCTGGTTCAGGCCTACGGCGCCGAGATCGTCTACTCGGACGGAATGGAGGGCTCGGACGGCGCCATCAAGCTCTGCCGGGATGTCATCGCGGCGGATCCGGGCCGCTACTTCTACCCCGACCAGTACAACAATCCGGCCAACCCGGCTGCCCACTACGACGGCACCGGGGTCGAGATCCTGGAGCAGACCGACGGGCGCGTCACCCATTTCGTGGCCGGGCTGGGGACGACCGGCACCTTCGTGGGCACCGCGCGCCGCCTCAAGCGCCACGACCCGGGCATCCGCACCGTCGCCGTGCAGCCGGATGACGCGTTCCACGGCCTGGAGGGCCTCAAGCACCTGCCGACGGCGATCGTGCCGGGGATCTGGGACCCACACCTGGCCGACGAGGTGTGGGGGGCGCCCACCGAGCCCGCCTACGACCTGGCGCGGCGGCTCGCCCGCACCGAGGGACTGCTGGTCGGGCACTCCAGCGGGGCCGTGCTCTGGGCCATCGGCTGCCTGGCCCGCTCAGGGCTCGAGAAGGGCGTGGTCGTCACCGTCTTCCCGGACGCCGGCGACCGGTACCTCTCGACCGGCCTCTACCGCCGCCGTTGAACCACCCCACGAAATCTGCGATTTCGCGGGGACCCCGATGAAGATCCTCAAGGCCGCCCTCGAGGAGGTGCACGAGCACGCCTCGGAGGGCTATCCCTACGAGATCTGCGGTCTGCTCTTGGGCCCGCCCGGCGGCGACCGCATCACCGAGGCTCGCCGGGCCCGCAACACGGTGCGCGACCGCGCACACGACCGCTACGAGATCGATCCCCTGGACCAGATCCGGATCCAGCGCGAGGCGGACGCGGTCGGCTTGGATGTCCTCGGCTACTACCACAGCCATCCGGACCATCCCGCCCGGGCGTCCGCGACCGACGCTGAGCGGGCCTGGGCGGGGCCGCTCTACGTGATCGTGTCCTGCGAGCGGGGCCGGGTGGTCGACGGCAACGCCTTCGTCGCTGACGCCGACGGAGGGCCGATGCGCCAGGTCCCCTTGGAGGTCGTCGCATAGAGGCAGCGATCCCCTCCCCGCCCTCCGGGCGGACCTCCCCCGGAGGGGGAGGAGGGCGCTGGCTCAACCGCAACGTCCTGGCCATCGGCCTCGCCGACCTGATGGCCGACTGGAACTACGAGTCGATCCTGGCGGTGCTCCCGCTCTTCCTGACCAGCGGGCTGGGCGCTCCCGCGCTGGCGGTGGGCCTGGTCGAGGGCGTGGCCGACTGCTCCTCCGCCGCCGTGCGGCTGTGGAGCGGCTGGTACAGCGACCGCGTGCCCTGGCGCCGGCGGCTGGGCGTCGCCGGCTACGCCACCACGGCGGCCGGTTTCGGAACCCTGGTGGCGATCAATTCCTGGCCGCTGGTCGTCGTGGCCCGCGGCCTCGCCTGGATGGGCCGGGGCCTGCGCCAGCCCATCCGCAGCTCGATGCTGGCGGGCTCGGTGGAGAGCCGCGACCTGGGCAAGGCCTTCGGCTTCCACGAGGCGCTGGACACGCTGGGGGCGCTGGCCGGGCCTGCCATGGCGTTCCTGCTCCTGAGCACCGGCCACGGCTTCCGGAGCGTGTTCTGGGCGGCGCTGGTGCCGGGCGCGCTCTGCTTCCTGCTGTTCGGGCTGCTGACCCGCGATCCCCGCCGGGGTCCGGTCCGGCGCCCGGCCGTGCGGGAGGCTCTCCCCGGCGGCTTCCGAAGGCTGGTGATCGCGGTGGCGGTCTTCGGCGCCGG
Organism: Candidatus Dormiibacterota bacterium; assembly: GCA_036378695.1. Classification (GTDB taxonomy): domain Bacteria; phylum Chloroflexota; class Dormibacteria; order Dormibacterales; family Dormibacteraceae; genus CF-28. The sequence goes on from DASUVY010000074.1 coordinate 25,173, forward strand.
CAACTTCGCGCCCGCCTTCTTCACGCTGCGCGCCGCCGAGATGCTGACGCCGAGCCTGGGCAGGGCCGCCGCCCTCAGCGGCGCCGTCCTCTTCTACCTGCTCCACAACGCGGTCGGGACCGTGGCCTCTTTCCCAGGCGGCTGGCTGGCGGACCGCTTCGGCCGCCAGAAGGTGCTGGCCGGCGCCTACGCCGCCTTTGCGGCGGCCTGCCTGGTGGCGCTGGTGGGGAGTGGGGTGGGGGCCGTGGCCGTGCTTGCCGTCCCCGTCGGCATCTACCGGCCGCTGGTGGACGCCACCGAGCAGTCGCTGACCGGGGCGCTGGTCCCCGAGCACGCGACCGGCACCGCCTTCGGGGTGCTGGGCGCGGTCAACGGCGCCGGGGACCTGGTCTCCAGCCTGGTCGCGGGCCTGCTCTGGTCCTCAGTCGGGAGCCGGGCCGGCCTGGGCTACGGCGCGCTGCTCGGGCTTGCGGGCGCCGTTCTTCTGCTCCTGCTGGTGCGCCGCCCGCAGCTCGTGCCGGCGGGCCAGGTACTCGGGTAGGGAGGCCAGAGGGGGTCGCTCCCAGTCCTCGATCTGGCGCAGCTCCAGGAAGAAGCGGTCGTCGTTGTAGTGGATCAGCTTCATGGAGCGGTTGACCTCCTCCAGGAGGTGCATGCGGTGGCGGTCGCCCAG
>DASUVY010000075.1:0-19389 GCA_036378695.1 Candidatus Dormiibacterota bacterium
CCCCTCCACCGTGGGCGCCTTGAACCTGGTCGCCGGCAACACTTACGGCGCGGCCTGCACCTCGACCGAGGTCTACTGCGGCGGCGGTGCCGTCGGGACGGTCACCGGCGATCCGCAGCCGACCGGCGACAAGTGCGACACCCGCGACCACACGACCATCGCGCAGGGCCGCAGCGTGGGTGACCTGCTGAACAGCAAGAACGTCAGCTGGGGCTTCTTCCAGGGCGGCTTCGCCAACTGCAAGCAGTCACACACCGCGGTCGGCGCCACGCCCAAGCTCGACTACATCCCGCACCACCAGGCGTTCCAATATTTCGCGAGCACCGCCAACCCCAGCCACGTCGCACCCACTTCGGTGCAGCAGGTCGGCAAGCAGGGCGACGCGGCCAACCACCAATACGACCTGTCCGACTTCTGGGCCGCGGTCGACGCCGGCAACTTCCCGGCGGTCAACTTCATCAAGGCCGCGGGCTACGAGGACGGCCACCCCGGCTACTCGGATCCGCTGGACGAGCAGTTCTTCGTCGTGAACTTCATCAACGCGCTGGAGCGCACGCGCTTCTGGAACGACACCGCGGTTGTGATCGCGTACGACGACACCGACGGCTGGTACGACCACGTGATGTCACCGATCGTCAACCAATCGCAGACGCCGCGCGACGCCCTGACCGGGGCCGGTCTGTGCGGCAGCAACGGGGCGGCGGTGCCCGCCGGCCAGCAGGCCCGCTGCGGCTATGGCGGCCGGATGCCGCTGCTCGTGGTGTCGCGTTTCGCCCGGTCCAACTTCGTCGACGGCACCATCAGCGACCAGAGCTCGATCCTGCGGCTGATCGAGGACAACTGGCAACTGGGTCGCGTGGGCGGGGGGTCGACCGACGCTTACGCCGGCACCCTCATGAACCTGTTCTCCTTCCAGGGCTCGGAGGCGGAGGGCGGCCCGGGCAAGCTCTTCCTCAATCCCTGCACGGGCGAGCGCACCGATGACGTGCGCGCGCTCGACCCCACCGGATACACGGCCAACTACTCCAACACCTGCCTCTGACGGCCCGAGAGCTCTGATCCGGGTGCTGGCGGCGGTCGCGTGCGGCCGCCGCCAGCTTCAGTGCACGGGTTCCGATGCGTGGCGGGCCAGGATTGCGGCGGCCAGGCCGCGGTCCGCGTCAGGCGGCAGGGCAGCCAGCTCTTCGATCATGCGGATCGCAGCGGCCGGCGTGTGCACGACAAGGACCCGTGCGGTGGCATCCGACTCGTTGACGAACGCGTGCACCACGCCCCTCGGAATGTGCACAGTTGCTCCCACTCTGCCCAGGGACCATGAGTCACCGAGAAGGAAGCTCAGCTCACCATCGAGCACGTAGAACGCCTCTTCGTAATCCCGATGCAGGTGCGGAGACACGCGACCTCCGGCGGGGATACGGCTCTCGAACAGTGAGAAGGCACGAGCTCCGTCGTCGGGATGAATCTTCACCGTGACGTCGTTGCCCCCGGCGCGCAGTTGCTTGCCCTCGCCGCTGGCGACCAGGCTCATCGCGCCGCCGTCTTGGCGCCTTCGGCCGCCATCCGCTGCATGGTCGAGTTGTCCGCGACGACGTGCAGGTGAGTGATGCGGCCGTCGCGCAGCGTGAAGATGTTCACCTGCTCCCGCGCCACGGGCTGTCCCACGGCGGGTATCTCCGCCAGCGCCGGGAACGGCTTCTGGTAGGTCGCCTTCACGCTCAGGTGGGCGACCACCCTGTCGCCTTCCGCGATCAGCTCGTGGACCGTGAATTTCCAGTCCGGGAAGGAAGCCAGCATCATGTCGATGTGCTTCGCCAGCTGAGCCCTCCCCTGCGGGCCTCCGTCGCTGGCGGCTTCGTCAGCCCAGAACTCCGGCACGGCCGCCGAGCCCTTGCCCTGGTTGAAGACAACCTCCAGCTGCCGCCGCACGATGTCCTTGTTTTCCTGTGTCCCCACGGTCCGCCCTCCTTGGCGTAGATTAATTACAGGCGGACTTTAATGAAACGGCAAGGGCCTGTCAAGCGCCGTTACGACTCCAGTGGGCGGCGCGAGGCCGCCGCGGCCCGGCAGGCGAGGATCGTCGAGTCGGCGCGCGAGCTGTTCGCCACCCGCGGTTACTCGGCGACCACGATGGAGGCGATCGCGGATCGGGCCACGGTCTCCGTGGAGACCGTCTACCTCGCCTTCAAAACCAAGGCGGCGTTGCTCGCACGCGTGGTGGATGTGACCCTCGCGGGCGACGAGGCGGCGATTCCTCTAGCCGAGCGGCCGCTCTTCCAGGAGGTCAGGAACGAGCGCGATCAGCGCAAGCAGGTGCGACTGCTCGCGCGCAACGCGCGTAGAGTCCTGGAGCGCGCCGGCGCCCTGCAGTGGGCCTTGCTCCTGGCATCCGGCCACGAGCCCGACATCGCGCAGCTGGTCGACACCTACAACCGGCGCCGGCTGGAGACGATGACGATGTTCGCGGGATGGGTCGCGGCCAACGGTCCGCTTCTGGACGGAATCACCGTGGAGCAGGCCGGCCAGACCTACTGGACGCTAACGAGCACCGAGGTCCATCACATGCTCCGCAGCCGGCTCGGTTACTCCGCGGACGCCTATGAGCAGTGGCTCGGCGATCAGCTGGAAAGAACCCTGCTGCCGCCGAAGAACTCTTCAGAGAAAGGTGCGGGCGGCTAGTCCCGGGAGTGCGAACCGGTCCCGACCGTGATGATGACGTTGCCCTTCTTGTGCCCGAGCTCGACGTAGCGGTGCGCCTCGACGATTTCCTCGAGCGGATACTTACGGTCGATGACGGGCCGGAATTCGCCGGCCGCCACGAGCTGCTGTAACGCGACGAGGTCGCCCACCTTCGTACGCGGGAAGCTGTCGTCGACGGACATCAGGATTCCGCCCGTGGCCAGCGCGGCTCCGGCCGTGGCCATCGCCCGCGCGCTCTTGCGCTTACCGACGGCGTCGAAGATGACGTCGTAGGGGCCATCTTGTGTGAAGTCGTCCTTGGTGTAGTCGATCACCGCGCCGGCGCCGAGCGAGCGTACGAGGTCGAGGTTGGCTGTACTGCAGACCCCGGTGACCTCCGCGCCAAGGTGACGCGCGAGCTGCACGGTGGCGGTGCCGATCGCTCCCGACGCGCCATAGACGAGCACGCGCTGGCCTTTCCGCAGTTGCAGCCGCCGGATGAAATGCGAGGCGATCAGGGCGCCGTAGGGCAGGGCCGCCGCCTCCTCAAACGTCAGGTTGGCGGGCTTGAGAGCGAGGGCGGCGGTGGCCGGCCAGCACACCTCCTCGGCGTAGGTGCCGGCCCGGAAGCCGTCCATCCCGAATACGTGGTCGCCCGGCTTGAACTCCGTCACGGAGCGGCCGACCGCCTCGACCTCGCCGGCCACGATCATGCCGAGGACGGAACGCGGCGCCTTCCAGCCGAACGCCGCGCGCAGGAGGTAGCGCCGCCAGCCACCGAACTTGAGGCCCCTGATCAGCACGTCGCTCGCCGTCACGGCCGTGGCGACGACTCGTATGCGGACGCCCTTCCTGCGCAGGCGAGGTGCACTGCGCTCCCTCAGCCGCAGCACCTCCGGCGGCCCGTAGGCGGTGCAAACAACAGCCTTCACGTGCGTGGCGTCAAAGGACGATCGCCATCTGGTTGTAGGTCGCGAAGGCGGCCTCGAACGTCGACTTGCTCACCCACTGCGGGCCATCCCAGGGATTGTTGACCAGCACCGAGTCGCCGCGCACTCCCACGATCAGGACGGCGTGCTCGATGGGACCGGCGTACTCGATCCTGCGCCCGTCAAACGCCGTGTAGTCCGAGCGCTGGCGGAGGAGCCATTTGTAGGTCACCCAGGTCTCCACGGGATGGCCCGCCAGCACCGCCGCGTAGACGGTCGCGGGGCTGATGCCCTCGCCGTTCTGCCCCACCGTCGCGCCCAAGCTCTGGGCCGCGCGGACGATCGGCGGGTAGTACACGCCGTAGCCGGTGAGGGACACTTCGCTCCCGGCCGGATTGCCGACGAACCTGACGTAGGGATCGCCCCAGCGGATCAGCCCCTGCGTGCCGACTTCGGCCGGGGTGCCGTCGACTCCGACCAGGTCGAGGATCGCTTGGTCGGTGGTCGCGATCCCCCGGAACGCCAGCGCCATCCGCAGCGACGCCTCTTCGCAGCTCAGCTCGAGCGCCTGGTGATACCAGGGCACGTTCAGGATCCTGCCCTCGCCGCCGGCCGTCGGCGGTGGCGGCGGTGGGGTGGGACTGGGCGCCGGCTTGTCGCTGAAGGTGATGGGCTCCTGGATGCCGAGCCCACCCTTGTGCTCGACGTCGTCGACCAGCCACTGGCCGTTCTCGCGCACCACCACCAGGTCGACCTCGACGTGTCCCTGCCAGATCTTGACCTGCGCCACGCCCCCGCCCGGCTGCGGGAAGCCGGCCACCACGCGATCGGCTGGAGGATTCTGGCCGGGCGCGAAGAGCTCCTGGGACTGCTCCAGGCGCGCGCGGAAGCGCTGGGTCACGGGGCAGGTGGAGTAGTCGTTGGGAGCAGAGGGCGAGGGTTTGGCGCCGCCCTCCTTGAAGTTGGTGCATTCGACGTAATAACTGGTCGGCGGGTTCAGCGGGAAGACCTCCTCGCCGACGGCGATCAGCTCCTCCGGGGTCGCGGCGGGCGCCGAACTGGTCGCAGTGACCGCCGGTCGGGCCTGCGGGATCTGGCCGCAGCCCGCCAGCAGAAGCGCGATCAGGACCAACGTTTGCAAACCTGATCCGCGCGACCGGGCCATGCCGGCCGAGTTTATGGAGCAGAGGGGGCTGGCCGCGCTTTGGTGATCGCCGTGCGGTTGCGTACTGTGGGAAGGGTTCCCGTGATGCGCAAGCCAGTGCTCGTCGGGGTGGCCGCGGTGATGGTGCTCGCCATCGTCGTGGGCGCGGGGCTGGTGGCCTACTCGCTGGCCGGCGTGGCCCAGAGTCACCAGGCGGCGATGGCGGTACTGGAGTCGGCGCGCGAGCATAACAACGCGATCCACGACTCGCTCACCGATCCCGCCCTGGCGGCAGAGCTCGACAACGCCGCCACCGTGCGCGACGCCAAGGCAGCGATGGACGACAACCGGGCCAAGCTGGGCGGCGGCATCCGGACCGTGGAGAGCCAGCTCGTCGAGCTGCGGGACGAGCGCGACAAGCTGCGCCGGGCCACCGGCGACCCGCTGCTGTTCACGGGACGGTCACAGCTGAACGGGGACCGCAGCCGCGTCGAAGCCGCCACCAACGCCTTCGAAAGCGCCGACCACTTCCTGACCACGGTCGACGGCCACCTGCGTGTCTTCAGCGCCATGCTGCAGGCCCTGGTCGAGTGGGACAACATCAACCAGTTCATCAGCAACCAGGACTTCTCAGGCGCCCTGGCGTTGATGCCTCAGCTGAAGCAGCAGCTGCAGGCGACCGCCACCACCGCACAGGGCGCCCAGGTCCCGCCGCCCCTGGCGGCGCTGATCTCAGCCCTGACGCACGCCGCCGACGACCTCAACCAAGCACTGGCCGCCAAGCAGGCCGGCGACGTGGCGACGGTGGCCAGGCTGGTGCCGGCGCTGCAGGCCGACGCCCAGACGGTCAGCGCCAGCTACGACGGCCAGGCGGTCAGCGACTACGAGCACAAGCTGCTCGACCCCTACCGCGCGCGCTACGAGAGCGAGATGAAGCGGGCGGGCTTCGTGTTCAACAGGAGCTAGGCGCAGCCGGCCAGCAGCAGCCGCACCACCTGGACGGCCTTGTCGAGGTCGGGTTCCTCGCCCGTGATGAACTCGCGCCAGATGAAGGACTCGCTGATGCGGACGATGGCGTAGGCCAGGTCGGCCGGGTCGATGGGCAGCGCCAGCTCGCCGGCGGCGCCCTTCTCCTCGAGCACGGCCCGTAGTGCATCGATGAGCCGGCTCTGCTGGACCCCGTGCTTTGAGGTGAGCACGCGCAGCGCGGCGTCGGGCTCGCGCTCCATGAAGCGCTTGATGGGTTCGAAGCTCGCCGTCAGGCGCATGTTGTGCGCGACGTAGGCGACCACCCAATCGGCGCCGGCCAGGCGCCGACCGTCGGCGTGGGCGCGCGATTCGGCCAGCCCGCGCTGTGCGAACGACCAGAGAATCTCACCCAGCAGCCGCTCCCGATCGCCGACCCAGCGGTAGAGGGTGGCCCGGCTGATGCCCAGGTCCGCGGCCAGGTCCCCCATGTCCAGGCGGTCACCGCGCAGGAAGCGGCGGCGGCCTTCGTCGAGGGCATCCAGCGGGCCCCGGCGCTGGGCGTGGCCCGAGAGGTGGCGCTCGAGCTGGGTCGCGGTGGCCATACGTGCAAGTGTAGCGACAGCCAGCCGGCTTGTCTCAAAGTCGAGACAATATGCAATACTGTCTCGATCATGGCACAAGCAACTCCACTAGCCGTCGAAGGGACCTGCGACCCACGCTTCGACCTGGTCCGCCAGGAGTTCGAGCGCAACTTCGCCGACCGCGGCGAGGTCGGCGCCTCGGTTGCCGTCACTCTCGACGGCAAGCCCGTGGTTGAGCTGTGGGGCGGCGCCGCCGACCCCGCGACCGGCGCGCCCTGGACCACGGACACCGTGGTCGTGGTCTGGTCGTCCACCAAAGGCGCGACCGCGATCTGCGCCCACGTCCTGGCCGCTCGCGGCGAGCTCGACCTCAACGCGCCCGTGGCCCGGTACTGGCCGGAATTCGCCGCCAACGGCAAGGAGCAGATCACAGTCCGGATGCTCCTCAACCACCAGGCCGGGCTGGCCGCACTGAGGCAGCCGCTGCCGCCCGGCGCCTTCTACGACTGGGAGCTGATGACCAGCCGGCTGGCCGCCGAGACGCCCTTCTGGACGCCGGGCTTCCAGCGCGGCTACCACGGGCTCACCTTCGGCTGGCTGGTCGGCGAGGTGGTCCGCCGCGTAAGTGGGAAGTCGCTGGGCCGCTTCTTCAAGGACGAGGTGGCTTCCCCGCTCGGCCTCGACTTCACGATCGGGAACCTGCCTCAGGCGGACGAGGCCCGCGTCGCCCCCATCATTCCCCAGCCCCCACCCGACCCGGCCAACCTGTCGCCGATGGAGCAGGCGGCCTTCGCCGATCCCGAGGGCGTGACCTTCCTCATGATCGCCAACACGGGCGGCTACATGAACCCGGGCGAGTGCGACACCCGCGCCGCGCATGTGGCCGAGATCCCGGCGGCCGGCGGCGTCACCAACGGCCGCGGCCTGGCCAAGCTCTACGCGCCGTTGGCCAACGGCGGCGGCGGGCTGGTTCCGGAAAGTTATGTCGCCCGCATGGGCTCCGTCGACTCCGCCGGCTGGGACGCGGTGCTCCTGCTGCCGACGCGCTGGAGCCTCGGTTTCACGAAGGCGGTCGACAACCGCCACCTGGCGCCCGAGAGCAGCGTGATCGTCAGCGAGGCGGCCTTCGGCCACCCGGGAATGGGCGGCTCCCTCGGCTTCGCGGACCCGGAGGCGCGGATGTCCTTCGGGTATGCCATGAACAAGCAGGGAACCGGGGCCGGGCTCAACGAGCGTGTCCAATCGCTCGTCGACGCGACTTACAAGAGCCTGGGCTATCGGGAGGGCGGCGCCGGCTTCTACGTGCGCTAGGCGCAGCCGGGCAGCAGCCCGTAGCGCTGCTTCAGGCGCAGCACGTGCAGCGTGGCCTCGTCCACGCGCGCGTGGAAGGCCGGGTCCTGGGCGGCCCGCGCCAGTATGGAGGCGGCCATGGGCGCCGCCAGGCTCGCGTACTTCGTGTCGACGAGGTCGCCGCCGGCAGCCACGAAGTCGACCGCCCGCTGGCCGGCCGGGATGCCTGCCACGGCGGCGGCCGCGCCCAGGTCGTCGGCTGCGACCACGCTCTGGAACCCCATCCGGCCGCGCAGAAGGTCACGGATGACCGCCGGCGAGAAGGCCGCCAGGTGGTCGGAGTCGATGCGGGTGTAGGTCGCGGTCGAGATCATGACCACGTCCGCCCCGGCCGCGATCCCGGCGGCGAAGGGCTGCAGGTAGGGGTCGTCGGCCGTGGTTTGGGAGTCGACCACCGCCGCCGTGAAATCCGTGTTGCCCCGGACTCGGCCCAGGCCCGGGAAGTGCTTGATGGTGACCGGCTCGCCGGCGTCGTGCATGCCCTGGATGAAGGCCACGCCGTGACTCGTCACGGTGGCCGGGTCGTTGCCGAAGCCACGCTCCAGCACGCCGATCGGCTGGTTGGCCTGGTCCTGGCCGGGCGGCACCGTGTCCATGACGGGCGCCACCTCCAAGTTGACACCGGCCGCACGCAGCTGGCGACCCCAGGTCGCGGCGTCGCTGCGCAGCAAGGCCGGGTCCTGCTGGCCCTGCTGGCTGGCGGATGGGATGGGGTCGAAGCCGGGGCCGTGGAACTGGTCGATCTGGCCCCCTTCCTGGTTGGCCGCGACCAGGAAGCGCACGCCGCCGGTCGTGTCCGGTCCGGCCAGGGCCTGCACGGCGCCGGCGACCGCGAGCACGTCCGCGGCGGGGGCCGTCGAGAGGACGGTGAACCACACAGACCCCGCGTGCTGGTCGCGGATCGCAGCCTGCTCGTCGGGCCCCAGCTGGTTGTCGCGCAGCCCGATCCAGAGCAGCTGGCCGACGCGCTGCGGCTCGTCGAGCCGCGACACCGCCTGCTCTGCGCAGTCGGCGGACGGCGTGGGATGGGACGAGCTCGCCAAGGGCCCCGGCCGGGCGGCGTGCGAGGGTTGGGCGCACGCCGCGGCCAGGGCCAGGATGGCCGCCCCGGCGGCCATTCTCCGCATGGATGGCGACTCTAACGAGCCGCCCTCAGGCGGCGATCGCCGGGACCTCCTTCTCCACGGCCGGCTGGGCGGCGGCCCCCAGCGGCACCTCGCGCATGAAGAGGGTGGCCACCAGGGCGATGCCCGCCACGGCGGCCGCCACCAGGAAGAGCTCGTGCAGGCTGCTCGCCAGCGCGGCCCGGGAAGCCGCCACCGCCTGGTCCAGGGCCGGCAGCGCCGCCGGCGGCAGGGAGGCACGCAGCGCCGCCAGCCGGGCGGGGTCCAAGTAGGCGCCCCGCGCGACCGCGATCGGCAGCCGGTTGCTGAGGATCGAGCCCAAAATCGCGGTGAAGATGGCGCCGCCCAGGCTGCGCCAGAAGTTGATCTGGCTGGTGCCGACGCCCACCAGCCGGCGGGGCAGGCCCGCCTGAACGGCGGCCAGGGTGAGCGGGAAGGTCACACCCAGGCCGGCGCCGATGATGACGATGTCGCGCGTCACCTCCCAGCGGCTGCTGCGGGCGCCGACCCCGGCCAGGAGGACGAGCCCGAAGATCATCACGGCCAGGGCCGCCGTCCCGATGAACCGGTAGCGCGGCACCCGCGCCATCAGGGCGCCCGCGGGGGTCGCCGTCACGACCACCGCCAGCATCATCGGAGTGAGCAGCTGGCCCGAGTTGGTGGCCGTGGTGCCCAGCAGGCCCTGGTAGACCAGCGGCACGAAGGTCACCGTGCCCAGCATCCCGATCGAGCTGAAGAAGGCGATCACCGCGGAGATCGCGAAGACGTTGCTGCGGAACATCGCGAAGGGGACGATGGGGTGCGCCACCCGGCGCTCGATGAGGGCGAACGCGATCAGCAGCGCGGCGGCCAGGACCAGCAGGCCCAGCACCGGCGCCGAGGTCCAGGCGTGGTCGCGGGTCAGCGAGAGCGCCACCAGGAGCGGGGTCAGCCCGGCGACCAGCGTCGCCGCGCCCGCCCAGTCGATCTCGGCCAGCCGGGCGCCCGTGCCGCGCACCCAGGGCAGCCGGGCGGCGACCAGGACCACCGCCAGCAGGCCCACCGGCACGTTGACATAGAAGGCCCAGCGCCAGCCGGGCCCGTCGGTGAGGAAGCCGCCCAGGGTGGGGCCGATCAGCGAGGAGATCCCGAACACCGCGCCGAAGACCCCGCTCATCTGCGCCAACCGGGCGGGCGGGAAGATGTCGGCCAGGACCGCGAAGGTCGAGGCGAAGAGCACGCCGGCGAAGAGGCCCTGGAGGGCCCGGAAGACGACCAGCTCGGGCATGCTCTGGGCCACGCCGCAGAGCGCCGAGGCGGCCATGAAGCCCAGGACGCCGCCGAGCAGGAAGGGCTTGCGCCCGAACATGTCGCCCAGCTTCCCGGCGATGGGGAGGGTGGCGGTCGAGGCCACCAGGTAGGCCGTGATCACCCAGGAATAGAACTCCAGGCCGTGCAGCTCGCCGGCGATGCGCGGCATGGCTACGCCGACCACCGTCTGGTCGAGCGCGGAGAGGAGAAGGGTCAAGGCCACGCCCGCCGTGGCGAGCACGACCCGGGCCGGGAACAGCACCTGCTGGCTCATCGCGGAACCTCCTTTGGGAGTCATCGTCGACATGCCCAGAAGGTAGGCGCCATTGAGGAAGAGATCGTTCCGCAATATCCTTCAGGCTGAGAAAAATGCTGGACACCTCCAGCCGCCTGCTGAAGCTGCTGACCCTGCTCGAATCGCGGCGCGACTGGCCCGGGCTCGAGCTGGCCCGGCAGCTGGAGGTGAGCACGCGCACCATCCGCCACGACATGGCGCGCCTGCGCGCGCTCGGCTACCCGGTGGAGGCCGCGCCGGGGGTGGCGGGCGGCTACCGGCTGGGCGCGGGTGGGGCCCTGCCGCCGCTGCTGCTGGACGACGACGAGGCGGTGGCGGTGGCGATCGGGCTGCGCACGGCGGCCGGCCGCGGGGTGGCCGGGATGCAGGACAGCGCCCTGCGCGCGCTGGTCAAGCTGGAGCAGGTGCTGCCGGGCCGGCTGCGGCAGCGCGTTGCCGCGCTCCAGGCCTACACGGTCGCGGCCGCCAGCTCCAGCGATGAGGGCGTGGAGGCGGAGCTGCTGGCGCGCATCGCCGCCGCCTGCCGCGACAGCGAGGTGCTCTGGGTCGATTACACGAAGCACGGCGGGGAGGCGAGCTCGCGGGCGCTGGAGCCGCACCGCCTGGTGCACTGGGGCCGGCGTTGGTACCTGGTGGCCTGGGACCGCGGCCGCAGCGGCTGGCGCACGTTCCGGGTCGACCGGCTCCAGCTGGGCCGCGGCAACGGTCCCCGCTTCGCGCCGCGCCCGCTGCCGGCGGAGGACCTGGTCGCCTACGTCCGGGGCGGGATCCGCTCGGCGTTCGGCCGGGTCGAGGCGGTGATCAAGGTGCAGGCGCCCGCTGCCGAGGTCATCCGCAGGGTGCCGCCCGACATGGTGGTGGAACCGCTGGACGAGGGCAGCTGCCTGCTGCACGCCTACGGCTCCAGCCCCGAGATGCTGGCCTTTCACCTGGGTCTGCTGGGCGCCGACTTCGAGGTCGGCGAGCCGCCGGAGCTGGTCGCCTCCTTGCGCCGCCTGGCCGCCCGCTACGCGGCCGCCGCCGGCTGACGAAATTGGCTCTTGCGCGCCCTGGGCCGTCGTGCTAGGGTCCGGTAAGCGCTTACCGGTAAGCGGTTACCGGACTACCTGGAGGCGGCATGGCGGAACCCAGGAAGGCCAAGGGGACCCTGACGATCTACGACGTCGCCAGCCATGCCGGCGTCTCCATCGCCTCCGTCTCGCGCGTCCTCAACGGCCAGGGCAGTCCCCGCCCGGAGACCCGCGAGCGGGTGCTGCAGGCGGTGCGCGAGCTCAGCTTCGTCCCCGACGGGGCGGCCCGGGCGCTCTCCAACGGGCTCAAGGAGGTCGTCGGCGTGGTCTTCCGGCGCGGCGGCGAGGCCTTCACCGAGGACGAGGACGAGAGCCTCCTCTTCATCGACGTCATCAACCGCGGTATCGAGGTGGCCGCCCAGAACCGCGGCTTCGACGTGCTCATGAGCTCGGTCGGCGTCCACGACGAGAACGTCGCCAGCCGGGTGGCCTCGATCGCGGGCAAGGCGGACGGCCTGATCCTCCACGACCGCATGCTCTCGGCGGTCGGCATCGCGCGGCTGGCCGACCTGGTTCCGGTGGTCACGCTGGCCGGCAGTCCCACGCCGGTCTCCATGAACGTGCGCTGCGACAACGAGTCCGGCATGCGCGCACTGGTCCGCCACCTGGTGGTCGACCACGGCTACCGCCGCCTGGGGTACCTGTCCGGCCACGTCGACAGCCCGGACAACCGCTCGCGCGCGCGCGCCTTCGAAACCGAGGCCGCCGCGCTGGGCGCCGAGGTCGTGCAAGGCGGCGACTGGCAGGGCAACTACAGCGCGGCCGGCGGCGCCAAGGTCGTCAACGCGCTGCTGGACGCGGGCGTCCAGCTGCCGCGCGCCATCGTCTGCGCCAACGACCAGACCGCCCTGGGGGTGATGCATGCGCTCGCCCGGCGCGGGATCGCCGTGCCCGGCCAGGTGGCGGTCACCGGCTTCGACGACGTGCCCGTGGCCCGCCACCTGCATCCGCCCCTGACCACCGTGCGCCAGCCCATCCAGCAGCTGGGCGCCACCGCCTTCGACGTCCTCTACTCCCGGATCAGCGCCGGCAGCGCCGAGCGCGACGTGGTGCTGCCGGTCCAGCTCATCATCCGCGAGAGCTGCGGCTGCTGAGATGCGAGCCCTGCTCCGGCGCCTGGGCGTCTACCTGCTGGCGGCCTGGGTCGCGCTCACCGTCAGCTTCCTGCTCCCGCGGGTGGTGCCGGGCAACCCGGTGGCGGGCGCCGTGGCCCGGGCCTCCCAGTCCGGCACCTGCAACTCGGTCTGCGTGCGCGCCATCGAGGAGCAGCTCGGCTACGGCGTCCACACCAGCCTCTGGGACCAGTACCTGCAGTACCTGGGCGGGCTGGCGCGGGGCGACCTCGGGCATTCCTGGTCCGAGAACGCGCCCGTCGGCAGCCTGATCCTGTCCTACCTGCCCTGGACCCTGGGCCTGCTCGGAGCGGCGACCATCCTCAGCTTCCTGGCCGGCACCGCGATCGGGGCCCTGATGGCCTGGTGGCGCGGCTCCTGGGTCGACTGGGTGCTGCCCGCCACGACCTTCTTCCAGGCCATGCCCTACTTCTTCCTGGGGCTGGTCCTGGTGCTGTTCTTCGGCCAGACCGGGACCGTCCTCAGGTGGTTCCCCAGCCTATTCGCGTACGACATCTACGCGGTCACGCCCGGCTTCAACGGGCCGTTTCTGGCCAGCGTCGCCGCGCACGCCATCCTGCCCGGGGCCACGGTCGTGCTGGCCTCCATGGCCGGCTTCATCCTCTCCATGCGCAACCAGATGGTCACCACCATGGACGAGGACTTCGTCCTGGTGGCGCTGGCCAAGGGGCTGCCGGCCCCGCGCGTGATCTGGTACGCGGCGCGCAACGCGCTGCTGCCCGTGGTCTCCAACTTCACGCTCGCCATCAGCCTGGTGGTGGCCGGCCAGATCTTGGTCGAGATCGTCTTCAACTACCCGGGCATCGGGTTCCACCTCTACGACGCCTTGGGGAAGCTCGACTACACGCTGGTCCAGGGGATCTTCGTGGTCATCACCCTGGTGGTGCTGGCCGCCAACCTGCTGGCGGACCTGGTCTACGTCCTGATCGACCCACGCGCGAGGCAGTTGGCCTGACGCCATGACCATCAACGCGCCGGCGGTCACCGAGACGCTGCCCGAGGCAACCCTGCCGCCCAGCCGCCTGCTGCGCCTGCCGCGCTCCCCCAAGGTCATCGCCGGGCTGGCCATCTTCGCGGTCTTCGCCGCGGTCGCGGCGGTCGGCCGCTTCCTGGCCCCCTATTCGCCGAACGCGACCGACACCCAGAACTGGGTGCACCGCGTGCTGGTGGAGGGGACCGGCCCGGGCACTGAGTTCCCGGCCAACTACTACCCGCTGCCGCTGCCGCCTTCGGCGGCGCACTGGCTCGGCACCACCGTCTTCGCGCAGGACGCCTGGTCGCAACTGCTGGTGTCCACACAGGCCACGCTGCTGGTGGGCCTGCTGGCGGCCGCCATCGCGACCTTCCTCTCGGTGCTGATCGGCGTTACCGCGGGCTACCTGGGCGGCGGCGCCGACGAGGGCTTGTCGCTGGTCGCCAACGTCTTCCTGGCCATCCCCGGGCTGCCGCTGCTGATAGTGCTTGCGGACTACGTGCCCTCGGCGGGCTCCAGCTTGCTGCTGGTCGCGCTCATCATCGCCGTCACCGCCTGGGCCTACGGCGCCCGCGTCCTGCGCGCCCAGACGCTGTCGCTGCGCAACCGCGATTTCGTGGAGGCGGCGCGGGTGTCGGGCGAAGGCCGCCTGCGGATCATCGCCGCTGAAGTCCTCCCCAACCTGGTGCCGATCGTGGCCAGCTCGTTCCTCTTCACCACGCTGTACGCCGTCTACGCCTACGTCGCCCTCGCCTTCTTGGGGCTGGCCGGCTCGCCCACCTCCTCACCGCCCGGGTTCTGGAACTGGGGCGAGATGCTGCGCGAGGGCTTCGCCAACAACGCCATCCGGGGCGGCTGGTGGTGGTGGTGGGCGCCGCCAGGGCTCTGCGTGGCGCTGCTGGGCACCGGCCTGGCGCTCCTCAACTTCAGCATCGACGAGTTCGTCAACCCGCGCCTGCGCACCGCCGGCCTCTCCCGGCGCGCGGCCAGCCAGGCGGGGATCCGCCGGCGCCCCACGCTCGGCCTCACGCCGGTCCGGCGGACGCAGGCCGTGGCGCGCGCCGCAACGCCCTCGCAGCCCGGCGGCGCCGGCCAGCCGGTGCTCGAGATCCGCGGGCTCTGCGTCGATTACGGGTACGGTCCCGACGCGGTGCACGCGGTCGCCGACTGCGACCTGGTGCTGCGCCGGGGCCAGGTCCTGGGCCTGGCCGGCGAGAGCGGCAGCGGCAAGACCACGCTCGCCCTGGCCGCCCTGCGCCTCCTGCGGGCGCCGGCCCTGATCACCGCGGGCGAGGTGCTCTACCACGGGCCGGAGGGCACCGTCGACCTGCTGCAGGCGAGCGCCGAGCGGCTGCGCCGGGTGCGCTGGTCGGAGATCTCGGTGGTACTACAGAGCGCGCTCAACGCGCTCAACCCGGTGCTGCCGCTGGGCGCCCAGTTCGACGACCTGCTGCGCGCCCACCGCCGCCAGCTCACGAGGGCCGCGCGCCGGGCGCGCGCCGCGGAGCTGCTGGAGATGGTCGGGATCAGCCCGGATCGCCTGCGCAGCTACCCGCACGAGCTCTCGGGCGGCATGCGGCAGCGGGCAATGATCGCCATGGCCCTGGCCCTGGAGCCCCAGGTCATGATCCTGGACGAGCCCACCACGGCCCTCGACGTGGTCACCCAGCGCGAGATCCTCGACGAGCTGATCGGCCTTCGCGACCGGCTGGGCTTCGCTGCGCTCTTCATCACCCACGACCTCTCCCTGCTGGGCGAGATCGCCGACGAGATCGCCGTCATGTACGCCGGCCGCATGCTGGAGCGGGCGCCGGCGCAGTCGCTGTTCCGGGCCCCGCGGCTGCCCTACACGCACGGCCTGCTGCACTGTTTCCCGCCCCTGCACGGTCCCCGGGTCACGCTCGGTGGGATTCCGGGCTCGCCGCCCGACCTGCGCCGCCTGCCCGCCGGCTGCCCCTTCCATCCCCGCTGCGCCTGGGCCCTGCCCCGCTGCGCTCAGGAGGTCCCGCAGCTGGTGACGCTCGACGGATCCGGGCGCGAGGTCGCCTGCTGGCTGCACGAGGATGGCGCTCGGGTGCCGCCGGAGCTGTCCAAACCCGAACCGGCCCCGCCGAAAAAGCTGCAGGAGACACTGCGTTGAGCGCCGTCACGCCGGTCCTCGAGGGCCGCGACCTGACCCGCTCCTTCACCGTGAAGCAGGGCCGGGGGCCGCTGGCCCGGAAGCTGCGCCTGCACGCGGTGGAGGCGGTATCGCTGAGCCTCCCGCCCGGCCGGGTCACGGCCCTGGTGGGCGAGAGCGGCGCCGGCAAGACGACCGTGGCCAGGCTCCTGGCCCGGATCATCCGGCCGGACGCCGGCGAGGTGCTGCTGGATGGGCGGCCGGCGCCGGCGGGACGTCCGCGCAGCTACGCGCGGCAGGTCCAGATGGTCTTCCAGGACCCCTTCGCGTCCCTCAACGCGGTGCACCGGGTCCGCCACCACCTGGCGCGCCCGCTGCAGATCCACCACCTGGCGGGCGGCAACCTGGACGGCGCGATCACCGAGCTGCTGCGCCGGGTGGCTCTGCCGCCCACGGCCGGCTTCGCCGACAAGTTCCCCCACGAGCTGTCCGGCGGTCAACGCCAGCGCGTGGCCATCGCACGCGCGCTGGCAGTCCGGCCGCGGGTGCTGATCGCCGACGAGCCGGTGTCCATGCTCGACGTCTCGATTCGGCTGGGGATCCTCAACCTGCTGGCCGGCCTGCGCGACCAGGATCGCCTGGCGATCCTATTCGTAACCCACGACATCGCCTCGGCGCGCTATCTCGCCGACACCATCCTGGTCATGTACGCCGGCCAGCTGGTGGAGTCGGCGCCCAGCGCAACCCTGACCGACCACCCCGCGCACCCTTACACCCAGCTCCTGCTCTCGGCGGCGCCGGACCCCGACCGGCCGGCGCCGCCCGAGCTGACCGCCCGGGGCGCGCCGCCGAGCCTGCAGGCGCTGCCCACCGGCTGCCGGTTCCATCCGCGCTGCCCACACGTGATGGACATCTGCCGGCGCCAGGCGCCCCCCAGCTTCGCGGTCGGACCCGGCCACGCGGCGGCCTGCTGGCTGCACGCGGCCGGCTCGGAACCCCGGGTCAGTCCCAACGGCAAGCACGTGGCCGCACCCGCGGCCGCGCTCCACGAGGTCATCAAAAAGAGGTGAGGAAACATGGCACCAGGTCTGGCTTTTCGTTCCCCGCCGGGGGCAGCGGCGGCGGGTGGGTTGATTCCAGCCGGTCTTCTTTCAGCAAAGCGCGGCTTTCCGGCGGCCGTGCGCCACGGAGGTGAGACATTCATGAATCGGCGAGCATTGACTTGCCTGCTCGGGGCGGCCTTCGTCGCCGTCGTGAGCGGCTGCAGCAGCGGGTCGCCCAACAACAGTCCGCCTGGGGGCAAGCCGCTGATCGCGGAGCCCACCACGGGCGTCACGTTCTCCGACGACTTCAACCCCTACGACCCCAACTCGGTGGCCTCCAGCATGGGCACCCGGAGCCTGGTCAACGAGCCCCTCGTGGAGTTCGACCAGCTCGATCCCACGGCCGCCGGGACGCATCCCTGGCTGGCCACGGCGTTCGCGTTCCAGAACGGCGGCAAGGACCTCCAGGTCAGCATCCGCCAGGGCGTGAGGTTCAACGACGGCTCGGCCTTCGGGCCCAACGACGTGGCCGCGACCTTCAAGGCCATGGCCAACCCCAAGGCCAACACCCCCGGCGTGCCCGAACAGGCGTCGGAGCCCACCGTCTCCGGCAACACCGTGACGCTGCACTTCACGTCGCCGCAGTACACGGGCCTGTGGTCGATCCTGGGGACCACCTACATCCTCAAGGCGTCGGTCGCCAACCAGATCGCGTCCAACCCGACCATGACCATCACCAACCCGATCGGCACCGGGCCCTTCATGCTCGACAGCTACTCGAGCGCGGTGATCAAGTGGAAGCGCAACCCCAATTACTGGAACGGCACGCCGCCCGAATCGGCGATCTGGACCCCGGCCATCGCGACCAACGCCGCGGCCAGCGACGCGCTGGTGAGCGGCCAGCTGGACTGGGCCGGCAACGACATCCCCAACGTCTACGCCAACTTCGTCAACCTCAACCCGCAGACCAACCACGCCTGGTTCGCCTCCGGCAACACCGTCGTGCTCTGGTTCAACCTGAACCCCGGGAACGGCGGGGCTACCGGCATCAGCGACCCGGCCGTCCGCAAAGCGGTCAGCTACGGCGTCGACCGCAACGCGCTGGCGCTGCTGGGGGAATCCGGCTACGAGCAGCCGGCCAGCTCCTCGAGCGCGCTGATCCTGCCCAACCAGAAGGCCTTCCTGCCCAGCGACAACAGCCTGACCGGTGACCTTTCGACCGCGGGCAGCGTGCCCGACGCGGCCACCGCCAAGGCCCAGAAGCTGCCGGCCGGCGCCGATGTCTACGACATCCTCAAGAACGCCGGCTGGACGCCGCCGGCCAGCTCCAGCTACGACTCCGGCACCGGCACCTACAAGTCCGGCGGGAACTGCGACGGCAGCTACGTCGCCAACTGCTGGACCAAGGGCGGCCAGATCGTGAAGTTCTCGATCTACGACCCGGTTCCCTTCTCCGACTACTGGGAGAACGCAGCCCTGATGTCGCAGGAGCTGCAGGCGCTGGGCATGGCCGTCACCACCAAGCCCGCCCAGGGCTACTCCGACTGGAACGCCACCCTGACCTCAGATCCCAACGGCTGGCAGACGGCCATCCACTGGGGCAACGGCGGCAGCATCCCGTACATCCAGTACCAGGACTGGCTGGACAGCTCCAGCAAGACCACGGCCGCGCACTACGTCGGCTATTCGAACCCCGACGCGCAGGCCGCACTGGCGAAGTACGCCAGCACCGACCCCGGTGATACCGCCACCCTGTACCCCGCGGTGCAGCAGCTGGCCAAGATCATGTCGACCGACATCCCGGAAGCTCCGCTTCTCTACGGCGCCGACTGGAACGTCTACAGCAGCGCCAAGTACACGGGCTGGCCCAACCAGTCGCATCCCTACATGAACCCCTCGCCGAGCGATCCTCAGATGCCGTACATCCTGATGCAGCTCAAGCCCACCTCCTAGAACTTGGAGCGAACCAATCGGTCCGGCCGGCCTGGAGCCGGCCGGACCACTCCCGACACCGATGCCGACCTGGTCTCCCGCCTCAGCCTGGAGCAGAAGGTCCGTCTCCTGACGGGCGCTGACGCCTGGGTGCTGCACGGGGAGAGCGCCGTGGGGCTGCGCCCGCTGGTGCTCTCGGACGGACCGGCCGGCGTGCGCGGGACGCACTTCGACCCGGCCCATCCCTCCTCGTCCCTGCCCTGCCCGGTCGCGCTGGCCGCGACCTGGGACGAGGAGCTGGTCCGGGAGGTGACCTTCGCCTTAGGCCAGGAGGCGCGGGCCCGCGGCGTGGACGTGCTCCTGGCCCCGACCGTCAACATCGTGCGCACGCCGCTCAGCGGGCGCGGGTTCGAATGCTTTTCCGAGGATCCCCTGCTCACCGCGCGGATCGCCGTCGCCTACGTGCGGGGCGTGCAGGCGGCGGGCGTGGGCGCCACCGCCAAGCACTACGTCGCCAACGACTCCGAGACCGAGCGCCGCAGCTATGACGCGCGCGTCGCCGAGGCGGTGCTGCGCGAGCTGTACCTGCCGCCATTCGAGGCCTGCGTCGCGGAGGCGGACGTGGCGCTGGTGATGGCCGCTTACAACTCCGTCAACGGCGCCAGCATGACCGCCAACCCGGGACTCCTGCGCGGGCTCCTGAAGACCGAGTGGGAGTTCCCCGGCGTGGTCGTCTCCGACTGGTCGGCCACCCGCACCAC
>DASUVY010000076.1:0-5660 GCA_036378695.1 Candidatus Dormiibacterota bacterium
GCGCTGGTCGACCGGACCGGCCTGGACATCTTCCTGGTCAGCCCCCGGCTGGCCGCCATCTGCCTCGGCTTCTCGGTCGCCATGGCGACCCTGGCCGGCATCTTCCCCGCCTGGCGCGCGGCCCGGCTCGACCCCGTGAGCGCGCTGCGCAGCCAGTCCTAGCTCGGCACACACATAAAGGAGAAAGAGAAATGGCGACGATCGAAGTGAACGACCTGGTCAAGCACTACCGGCAGGGCGGCGCGACCGTGCGCGCGCTGGACGGCGTCAGCCTCACCATCGAGGCGGGCGAGTTCGCGGCGGTGGTCGGCCGCTCGGGGAGCGGCAAGACGACGCTGCTTGACCTGGTCGGGCTCTTGATGCGTCCGACCTCGGGCAGCGTCCGCATCGACGGCCAGGACACCGCGCGCCTGAGCGACGGGAAGCGGGCCGCGATCAGGGGCCGCCGCGTCGGGTTCATCTTCCAGGAGTACAACCTGCTGCCCGCGCTGAGCATGGTGGAGAACGTGCTGCTGCCGCTGCGCTACACCGGCGGCGACAGCCGGGAGGGCCGGCGCCGGGCCGTCCAGCTGCTGGAGACGGTGGGCCTGGGCGACCGCCTCGACCACCGGCCCGACCAGCTCTCGGGCGGCCAGCAGCAGCGGGTCGCCATCGCGCGAGCGCTGGTGAACCGCCCCGCCCTCGTCCTCGGCGACGAGCCGACCGGCGCGGTCGACACCGAGACCGCCGGCCAGCTGCTGGCGCTTATGCGCACGCTCAACCGGGAGGAGGGCGTCACCTTCGTGCTGGTCACCCACGACCTGGAGCTGGCCGCCAGCACCGACCGCGTGATCCGCCTGCGCGACGGCCGGGTGGTCGCCGACGAGCGCAGCGGCGCCGGGGAACTGGCACGGTCGGCTTAGGAGCCACACGCGAAGCGGTCCCTCGCCGCGCGGGGGACCGTTCGCGTGGCGGTATATTGTGCCCCGCCGGTGGGACTGGTTCCATGAAGCAGCCGCCCCTGGCGACCGCAGGCCTTGTGGTGCGCTACGGTGCGCAGGGAGACAATGACGAGAGGCCCGGTGGCACTCTTGCGGTGATCGTGGAGGAAGCCGAAGACCAGAGCCAGCTCGTGTCCGCGGCGCTGCGCATGGCGCTTGCGGAAAAACTCCAGATCGACCACGGCCAGCTCGAAGGCCTGGACGCGGACGCCGCGGCCGCCGCCCTCCATCACTTTGTCGTCCGAACGGAGGGCCCCGAGGCGCTGCCCCCCTGGCTCGAGGCCCAGCCCGGCGACGAAACCCGCCGCGAGCTGATCGCAAACGGCATACGCCAGGCCCTGGCCTATGAGCTCGGAGTGCAGCCGCAGCAGCTGGAGCGAATGAACATCGTGGGTGCCGCGCATGCGCTCGACCGCATCCGCAGCCGCAGGCTGGCCCTCCGATCGGCGAATGCGCCGGCCATCCGAATGGCGGTCGACGAGGATGCGCGTGAGCTCGTCGACCGGATGCTCACCGAATCGCTGGCTGAGCAGCTCGAGCTGCCGCCGATGGCGGTCGCGGGACTGCGGTCGGAGCTCAGCGCCCACATCCTCGGCACGGTGCTCTCGCTCCGCCGCCGCGCGGACGCGGCCAGGCTGGCGAGCGCGGCTGCGTCGAGTCCACAGGAGCGGCGGGATGTGGTCGCGCGGGTGGTGCGCGACGCCATCGCCCAGGACGCGGAGATTCACCCGCGTCTGCTGGGCTCGCTGGACACCACCGCGGCCGCCGTCTTGCTCGGGCGCTTCGCCGAGTCCAGGCGCACGGTTGAGGTGCTGAGATCCAACATCGCCAACGACGAGCTGACGGGCGCCCTGCGGCGGTCGGCCGGCGAGCACCAGCTGCAGGCGGAGATGGCGCGCGTTCGCCGCCTCGGACAGGGGCGATTGACGGTCGCCTTCCTGGATCTCGACGCCTTGAAAACGGTCAACGACAGCCAGGGCCACGAGGCCGGTGATCGGCTCCTGCAGGGCTTGGTGTCGACGATCCAGCGGCGGATCCGAAGCTACGACTCGGTCACCCGCTGGGGTGGCGATGAGTTCGTGATCACCTTTCCGCAGGCCGATCGCCCGAGCGCCGAAAGCATTCTGCGGGAGGTGAAATCGACGTTCCAGCGTGAGACCGGTCAAACCTTCAGCTACGGATTGGCCGAGCTGACCGCCAGTGACGATCTCACAGCCATCGTCGCCCGGGCCGACGCGGACCTCTATGAGCAGAAACGCGGCGCCGCGCCCCAAGCGCCCGGCCAGGGTTTGCCGCCGGCATCGCCGCCGGAGCGACGCGGCATGCTTGGCTGGCTGCGCGCGCGCTAGGCGCAATGCGCGTTTGTATACAAGCGGCTGGTCCAAGCGCGAGCCGGACCCTCGGCTGTATACAAACGGTGAGTTCGGCGGCTCAGGAACACGCCTGAGAAGGAACAACTGCCGGCACTCGAGGGCTTCTCGAGGCTCACCACCCTCCAAGTGCCGGCACTTGCCGGCCTTGACGACCCGGGTGTCTCACCGACTCGGGGACAGGACGCGCTAAGCGCAGCCCGGGCCGGCGACGTCCACCGGATCTGAAGCGACCGTGACCGGGCTGCTGGTCACCACCACGAGCCGCCCGCTGTGCAGGTTCGCCGGCACCGCCACCGAGGCGTCCGAGATCACATGGTTCCAGCCGGCGGGCGCCGTGAAAGAACCCGTGCCGAGCGTCTTCGACGTGCCGTCACAACCGTCGTAGAACCTGACCTGCCAGGCCAGGGCGGTTGGCGCTCCAGCCCCCGCAAAGCGCAGTTCGACGCTCGCCGCACACCGACCGCCGACCTGACAGGTGCCACCGGGGGTCAGCGCCACTCCCCGCAAAGTGCCCGACGCGGGCGGGCCCGGGGGCACGTACGCGACCGGTGTGGGACTCGGAGTGGGCAGTGTCGTGGGCTGAATCGTGGGCTCGACAGAGCTTGGCGTGGGCAGCGCACGGCTGCTCGCGGCTTTTGGTGACGGGAGCCCGCCGGCACCCGTCAGCGTCAGGATGACGGCCAGGATCACCAGGACCACGACGCCGACGCCGACGATTGCCATCGGTGGCTGCGATCCGCCCTCGATCGCTTCCGCCACAGGCGGCTGTCGCAGCGGCGTGCCGAAGTCGGGACTGTGCAGGCGGCGCACGAAGGCGCCCAGATCGGCCCGGGCTTGGGCGAGGACATCGGGGGAGGCCAGCGCCGGCAGCTGGTGGCTGAGGGCGGCGGCGGCCGTCGCGGGCGTCCGGCCCAGGGCGCCGATGGATAGCGAGTTGAGCGCCACCTCGAGAAGCGGATCCTGCGCCGCCAGCGCAGAGACCAGCATCTGGCCGACGGCCGACACCGCATCGGCGCCATCGGCTGTAGGAGCAGTTGACCGGTCGGTCAGGAGCAGCGCGCCTTCGTCGGTGATTCTGACGTCGCCGGGCGTCAGCCGCCGCCCATCGCCGTGGTTGCTGGGCAGCTCCTCGAGCAAGCTCAACGTCACGTAGACCACCTCTGCCGGCGACAGCGGAGTCAGTTCCAGAACCCGTTGCAGCGACACCGAGCGGAGGGTCCGCTGGGAGCCCAGGGATTGGCCAGCCAAGCGAGCAGCAAAAGTAGCAGTTGGGCCGGCATCCGTCCCCGGGCGCCGAGGGGTGGCCTTGGCCCGGTCTGCTCAGGTCGGGATAATGGCCGTGGGGGCGATTTTGTGATCGGTGACCGCACGGCAACCGAGTACCGGGTCGGCCCGGTGGACGCCATCCCCGAACGGGATGGCGTACTCATCACTGCCGGCGCCCTGGAGATCGGGGTCTTCAACGTCGGCGGCCGCTTCCGGGCTTACGAGAACCGCTGCCGGCACCAGGGCGGCCCGGTCTGCACGGGCGAGATCCTGGGCCGCTACGAGCAGGTCCTGCGGGCCGACGGCACCGTCGAGGGCGAACGCTTCAACGACGACGAGGTGCGCATCGCCTGCCCCTGGCATGGTTGGGAGTACGACCTGGAAACGGGAGAGTGCACCGCGGACCGGCGCTTCCGGCTCCGCCGCTTCCAGGTCACCGTCCGCGACGGAGACCTCTATGTCCTCGTCTGAGGGCGACCGCCTGGCGAGCCGGCTGGAGCGGCAGCTGAAGGACGGGCCCGGCGGCCTCTCCGAGCCGGCGCGCCGGCGCCTGCTGACGGCCCTGGTTCGCGACTACGCGCGCGCGGGCGCGGCCGCCTCGCCGATAGAAGAGGGGGAGCTCACGGCGGACGAGGTGGCCACCACGGTGGCGGCCATGATGCGCTCGGCCGACGTCACCAGCTTCGAGCTGGCGAGCCTCTTCAATGTCTAAGGTCGAGCCGCGTCCGGGCCAGGCCGAGGTCAACGCCGGCCGCAGCTTCTCCTTCCTGGGCAACGCGCGCCGGGAGATCGAGCGGCGGGGCCTCGACGCGATCCCGGTGGTCGACTGCGACTGCCACGTCTATGAGACGACGGCCATGCCGGAGATCGCCGCCTACGTCACCAATCCGGCTGTGCGCCGGCCATTCGAGCGCTACTCGCAGTTCATGCTCGCCCACGCCTTCCTGCCCGGCAACCTGGGCGACCGGATGGTGGCGGGCCGCATCAAGACCGACCTCGACCAGGTGCTGCCGGTGGGCGAGTACGAGGGCATGCACCCCATCGCCGCCGGGCTCCTCAACTCCATGAACCAGATGGGGATCGACTACTCGATCCTCTTCCCCACGCCCATGCTGACCCTGGGCACCCACCCCCAGCTGGAGGTGGAGGTGGAGCTGGCGCGCGCCTACAACCGCTGGCTGGTCGAGCGCGTGCTGCCCTCCAGCCCCCGCATCAAGACCATGGCCTACCTGCCGCTGAGCGACCCCGACGCCAGCGTGGAGTTCATCGAGGAGTTCGCCGAGCAGCCCGGAGTGCTCGGCTTCATGGTCACCGCGGTGCGCTACCAGCCCATCCACCAGAACCGCTTCGTGAAGGTCTTCGCGGCCCTGAACGAGCGGGAGGTGCCGCTGGCTTTCCACTCCGGCCCGAACTGGAGCGAGCGCCCGTTCGAGCAGCTCAACCGCTTTCTGGGAGCGCACGCGCTCGGCTTCCCCTTCTACGCCATGATCCAGCTCACCAACCTGGTGCTGAACGGGATTCCAGAGCGCTTCCCGAAGGTGCGCTTCATCTTCATGGAGGCCGGCCAGTCCTGGGTCCCGCTCCTGATCGCGCGGCTCGACAACGAGTACCGGCAGCGGTCCTCGGAAGCGCCGCTGCTGAAGCGGCTGCCCAGCGAGTACATCCGCGACATGTACTTCACGACCCAGCCCCTGGAGCAGTTCGACGACTCGGAGCACACCCGCGTGGTCTTCGAGATCATGAACGGCGAGCACCGGCTGCTGTACTCCTCCGACTACCCGCACCAGGACTTCGACCTGCCGACGCAGGTCTATGACCTGCCCTTCCTCTCCGAGGGCGCGCGCCGCGCCATCCTGGGCGGCAACGCGCTGGAGCTCTTCAAGCTCCCTATCCCTACAGCCGGATAGGCACCGAGAGCGCCTCGAAGGCGGCCTCCTTCATGTTGCGGTCGAGCTCCCAGCGGCGCGCGAACGAGACCGACTCCTCGAAGGTCGATTCCGGGTAGGGCTCGAAGACCAGCAGCTCGCCCAGCCCAAAGCGC
>DASUVY010000077.1:0-12554 GCA_036378695.1 Candidatus Dormiibacterota bacterium
GGCGTGCTGCTCAACATCTCGGCCCAGGGGACCGACCAGGGCCTGCGGAGGATCGATGCGACTCTTGATATCGGGCGGGGGGACCGGCGGCCACCTGATGCCGGCACTCGCCGTCGCTCAAGCCTTCCGCGCTGAGCATCCGGAGAGTGAGCTGCTGATGGTCGGCAAGGCGGGCGGACCCGAGGAAGACCTGGTGCCGGCAGCCGGGCTGGCGCTGGAGACCGTGCCCATCCGCGGCCTCGATCGTGACGCGGCCTGGAAGAACCTGGCCCTGCCCGCGGTGGTGCCGCTGGCCATGCGGCGCGGGCTGCGCATCGTCGACCGCTTCCGGCCCCAGGTCGTGCTCGGCATGGGCGGCTACGCGATGGCGCCGGCGGTCTGGGCGGCCCGCCGCCGGGGGATCCCATACGTGCTGCACGAGAAGGACGTGCGGCCGGGGCTCGCCACGCGGCTCTTCGCAAAGGGCGCGGCCGTGGTCTGCACGACGCTGCCGGGCACCGAAGCGCGCTTGGCGCCGAACGTGAAGACCGAGCTGACCGGCATTCCGCTGCGGGCGGGCTTTGCGCGCCGCAAGCCGGCGGCGCCGGCCCGGGTGCTGCTGGTGACCGGCGGGTCGCAGGGCGCCCGCCGCCTCAACCAGGCCGTCTGGGAGGCGCTGCCCGACCTGCTGCGCCGCTTCGAGACGGTGATCCATGTGGCCGGCCGCCAGGGGGCCGTCGAGGCGGAGCGACTGTCCGCGCAGTACGGGAGCTATCGCGGCCTCGCTTTCACCAACGCGATGCCGGCGCTGATGGCGCAGGGCGACCTGGTGGTGTCGCGCGCCGGCGTAGGCACCATCGGCGAGGTGACGGCCGTAGGGCTGCCCATGATCCTGGTGCCGGGCACCTTCGGGGGCGCCCACCAGGAGCTCAACGCAGAGGCTGTGGCCGAGGCGGGGGCGGCGGTCACCGTGCCCGACGCCGAGTTCACAGGCGCGCGGCTGGTGGCGGAAATTGACGCACTCGACGCGGAACGGCTGCGCACGATGGGCGCCGCGTCATCGAAGCTCGGCCGGCCTGACGCAGACCGCCGCGTGGTGCGGGTGCTGGAGCGGGTAGCCGGATGACGCGCATCCACATGATGGGCATCGGCGGTGTCGGCGTCTCGGCCCTGGCGCGGGTCTACCTCGCGCGCGGCGAGGAGGTGTCGGGGTGCGACGTCAAGGAGACCGAATCGCTGGTCGAGGTCGAGAACGAGGGCGCGCGCGTCAGCCTCGGGCACGACCCCGAGCACGTGCTAACAGCCGACTGGCTGGTCCACTCCGCCGCAGTGCGCGACGGCGAACCGGAGCTGGAGGCCGCGCGCGCCATGGGCGTGCGGGTGCTGACGCGCGCCGAGGGGCTGGCGGAGTTGTTCGCCGCCACGCGCTCGATCGCGGTGGCGGGCAGCGCCGGTAAGACCACCATCACGCACATGCTCGGCCACGTCCTCACCGAGGCCGGCTACGACCCGACCACGCTGGTCGGCGACGGGCGCAGCTCCCGGGTGGGCGGCTCCGACTGGCTGGTCGCCGAGGCCGACGAGTCGGACGGCTCGCTGGTGCTGCATCACCCCCGCTACGCCATCGTCTCGAACGTGCACTACGACCACCCCGACCACTTCGCGGGCATCGAGCAGGTCGCCGAGGTCTTCCAGGAGTTCCTGCACAACCTGCCGGCCGAGGGGATCGCCGTGCTCGGCGCGGACGACGAGCGCGCGGCGGCGCTGCACTCGCCCGCGCGCCGGGTGAGCTACGGCTTCGCGGATCGCGCCGACTACCGCTGCACGCCGGAACGGCCCTTCCGGCTCTGGCACGGGGACCGCGAGCTGGGCAGCATCGAGCTGCGGGTGCCCGGGCGCCACAACGTGGAGAACGCCACGGCGGCCGCGGCGATGGCGCTCGAGCTGGGCCTGAGCTTCGACCAGGTCAGCGCCGGACTGGCCGGCTTCACGGGCGCCCACCGCCGCCTGGAGCGGCTGGGCACCTGGCAGGGCGCGACGCTCTACGACGACTACGCGCACCACCCCAAGAAGGTCCAGGCCACGCTGTCCGCCGCCCGCGAGCTGCCCTATCGCCGCCTGATCGCGGTCTTCCAGCCCCACCGCTACAGCCGCACGGCGGGCCTGCTGGACGAGTTCGCGGGCAGCTTCGAGGAGGCCGACGCCGTGCTCGTCACCGACATCTACGGCGCCGGCGAGGAGAACCCGACCCGGATCACGGGCGAGAACCTGGCCCTCAAGATGCGGAACGCGCGCTACACGCCGGACTTCGCCAGCGTGCGCGAGGCGCTGGAGGACCTGGCCGGTCGCGGCGACCTGGTGCTCTTCATGGGCGCGGGCGACATCGGGAAGCTGGGACGTGAGCTCGCGGACCACGACTGAGGCGGCCTGGCTCGACTCTCTGCCCGGCGTGGAGCGCAGGCACGCGCTGGCCCGGCACACCTCCTTCAACATCGGCGGGCCGGCGGCCTGGTTCTGCGAGCTGGGCCGGGTCGAGGAGCTGGAGCGGGTGGTCGAGGAGGCGGCGCGGCGCGGCGTTCCCTACCTGATCCTGGGCGCCGGCACCAACCTGCTGATCGCCGACGCGGGCTTCGACGGCCTGGTCCTGCGTGTGGTCAACCGCGAGCACTCGATCACGGGCACGCGCGTGCGCGCGGGCGCGGGTCTGAAGATGATGCGCCTGGCCCGGCTGGCCGCCGACGCGGACCTGGTGGGCTTCGAATTCGCGATCGGCGTGCCGGGCACCGTGGGCGGCGCCGTCTACCAGGACGCGGGCTGCTGGGGCCGCGAGCTGCGCGAGGTCCTGGTCGAGGTCGAGGGCTATGTGCCGGGCGAGGGCCGTGCGACCTGGCCGGCGGCCAGCCTGGGTCTGGGCTATCGGACCTCGGCCTTCCGCGAGGGCCCGCTGCACGGGGCCCTGATCACGGCCGCCAGCATCGATCTGCGCCCGGGCGACGGCGCCGCCGCCAAGCGGGAGATGGCGCGGCTCACCGCCGAGCGCAACCGCACGCAGCCCATCAAGACCAAGAACTGCGGATCCGTCTTCAAGAACCCGTCGGGCGACTCCGCCGGCCGCCTGGTTGACGCCGTCGGGCTGAAGGGCGCCTGGGAAGGGCGCGCCCAGATCAGCGACCTGCACGCCAACTTCATCGTCAACCACGGCGGAGCTAGGGCCGAGGACGTGAGGCGCCTTATCGAACGGGCCCAGGGCGCGGTGCGAGAGCGCTTCGGCGTGGAGCTGGAGCCGGAGGTCGAGCTGGTGGGGTTCGCGGCATGAGAGTTGCCGTCCTGGCGGGCGGCCGCTCGGCCGAGCGCGAGGTCTCCCAGCGCTCGGGCGCCGAGGTGCGCTCCGCCCTGGAGACGCGCGGCCACGAGGTGGAGACCGTCGACCTCGACGGCGGCACCTGGGACGCCCTGCGCGACGGCGGCTTCGACTGCGTCTTCGTCGCGCTCCACGGCCGGCTCGGGGAGGACGGCACGGTGCAGGGCATGTGCGAGCTGCTGGGCCTGCCCTACACGGGTTCCGGCGTGCTGGCCAGCTCGCTCTGCATCGACAAGTCCCGCACCAACCAGCTCCTGGCCGCGGCGGGGCTGCCGGTGCCCGACTTCGAGGAGTGGGACGCCGCGGAAGGCGTCGAGGCCGGCACCGTCGAGCGCTTGGTCAAGACCTACGGGCTGCCCCTGGCCGTGAAGCCGGTCCGCGAGGGCTCGACCATCGGCTACACCAAGGCCAGGGACGCCGACGAGCTGGCCTCCGCGCTGGTGCTGGCCGGCCGCTACGACCGCCGGGTCCTGGTCCAGCGCTTCGTGGCCGGCACCGAGATCACGGTCGGTGTGCTGGCGGCGCCCGAGCTCCAGGTGCTGCCCACGCTGGAGATCACCTACGAGAACGAGAACTACGACTACGACGCCAAGTACACGGAAGGCCGCTCGCACCACATCATCCCGGCCCGGATTCCGTCTGCGGCACGCGAGCGGGCGGCCGAGCTCTCGGCCCGCGCCTTCGAGACGCTCGGCTGCGAGGGCTTCGCCAGGGTCGACCTGATCATCGACGTGGCCGGCGAAGGCTGGCTGCTGGAGGTCAACACGGTGCCCGGCCTGACCTCGCTCTCGCTGTTTCCCGACGCCGCCCGCGCCGCCGGCATCGAATTTCCGGAGCTGTGCGAGCGCCTCGTCCAGCACGCCCTGGCCCGGCACCGCGCACAGGTCGGTCCACAGTGAAGCCACGCCGGCGCCGCGCCTCGCGCTTTCCGCGCCCGGACTTCCGCTGGGTGCACCCGGCGCCGGCCGCCCGCCTGGCGGGCCAGACCTGGGCGCAGTCCAACGCGGTGACCGAAAAGGAGGAGGGCACGCCGCGCTGGCGGGGCCTGGCGGCGATGCTGGCGGCGGTGGAGCTGCTGGTCGCGCTCTTCCTGGCCGCCGGTCCGCTTTTCCAGGTCCGGGAGGTCGACGTGCAGGGCTCGCAGCGGCTGGGCGCGGCCCAGGTCCGGACGCTGGCGGGCCTCGACCGGCCGGGCTCGGTCTTCGCCGTGGACGCTGCTACGATCCGCCGGAAGTTGACGGCGACGGCCTGGGTGCGGGAGGCCACGGTCACCACCGAGCTTCCAGACCGGGTCGTGGTCAGCGTCCAGGAATGGCAGCCGGTGGCCGCCTACCGGGCGGGCGCGCAGGGCAAGCCCTATTTCCTATCGGATCGTGGGGTCGTGCTGGGGCCGGCCGCCAACACCTCGGCGGTGGTTGACGTGCAGGGTCCCGCGGGGCCCGACCCCAAAGTCGGCCAGCAACCGCTGGAGGTCACGCTGCTGACGGCGCTGGTCAACATCCAGCGCCAGCTGCCGGCCCTGGTCGGGCAGTCGGTGGGCAGCTTCCAGCTGGACGGTTGCGGAAACCTGACCATGGTCACCGGCAAGGCCTGGAAAGTGCTCTTCGGGCGCGTGATCACGCCCGAGGAGATCGCCGCACTGAAGGACAAGCTGGCGGCTCTGAAGTCGATCGCGGCCGACGTCAACTTCAACAGCCCGGACCTCGACTACGTGAACCTCATGAACCCCAGCGAGCCCGCGGTCAAGCTCAAGTCGGCCAAGCCGCCGCCCACCCCGACGCCCGCGCCTGCCCCGCGACCGCAGCCCAGCCCCTCGGTGAGCCCCGTCCTGCAGCCGGTGCTCTCGTGCGCGTGATCCTGGTGGCGGCCGCCTTCGCCGTCGTCGGGGTGGCGCTGGGCCTGCTCTCGCCGGTGACCATCCCGATCACCTACGCCCGCTACACGGCGGTGGCGCTGCTGGCGGGCCTCGACTCCATCTTCGGGGCCTTCAAGGCCTACATCGCGGGCACCTTCGAGCCGCGCGTGTTCCTGACCGGACTGGTGACGAACATGGCGCTGGCCGGGGGCCTCACGTACGTGGGCGACAAGCTCGGCGTCGACCTCTCGATCGCGGCCATCGTTGCCTTCGGCGTGCGCATCTTCAACAACCTGGCCTCCATCCGCCGGCATTACCTCTGAGCCCAGCCCTGGCGGTGGCCGCGCTGGTGCTGCCGCTCTGCCTGGACACCTTCGCCATCTCGGCCGCCGCCGGCGTGCAGCGGCCGTCCCGAGCCCAGCGGCTTCGCGTGGGCGCGCTCTTCGCCGTGTTCGAGGGCGGCATGCCGCTGGTCGGCCTGGTCGCCGGCCTAACGCTGGCGCAGCTGCTGGCCGGCGCCGCCGAGTACCTGGCGATCGCGGTGCTGGCGGTCGCGGGCCTGCTCATGCTGCGCGGCGACGACGACGACGCCGAGGACCTGGCCTCGACCCACGGCTGGCGACTTCTGCTGCTGGGGCTCAGCGTGAGCCTGGACGAGCTGGCGATCGGGTTCACCCTGGGCCTGCTCCGGGTGCCGGCCCTGCTGGTGGCGGGACTGATCGCCCTCCAGGCCTTCGCCGTATCGCAGCTGGGCCTCGCGCTGGGCGCCCTGGTCGCTGAGCGGCTGCGTGAGGGCGCCGAGCGCCTGGCCGGCGTCTTCCTCCTGGCCCTAGCGGCCTTCCTGCTGGTGACGCACTTCTAGGAAGTCGTCGATCAGGCGGCGCGAGATGCTGAAGGGGCCGGGCAGTGGCGGCAGTTCGTCGCCGGGCGCGAACCAGTGCGCCTCCTCGATCTCGGAGTCGCGAAGGTCGATGCGGCCGCGGCCAGCGGTGGCAACGAAGCCGATCATGAGCTGGCTCGGGAAGGGCCAGGATTGGCTCCCGAAGTAGCGCACCCGGGTCACCTCCAGGCCGACCTCCTCCTCGACCTCGCGCGCGACGGTTTCTTCCAGGGACTCGCCCGGCTCCACGAACCCGGCCAACACACTGAAGAAGGGACCGCGAAAGGTGCGGTTGCGGGCCAGCAGCATGCGGCCTCGGCGCTGCACCCGCATGATCACGGCGGGGTTGATGCGGGGGAAGTAGCTGGCGCCGCAGGCCTCGCAGGCGCGCGCCCGCTCGTGGTCGACGGGATGGGTGGGATGCCCGCAGCGCCCGCAGAAGGCGTGCGAGCGGTACCACTCGACCAGCTGGTAGGCGCGCCCGGCGACGCCGTGCAGCTGGGGGTCGAGGCGCCCGAAGAGCTCGCGCAGCCCGGCCGGGGCCACGCCCTCGGGCACGGTGTCGACCGACACAGCGAAGACCGGCCGGCCATCCAGGTGGCCGATGAAGAGGGCCGGCACCTCTAGCTCGCCCAGGTGCTCGAGGCCGGCGGGCGCGTCCGCCACCACCAGCAATCGGTCGCCGGTGAAGGCGAAAAGCAGCGCGTCGGGTCCTGGGGTGGCCGCGGGGTCGATTCCGGGCCGGAAAGCGAAGGGCATCCTCTTGATGGCAAGGATGCTCCCCTCGGTCAGCCTCGGATGACGGACACCCTCAGCTCGAAGGTGAAGCGCCCGTCCGCGCTCGTCGCATCGACGCGGGCGGTGCCCACGCCGACGGCGTCGAAGAGCGCGGTCGGGGCCTTCGTCCAGGGCGCGGCCGGCTGCATCTCGAGGACCGCAGGGTTGCTGGAGCGGAACTCCACGCCCTGCCACTCCGCGGCCGGCCAGGATGAAAGGTCGACGGTCAGGTCGCCGCCCAGGAGGACGGCGGCCTCCGAACCATCGTCGTCGGTGGTGGCGGTGACGTGCATGCCTTCGGCGTGCGCCGCCGAGCGGTTCTGTCTCGCGACGACGTCGGGCAAAGCCATCTGCAAGACAAGCGCCAGGGCGACCATCACCGCTCCGTAGCCCACCCAGGTCGCCGTGCGGACCCGTGGGCTGGGGCTCGAGAATCCCGGCGCGGCAAAGGCCAGGCCGCGCACGTTCAGGAGCACACCGAGGCCGAGCCCGATGCCGGCGAGCAGCAGCACGTCGGCCGCCAGCCCGCCCAGCGCGACCCCCGGCGAAACCCCCACGGCGGCCGAACCGCCGGAGCTCAGCAGCGCACTCCAGGTGAAGACGCCGCTGAACGCGGTCAACCCGTAGCGGAGCCCGTAGAACACCAGGCTGATCGCCAGGCAGCCTGTGACCAGCGGCGCGATGCGAACGGTGCGCAGGCGCATGACTTCGCGCTCGGCCAGGTCCAGCTCGCCGAGGGAGGGGGCGGGAAGACCATTCATGAGTGCGGCCGCCGCCCGCTTCAGCTCGCGCGCCGGTGGCGCGCCGGAGGGGCGCCCCGCCGTCTGCGTGCGGCCAGAGGCCGAGTCGACGGCCCAGATGGCGGCCGTCACCGGGACTCCCTGCAGCGCGCCGGCGGGCTTTAGCTGACTGCCCGGCGCCACCTGCACGACGACCACCCCCGGCCGCACCTTGCGCTGAACCGCGTTGGGGCGCCAGTTGGCCGCCGCCCACTCCGCCGCCGCCCGGCCCGCGGCCTCGGGGTCGTGACCGGGTCCACTGAAGATCAGGAGAGAGGGTTCAGCGCCCTGCTGGCGATAGGCGACGCGGAAGGCGTTGGCCATGATGTCGCTGAAGCGGGCGTCGGTCGGCCCGGCCAGGCGATAGCGCCGGCCGCGGATCATCCTCACCAGGGCGGTGCGGGCGAGATCTTCGGGTTCGATGCTCACGGAGGGCGCGATGATATGAAGCCGGGTCGCGATTGAAGCCGGGTTAAGCGGAATGCCGGCTACTAGATGTAGCCTGCCAAGCCCATCGCGGCAGACCCAGCGGCCCAACTTGTATGGTCCGCCCGCGACTCATCCACAACATCTAGTCGTCCGGCGCCCGAGGCGCTATACTGCCCGGGACCCGCCAAGTCCCACCCACCAGCCCCAGGAGATCTCCAGCACTTGTCTCGGCGGAAGCGCACAGCCGGCCTCGACCTCGGCACCTCGCGGGTGACCGCGATCATCGGCGAGGTCGACGACTACGGCCAGGTCCAGTTGCTCGGTGTCGGCGAAGCGCCGGCCGAGGGGCTGCGCAAAGGCGTGGTCGTCAACATCGACAAGACCGTGGCCGCCATCCAGGCCGCCTCGGTGGCCGCGGAACGCATGGCTGGGCTGCGCATCGAGTCCGCCGTCTGCGCCCTCGGTGGTCCGCACCTCGCCAGCCAGAACAGCCGCGGCGTGGTCGCCGTCAGCCGAGACCACGGCTTCGAGATCCGCGAGGAGGACGTGGAGCGCGTGATCGAGGCCGCGCGCGCGGTCTCGGTGCCCAGCGATCGCCAGGTCATCCACGTTTTGCCGCGCAGCTTCACCGTCGACGGCCAGGACGGGGTGCGCGACGCGGTGGGCATGACCGGCCAGCGCCTGGAGGTCGAGACCCACATCGTGACCGCCGCCCAGACCAGCCTCCACAACGTGGTCAAGTGCGTCCACCAGTCCGGCTTCGACGTGGAAGAGGTGGTCGCCCACGGGCTGGCCTCCGGCGAGGGCGTGCTCACAGCCAACGAGGTCGAGCTGGGCGTCTGCCTGGTCGACATCGGCGCCGAGACCACCGACGTGGTGCTCTATGCCGAGGGCTCCGTGCTGCGGATGGCGGTGCTGCCGGTGGGCGGCAACCACGTCACCAACGACATCGCCATCGGCCTGCGGACCACGCCCGCCGACGCGGAGACGCTGAAGCTCAACTACGGCCACACGCTGCCCGAGGTGATCCCCGGCGAGGAGCGGATCGAGGTCCGCCAGGTGGGCGGCGACCGCATTCAAGCAATGCCGCGGCGCTTCCTGGCCGAGATCATCGGGCCGCGCATGCGCGAGATCTTCCAGATGGCGCGCGAGGAGGTGCGCAAGAGCGGCTACGACGGGCGGCAGCCGGCGGGCGTGGTGGTCACGGGCGGCGCCGCACGCTTGATGGGTACGACCGACGCGGCCCAGGCGGTCTTCGACTCCGCGGTGCGGCTGGGTCTGCCCTGCGGCGTCGGCGGCCTGGCCGACCGGGCGGGCGGCCCGTCCTTCGCGGCGGCGGTCGGGCTCGTGAAGTGGGGCGCGCGCTCGGCGCCCGTGGCGGTCCTGACCGGGGCGCGCGGCGCGCACTCGCCGGCGATCGGCACCGCATACCAGAGGACGGTGAGATGGCTCAGGGACTTCTTCTAGGCGATTCAGCAGACGACGCAGCAAACGATTTGGAGGTCGGTATGACCATGAAGGGCGATCGGCAGGACGGCAGGGCTCGGATCAAGGTGATCGGCGCCGGCGGCGGCGGCGGCAACGCGGTCAACCGCATGATCTCGGCGGCGCTGAAAGGCGTCGAGTTCATCGCGGTCAACACCGACATGCAGGCGCTCGACAACTGCAACGCCGACGTCAAGGTCAACATCGGCCGCAAGGTCACCCGTGGCCTGGGCTCGGGCGCCGACTGGACCAAGGGCCGCGACTCCGCCGACGAAAGCCGCGCCGAGCTGACGGAGCTCTGCAAGGACACCGACATGGTGTTCATCACCGCCGGCATGGGCGGCGGTACCGGCACCGGTTCGGCGCCTGTCATCGCCGAGGTGGCCAAGCAGCAGGGCGCGCTGACCATCGCCGTCGTCACCCGCCCCTTCCGCTGGGAGGGCAAGGTCCGCAACGAGACCGCCGACGAGGGCATCAAGCAGCTGCGTGACAAGGTCGACGCCCTGATCGTGATCCCCAATGACCGTCTGACCCAGTTCGTCGACCGCAAGACCACCCTGGAGGAGGCCTTCCGGATCGCTGACGACGTGCTCCGGCAGGGCGTGCAGGGCATCGCCGACCTGATCGTGAGCCCGGGCACCATCAACCTCGACTTCGCCGACGTCAAGGCCGTGATGCAGGACACCGGCGAGGCGCTGATGGGCATCGGCTTCGGGTCTGGCGACAACCGGGCGGAAGATGCCGCCAAGCAGGCGGTCTCCAGCCCGCTGCTGGAAACATCGATCGACGGCGCCCAGGGGATCCTCTTCAACATCACCGCCGGGCGCGACATCACGCTCCACGAATGCGAGAAGGCGGCCGAGATCGTGAAGGCGTCGGCCGATCCCGCGGCCAACATCATCTTCGGCGTCGTCAACGACGACCGCATGCAGGGCGAGGTCAAGATCACCGTGATCGCGGCCGGTTTTGGCGCCCGGGCGCGGCGGACGGATAGCGCGCCGGTGATGGCGGCAGAGTCGGCGCCCGGCTTCGCCGAGCGGTTGGGCGTCAAGATCGGCGCCGAGAGGCCGCAGTTCGGGACCGACGAGGAGGACCTCAACATCCCGGCCTTCCTGCGCAACCGCCAGTAGCGGGGCTCGGTCCGAAGCGTGCGCTGCCCGTACTGTGGTCACCACGACCTCAAGGTCGTGGATTCCCGCGACTCCGAGGTGGGGGAGGCCATCCGGCGCCGCCGGGAGTGCCTCAACTGCGGGCAGCGCTTCACCACTTACGAGCGCATCGAAGCGGTGCCGTTCTACGTGATCAAGAAGGACGGGCGGCGGGAGGACTTCGATCCCCAGAAGCTGGTCATGGGGCTGCGCAAGGCGACCGAGAAGCGCGACATCTCGCAGGAGAAGCTGCGTGCGATCGTGGACGAGATCGAGGCCGACCTGCGCCGCAGCGGGCGGGTGGAGATCCCCAGCCAGGAGATCGGCGAGATGGTGATGGACAAGCTGCGGGAGCTGGACGAGGTGGCGTACATCCGGTTCGCGTCCGTGTACCGGGAGTTCATGGACCTCCAGCAGGTCAAGCGGGAGATCGAGCAGGTGCTGAGCGCCCGCCGGCACTAAAGCCCGCGTTTTCATGAAAACGCACTCATCACCGCCGGGCGGGTGCGGCGATTTCGTGAAAAGGCACCGAATTAGCCTTAGCGCATGGACTGGCTGGGGTGGTTCGTGCCGCGCTTCGGACGCCGGGTGCTGCCGGCGGAGAGCCTGGCGCCGCCGGTCGACGACGACCTCGAGCTCCTCGCCGAGTTGCGTGCCGAGGGGTCCAAGCTGCACCTGCCGCACCCGGTGCGCGCATTCGTCCGCTTCGATGCCGAGCCTGACGCCCGCACCGCCATGGAGATGCTGGACAAGGAGGGCTACCGGTCCTACCTGCGCGCGGATGCGGAGGGCCGCTGGACGGTGACGGCGATCCAATCCATGATCCCGACGCCGGGCGCGATCACCAAGATGCGCGAGAACCTGACTGCCCTGGCTCGAGCACAGGGCGGGGAGTACCTGGGCTGGCAGGCACCACCGGTCTACTGACCATCCCCGCCCTGGCGGAGGAGCCGGGCTTGAAGCACGGCTTCTCGACCACGCGGCCCCTGGATCCCGCGCACGCGGCGACGGCGGGGATGGTGCACGGCGCCCGGGTCGCGCGAGTGGAGACGGCCGGTGTGACGGTGCCCGGCGTCGACGGGCTGATCAGCGACCGGCCCGGCCTGCCGCTGCTGGCATCGTTCGCAGACTGCTATCCCGTGATCGCCTACGATCCGCGCCGGGGTGCGGTCGGGCTGGCCCACGCCGGTTGGCGCGGAACGGCGGCGGGTATTGCCGGCGAGCTCGTGCTGGCCATGGAGCGCGAGTTCGGCTGCGAGCCCGGCGACCTGGTGGCCGGCATCGGCCCTGGCATCTGCGGACGCTGCTACCAGGTTGGCCCCGAGGTGGCTTCGCAGTTCAACGGGTTCGCGCGGCCCGACGCCGAGGGCCGCTTCCGGCTGGACCTGGTGGCCGCCAACCGGGCTCAGCTCGAGGCCGCCGGCGTGCCCGCCGCCAGCATCCACGTGCAGGGCGCCTGCACCTTCGAGTCGCCAGACCTGCCCTCGCACCGCCGAAGGCCGGACGGCGCCCGCTTCTATTGCCTGGTCGCGCTCAGGTAGAGAGCCGCCTGCGGGCGGTTCGCGAGCGCATAGCCACAGCCGGCGGCGACCCGGAGCTGATCGCGGTGGTTGCCGTGACCAAGGGCCGGTCTTTGGAGGACTGCCGCGCGGCCCTCGCCGCCGGCCTGCACCTGCTGGGCGAGAACCGCGTCCAGGAGGCGCTGCCCAAGCTGGAGGTGCTGCCTGAGGCCGAGTGGCACCTGGTCGGCCACCTGCAGACCAACAAGGCGCGCGACGCCGCCGGCCGCTTCGCGTTGATCCACTCGGTCGATTCGCTGAAGCTGGCCGAGGCGCTGGCGCGGCGCGCACCGGAGCAGGCC
>DASUVY010000078.1:0-24600 GCA_036378695.1 Candidatus Dormiibacterota bacterium
CCTCGACCGCTGGTCGATCATGCGCACCCTGCGCGAGGAGCTCTCGCGCCACCTCAAGTTCGAGTTCTTCGGCCTGGCCACCATCCACCAGGGCGACGAGGGCCCGATGGCCGACGGCTACAGCTGGATCGACGGCAACGAGACCGTATACACCGTGCCGCTGGCGGGTTCCGGCCCCTCCCGCGAGGCCTATGAGACCGGCCAGCCGGTGCTGGTCAGGCGCTCGCCGTGGGCCACGCGGGTCGAGGCCCACCATCCCACCGGGGGCCTGGTCGAGGCCGGCGGCGCCATGGTCTACGTGGCCGACGCCGAGCGCCGGGGCCGGGTGGCGGCCCGCTCGATCGTCTGGGTGCCCGTGCGCCGTGGCGAGCGGGTGACGGCGCTGCTCTCGCTGCAGTCCTATCGGGCCGGCGTCTTCACCGACTGGCACGTGCACCTGCTGCAGGACGTGGCCGCGCACGTGAGCCTGGCCCTGGCCAACGCCGAGTACTTCGCGGCCGCCCAGGCCGAGCGCCGGCGGCTGGAGGCCCTGCACGTCCTCGAGCTGGGGGTCGCCGGCTCGGCCGACGAAGCCCAGATCGCGCACGCCGTCTTCACGGCGGCCCGCGAGTACGTCAGCGCCGACAACTTCCTCCTCGTGTACCTCGACCCCGACGGCCTTCTGGGCGGGTTCGGCTCCGAGCACGGCGGTCCGACCCAGGTCCTCGACCCCAAGCCGGTCGAGCGCACCGTCCAGTTCCGCCGCCTGCAGGAGACCGGCCAGACCTTCGCCGGCCACGTACCCGAGGAGGCGCGCCGGCCCGGCTCCGGCTGGCCCGGCGCCCAGGACCCCCGGATGCCGGCCGAGGTGGTCTGGGTCCCGGTCCTGCAGGACAACCGCGTGGTGGCCGCACT
This sequence comes from Candidatus Dormiibacterota bacterium, assembly GCA_036378695.1. Taxonomy (GTDB): domain Bacteria; phylum Chloroflexota; class Dormibacteria; order Dormibacterales; family Dormibacteraceae; genus CF-28. The sequence continues at coordinate 895 of DASUVY010000078.1, forward strand.
CTCGGCGCAGCGCTTCGAGGAGAACCCCTTCAGCGAGGACGAGGTTCGCCTGATGGAGAGCGCCGCGCCGATCGTGGGTATCGCCCTGCGCACCGTGCGCCTGCACCGCGCCAACGAGCTGGCCCTGGCCCACTCGGTGCGCATGCAGGAGGTGGCGGCCCTGGCCGGCCACGAGCTGGCCGGCGTGGTGGCCTCGATCGCCGACCAGGCCCAGAACATGCTGGGCGCGGCCGGCGCGGCCTGCTGGGCCTTCGACGCCGAGGGCCGCATCACGGCCGAGGCCTCCAGCGGCGACGCCACGGCGGCGCGGGTGCTGCAGTGGGCGGGCCGCGACCGCCACGGCGGCTGGCCGGAGACTCCCCGGGCGCCGCTCAGCGGCCAGCGCGGCGCCAGCGCCTGGTCGCTGGTCCCCCTCTGGTACGCCGACACCATGGTCGGGGCCCTGGGCTCGATCCACGCGGGCACCCCGGTCGACGAGGCGGCCTCCGGCACCGCCGAGTTCGCGCGCCACGCCGCGATCGCGATCGAAAACGCCCGCCTGGGCGCCGAGACCCGCGACCGCATCCGCACCCTGGAGGCGGTCGCCGCCTTCACCGAGCTGGACATCACGCGCCCGGCCGACACCCAGGCCGAGATGGCGGGCCTGGTCGAGCGCGCGCTGTCCGCCTCCCAGGGCGCCCTCTGGATCACCGACGAGGACGCCATCCTGCGCCGCGTCAGCGACGGCTTGAGCGTGCCCCTGGAAGCGCCCGGCCAGACCCTCCGTGCCTTCCGCAGCAACCCGATGGGCGCGCCCGCCAAGGCCTTGCTGAAGGCGATGGGCAGCGCCACCGCGGTGGCGACCCCGATCCTGGTCGAGGGCAAGCTGGCCGGGCTGGTGGTGGCCCAGGCCGGTGCCGGCTCCCCGGCCGAGACACGGCGCCTGATGTCCGTGCTGGCCGGCCAGGCCGGCGTCGTGCTGGGCCGTCTACGCCTGGTCGAGGCCCTGGCCCGCGAGCGGCGGACCCTGGACTCCATCCTCCGCCACTCCCCGGTGGGCGTGATCCTGGAGGACGAGGCCGGGCTGGTGGTCTACGCCAACCCCGAGGCCGAGCAGCTGTACGGCGTGGAGCAGGCCAGCTTCACCGGGCGCGCCGTCGAGGACATCCTGGCCGAGGCCGGAGCCCAGGTCACCTCCGACCCGGACGCCGAGCCGGACGCCCCCAGTGTGCTCACGCTGCGCGCTCCCCAGGAGCGCGTGATCGAGGTCCGGCGGGTGCCGCTGCCGGGCATGCGTGGGGAGCCGGCGGGCGTGCTCTCTCTGCACGAGGACGTCACCCGCGAGCGCCAGGTCCTGGAGGCCAAGGACCTGATGCTGCGCGCCATCGGCCACGAGGTCCGCAGCCCGGCCGCGGCCATGAAGACCACGCTGGCCGGGATCCTCCAGTGGGAGCGCCACATGGATGCCGAGCAGCGCACCTCACTGCTGGTCGAGGCCTACGAGATGTCCGACCGGCTGCTCAACCTGGTCGAGGGCCAGCTGATCATCGCCAAGCTGGAGACGCGCCAGTTCGAGCCCAATCCGGCCCAGGTCCACCTGGCGCAGGCCGTCGAGCACGTGATGGCCGTGCTCCAGCACCGCTACGGCGACCGCATCGAACGGGTATCCGTGAAGCTGCCGCGCACGCTGCCGGCGGCTTTCTGCGAGCCCACGCACCTCGACCAGGTGCTGACCAACCTGGTCGGCAATGCGCTCGAGTACACGGGCGCGCCCATCCACGTGAGCGCGCGCGCGAGCGGAGCCTGGCTGGAGGTGACCGTCTCCGACGAGGGGCCGGGCCTGCCCGTGGAACGCGTCGAGTCACTCTTCCGGAAGACCGCGCCCGCCGGGCAGAACCGGGCCCGCGGCGGGCTGGGTCTGGGCCTTTACCTCTGCCGGCTGGTGGTCGAGCGCTCCTTCGGCGGCCGCATCTGGCTGGCCGCCACCGGCGGCGGAGGGACCACCTTCAAGTTCACGGTGCCGGCGGCCGGGATCGCCGCGCAGCGTAGGGCGGCCGCGACCGGCGGGTAGCACTCGGGTTTTTCGAAGAATCCGGCCGGGCCGGCGTCGGCGGCGGTTGGTTATTCGAGAAATCCGGGACCGAGGTCCCCGCTACGACCGGCGCACGGGCACGAGGTTTCCCGGGAAACCTCGTCGGATTCGGGCCGTTGGTTTCACGTTTCCCGGGAAACCTCGTCTGATAATCACCGCCAGATGTCACGGACGCCGCTCTGGGCGCGCGTGGGCGGCGGCCTGGAGCTGGTGCCGGGCGGCGACCGCCACGGACCCGCCGATCCCGACTTCCCACCGCCCGGCGAGGGCTGGGAACCGCTGACCCTGGGCGGACGCCTGGTGGGCTGGGCGCAGGGGGGCGGCGGCCGCTCGCTGGCCCGCCAGGCCGAAGAGGACGGGCTGCGAATCGCGACCGAGCGCCGGTCCTACCTGCTGGGCAGGCTCGGCCACAAGCTGCGCTCGGCGCAGCTCTCCCTGCAGGAGTCGGCGCGCCAGGCGGCCTTCGGGCGGCCGGAGCTGCTGGAGCAGCTGTATGAGCAGGCGCAGGAGGTCGGCCGGCGGGCGGCGGCGGTGGAGGCGGCGGCGCTGGACCCCAAGGACCCGGCCCGGGGCGTGGTCTTCGGCGCCATCCTCAACTCCGCCTGCGCGGGCGCCGTCCTGGACGTGCCCGCCGACGCCGTCGTGAAGGCGCCCGAGCCCGTGCTGCTGGACGCCATGGCCCGCGCCTGCGAGTGGATGGGCGGCGCGGGCGCCCGCATCGCCGGCGAGCGGCGCGGCAATTGGTGGCGAATCCAGATCACCGCCGCGCCCGACGCCCGGCCGCTGGCCGCCCCGGAACTGGGGGAGCCGCTGGTGCAGCTGCTGGTCGACATCCACTGCGGCGGCTGGCTGGACGCCTCCACGCCGGCGCAGGCCGTGCTCTGGCTGCCAGCACGCTGACTTGACCACCGTCAGAAGGGTCGTCGCCCCGAACCCAGGCCCCTACACCGGCCCGGGCACCAACACCTGGATCCTGGGGGACGAGCCCGTGGTCGCCGTGATCGACCCCGGCCCCGACGATGAGACGCACCAGGCGGCCATCGAGCGCAAGCTCGGATCGGCCCAGGTCGGCGTGATCCTGGTCACCCACTCGCACCCCGACCACCTGCCCCTGGCCGAGAAGCTGGGCGTCCGCCGCCAGGCGCGGGTGGCGCGCTGGCCGGAGCTCGGCGACGGCGATCTGGTCCGAACCGGGAATCTCGAGCTGCAAGCCGTGTACACCCCGGGCCACGCCGCCGACCACCTGTGCTTCTGGCTGCCCCAAGACGGCGCGCTGTTTTCTGGCGACCTGATCCTGGGCAAAGGCAGCTCGATGGTCACCTACCCGGAGGGGGACGTTGCCGCCTACCTCCGCTCCCTGGAACGCGTTGCCGAGCTGCAGCCGCGGATGCTCTTCCCCGGCCATTGGGACCCGGTCGCCGAGGCGCCGGCCAAGATCGAGGAGTACCGCGCCCACCGCCTGGCCCGCGAGCGCCAGGTCCTGGACGATCTGCGCTCCGGAGGTCCCGGCACCGCGGCCGAGCTGACGCGGCGCGTCTACGGTCCGGAGGTCGAGGGGGAGGAGCTGCTGCGGGCCGCGGAGATGACGCTCCGCGCGCACCTCAAGAAACTGGTCGAGGAGAGGCGGGTGACGGAGCGGGCCGAGGTCTACGCGCCGGCCGACTGACCGGCGGCGCCAGGCGCTGGCGCAGGAGCGGGATCAGCTCCCGCTGCTCGGGTTCCACCCAGTCGAAGGCGACCACCCGGTCGCTGACCTCCCAGAACACCCCCTCGGTGGTGCGCTGCATGCGCTCCAGGGCGTCCTCTCGGAAGCTCGCCGGCACCGCCAGCAGGCCCTCCGCGAGCGTGCCCACGATCTCCGCATGCTCCGAGCCGATGGCCCACAGCGCCAGCTTGATGGCCGCTTTGAGCACGCCGTTGAGGGCGATGGGCTGGGCGGTCGGCGCCATGGCGGCGAGCGTCCTGGACAGCAGCTGCGCCAGCAGGATGGCGCGGTCCATGTCGACGCCGGCGGTGGCGATCGTCATGTCGGCGACGTCCTCGGCGGCGGTGCCGATGATGAAGGGCATGCCCGCGGCGTCGAAGTTGCGCCCGTAGGCGACCAGGTGCTCGGCCACCCGCAGCATCAGGTCGGGGCGCGCATGGAGGGCGTCGATGGCCAGCGTGCGGTACTCGTTGAAGGTGGCGTAGACGAAGGTGGGCGCCCGCTGGTTCATGGCCGCGCGCAGGTAGGTGTTGAAGAAGCGGATCACCAAGTCCTCGAGGTCGCGGTCGCCGGCCCGGATGGCGGCGTCGCCAAGCGCCCTGGTGGCGCGTGCGATGGCGTGGATGACCTCTTTGCGAAAGGCGGGCGTTTCGCCGATTAGGTCGACCCAGTCGCTGAGCACCGAGTGCTCGACCCAGGTCCGGGTGCGATCGACGTGGATGATCGTCTGATCGGAGGCGCCGGGCATGTCGACGTGGTCCACGCTGAACCACCACGGCTGCAGCGCGGCCTTGATGGGGACATAGTCGTCGACAACCAGCTCCCGCAGCGCCTCGATGGCTGCCAAGCAGACCTCGGTATCGCCGCGCTGGATCGAGCCGAGGGCGATGTCAGAGATCTGCGACAGGCAGTCGCGCATGTCATGCCGAGCCTCCAGCCGGCCACGTGTCGCCGCCCGCCGCAGCGTCGTCGCGCCCCGATGACGCAGGGAGCGGATGATCGTCTCCGCCCGCATGATGAGGAACATGTAGCGGACGTAGGGCAGCAGGATCGCGAAGTCGACGATGGCCAGGACGATCGCGACCGCGAAGCCCGCCCCCGGTACATAGTCGGCTTTTATCTCTGCGCTGACGACGATCGTAAACACGATCGAGCTCAAGAACAGCGCCAGCACGAGCGCGTTCATCGGGTCGCGGATGAAGATGTCGATGATGCGCGGCGAGTAGCGATCGGCGGTGAGCTGCACGCCGAGCACCACCACCACGATCACGATCGCGATCGCGACGCCCTCGGCGGTACCGATGAGCGTCATGGTCGGGGCGGCGCCGATCGGGTCCGGGTTGAGCAGGTCGAGCACGGATTGGTAGCGCGGCGCCAGCGCGAGATCGACGAGCCCGATCACCGCCACCAGCGCCAGCGCGATCCCGGCCAGCAGCAGGCCGGGTGCCCAGATATCGAATAGCCGCCGACGCCGGCTGGAGGTCACCGGCCCATCAAATCGAGGGGTCACTACGATCCGACGACAAAGCGTCTAGGGCTTGTCCGTGGGCTCCTTTCCGAGCAGCTTCGACACCTGGTCGGCGATGGCCGACACGCCGCCGCCGAAGGCAGATTCGTCGACCAGGTCACGGAAGAGGGTGAGGCCGATGCGCGTCCGGTTGGGCTCGCCGCGCGCCAGCGCTTGGACCAGGTGCCGGGCCTGCAGGGGATCGACTTTGGGCGGGAGCGGAGGCTCGAAGGGATCCACCACCGCCTCCACCAGAACCGGGCCGTCGGCCGCCAGCGCCGCCTCCAGCTGTTCCCGGCAGCGGGCGGGGTCCTGGATGCGCACGCCCCGCCCGCCGCAGGCCTCGGCGAACTTCACGAAGTCGATGGGCGTCATCTCGACCCCGTACTCGGGGTTGCCGAGGAACGCCATCTGCTCCCACTTGATCATGCCGAGCACGTTGTTCTTGATGACCACGACCTTGACCGGCAGCCGGTGCTGGACGGCGGTGGCGAACTCCGCCATCAGCATCTCGAAGCCGCCGTCGCCCACGAGCGCCACGCACTGCCGTCCGGGAAACGCCACCTGTGCGGCCAGCGCATAGGGCAGCCCGTTGGCCATCGAGGCCAGGGTCCCGCTCAGCGAGAAGCGCTGGCCCCTGCGCAGGCGGATCTCCTGGGCGGCCCAGGAGGTGACGGTCCCGGAGTCTCCGGCCAGGATGGCGTCGTCGGCCAGCAGCTGGCCCAGGTTCCAGGCCACCACCTGCGGCTTCATGGGCACGTCGGGCCGGCTCCCGCGCTCCTGCATCCGGGCCCACCACTCGCGGGCTGCCGCCTGGGATTTCTCGAGGAAGTCGCGGTCCGGGTTCTCGGGCAGCAGCGGGACCAGCGCCTCCAGGGTGGCGAGGGCGTCCCCCGCCAGTCCCACGACGACCGGGTGCCGGAGGCCGATCCGGCTGGGGTCGTCGTCGATCTGGACGGCCACCGCCTGTCCCGGCTTGGGCAGGTATTCCAGGTAGGGAAAGGAGGTTCCGACCAGGAGCAGTGCATCGCACCGCTCGATCGCCTGCTGGGACGCCGCGGTACCCAGGAGGCCCAGGCCGCCCAGCGCGTAGGGGCTGTCGTCGGGGACAACGTCCTTGCCCAGCAGCGGCTTGGCGATGGGGGCGGCCAGGCGCTCGGCCGCCGTTTCCAGGAGCTCGCCGGCGCCCCGAGCCCCGGACCCGGCCAGGATCAGGACCCTGCTCTTGCCGTGGAAGGCGTGCGCCGCGCGCTCCAGGTCGTCCCGGGCGGGCAGCCGCACCGGTGGCCTTTCCAGCACCGAGCTGTGGCCGGCCACGTTCTTGCGGGAGCGCTGGTCGGCGTCCGCTTTCTCTTCCTGGAGATCGAGCGGGAAGGTGAGGTGCGCCACGCCGCGACCCGTGATCGCGGTCCGCGCCGCCTGGTCGACCAGGTTGACGACGTGGGCGGCACCCATGACGCGCTGGTTGAAGAGCGCCACGTCCTGGAAGAGGTAGTCGAGGTTGACGTCCTGCTGGTAGGAGGTGCCGATCAGGTCGTGGTAGGTCATGCCGGTCAGGGCCAGCACGGGCGCGCGGTCGAGCTTGGCGTCGTAGAGACCGTTCAAGAGGTGGATGGCGCCTGGGCCGGAGGTCGCCAGACACACGCCCATCCGGCCCGTGAACTTGGCGTAGCCGGTAGCCATGAAGGCCGCTGACTCCTCGTGGCGGACGTGGATGAAGCGAATGCGTTCGCGCTGCTTGCGCAGCGCCTCCATGAGGCCGTTGATGCCGTCGCCGGGCAGCCCGAAGACGGTGTCCACGCCCCAGTCCAATAGCCGCTCGACCAGCAGGTCGGCGGCAGTTGGGGATGCCATCTGGCCTGGACGATACGAGGCCGTCGCGGCTCTAGCGAAGTCCCCTCCAATCACTCCAATCGGCGCGGGGCGCGCCCGGCCAGCCGCTGGGTCCTTCGTGGGAAGAACCTGCGGTTCCTCCCCCGGACCCTACCTCCCTCTTGTCGCCGCGCTGGGTCCCCGACGTCTGGATCACGGACTCACACGGCCCGGCCAGCCGGGCCTTACGGCCACACCGGGACCACTTCCTGCTTGAGGCGTTAGCGGAGTCCCCTCCAATCGGCGCGGGGCGCGCCCGGCCAGCCGCTGGGTCCTTCGTGGGAAGAACCTGCGGTTCCTCCCCCGGACCCTACCTCCCTCTTGTCGCCGCGTTGCGTCCCCAACGCCTGGATCACGGACTCACCCGGCCCGGGCCAGCCCGGCCATACGGCCACACCGGGACCGCCTCCCGCGTGACGCGTTAGCGGAGTCCCCTCCACTCGGCGCGGGGCGCGCCCGGCCAGCCGCTGGGCAGGGGGAAGGGGTCGGCGGGGCTGCCGTCCAGGTAGAGCATCGGGTCGAAGGGCACACCCGCGAAGCGCACCTCGAAATGCAGGTGAGGCCCGGTCGAGTTGCCCGTGGAGCCCACAAAGCCGATCACGTCGCCGGTCTTGACCGGCTGGCCCCAGCTCACGTTGGTGCGGACCATGTGCCCGTACACCGTCGAGATGCCGCCCACCTCCTGGATCAGCACGTGGTTGCCATAACGCTGGTCGTCCTGGAAGGGATAGGCGAGCCCCGGGCCGGCAGCGCGGATGGGCGTGCCCTGGGGCAGGCCGATATCGAGTCCGGTGTGGAAGCCGCCGGGACAGTCCTGCGCCGGCCGCTCCAGCTCGAAGCCGGTGCAGCCGAAAGGCTGGGTGATGGGGCCATGCAGCGGCCACTGCTCGCGCGCGCCGGGGGCGGGGGCGAAGCCGTCGGGAGTGAGTGGCGCGGGGAGGATGGTCAGCCAGTCGTAGACGCCGACCACGACCGGCCGCTGGAGGTCGTTCTCGCCCGGCGTGCGGTCGGGGACGGTCTGCACGGGCCCGGCGGCGACCAGGCTCAGCGGGGCCAGGAGGGCCAAGACCTGGACTACCTGGACTAGGCGGCGCATGCCCGTGGGTATGGTAGCCACGTGCCACCCGCCCTCAGCTCGCTCTCGCCCGAGGACCTGCGCGCCTGGCTGGCTGAGAGAGATCAGCCGGCTTATCGGGCGCGCCAGGTGCGCTCCTGGCTGGCGCGCGGCGTGGGCGGCTTCGACGAGATGCGCGACCTGCCCGCAGCGCTGCGCCGGCTACTCGCGGAAAGCTTTCGGCTGAGCTCCCTGGAGGAGGTCGCCAGCTCCGAGATCGCCGCCGACCAGACCACCAAATACCTTTACCGGCTGGACGGCGGCTACACGGTCGAGGCGGTGGTGATGCGTTACCCGCGCCGCTCCACGCTCTGCATCTCGTCCCAGGTCGGCTGCCCGATCGGGTGTCCCTTCTGCGCCACCGGGCAAGGTCCTTTCGGCCGCAACCTGGCGGCGCACGAGATCGTCGACCAGGCGCTGGACGCTCACCGCCGGCTGTTGGCCGAGGGCCGGCGGCTGTCGCACGTCGTCTTCATGGGCATGGGCGAGCCGCTGGCCAACCACGAGGCGGTGGTCGGCTCGATCCGAGCGATCAGCGACCCCGAGCTGCTGGGGATCTCGCCCCGTCGGATCACCGTCTCCACGAGCGGGCTCATCCCGCGCCTGGAGCGGCTGGCGGAGGAGAAGCTGCCGGTGACGCTCGCCATCTCCCTGCACGCCGCGCGCGACGACCTGCGGGACGTGCTGGTCCCCATCAATCGCAAGTACGCGCTGGCGCAGCTGATCCCGGCCGCGCAGGCCTATGCGGCGCGCACCGGGCGGCGCGTCTCCTACGAGTGGGTGCTGCTGGCCGGGGTCAACGACACCGAGCGCGACGCCCGCGAGCTGGGCGAGCTGCTCGACCGCCGCCTGGCCCACGTCAACCTGATTCCCTTCAACCCGGTCGCGGACACACCCTACCGCGCGCCCGAGCCGCGTCAGGTGCGCCGCTTCGCGGAGTGGGTGGCGGCCACCGGCCTCAACGTGACCGTGCGCGACACCAAAGGCCGATCCGGCGACGCGGCCTGCGGCCAGCTGCGGGCGCGGCTGCTGCAGCCCGCGTGACATCATCGAACCCGATGGACGAGCAGCAGGTCGCGTGGATCGACATGGGCTACCAGTCGCCGGTGCTGGACGCCGAGGGCAACCAGATCGGCACGGCCGAGTCGCTCCTCGGTGACGAGAAGGAGGACATCTTCCACGGCATCGTGGTCAAGCTGAGGGACCACGGCCGCCACGTGGAGGTGCCGGCCGCGCAGGTCGCCAAGATCACGCTCAACAACGTCCACCTCTCGGTGCGGCCGGACGACGTGCCGGGGCTGCCCGAGTACAGGGAGGAGCGCTGGTTCCACCTGGGCTGGGGCGGGCTCTTCCGCAAGCATCCCAGCTGGCGGGAGACCGACCGCACGTAGCCCCCACGCTCTACGCGGGCGCGTCGGGCTTCTCCTATCCCGCCTGGCGCGGGGTCTTCTACCCGGAGAAGCTGGCGGGCTCCAGGATGCTGAGCTACTACGCCGAGCGGCTGAACGCGGTCGAGCTGAACGGCACCTTCTACCGAACCCCGCCTCCCGGCGCCTTGGCCACGTGGGCCGCCCAGACCCCGCCGGGCTTTCGCTTCTGCCTGAAGGCCGCCCGCGGCCTGACCTACTCGGCGGCGGCGTTTCCGAAGGTGGCGGTGGCCGCCCAGGTGGGGCAGCGGCTGGCGGAGATGGGCGACCGGCTGGGCCCGGTCCTGCTCCAGTGGCCGCCCACCGCCCGCCAGCCCGACCCAGGCCTGCTGGACGCGCTCCTCGAAGCGCTGGCGCTGCCGGCGGCCGTGGAGTTCAGGAACCCGGCCTGGTTCGTGGCGCCGGTGACTGTGGTCCTAAGAAGGCGCGGCGCCGCGCTGGTGGTCACGGACGAGGAGAAGTGGCCGATGGCGCCGGTTGACCAGACCGCGGGCTTCGCCTACTACCGGCTGCGCCGCGACTACTCGGAGGCCGAGCTGCAGGGCTGGCGGCGCCGGCTGCGAGCGCTGGATAGCGACGTCTACGTGTTCTTCAAGCACGAGCCGGAAGCGCCGGCGCGGGCGCTCGCCCTGCTCACTGCGGACACAGCTTGAGCACCTGGTCGTCGCCCGCGCGGGGCGTGCCCCGGGTGTCGCGGTTGTTGGTCAGCGCGTACAGGCAGCCGTCGGGCCCGGCCACCACGTCCCGCATGCGGCCGGCGGAGTTGAAGACCACCTCCTGCGCAGCCACCTTGCCCGGGTCCGAGGGGTCGAGGATGAAGCGCCGGATGGCTTCGCCCTTGAGCGTGGCCACGAAGAGCGTCGGCGTCTCACCCGCGCTGGCGGGGAAGAAGGTCATGCCGCTGGGCGCCCAGGCCGTGCTGGCGCCGCTCTCGACCATGGGGCCGGTGCGGTTCGGCAGCGAGCCCTGCGGGAAGCCGGTGCGCTGCCCCGCCGCCCAAGCCGGCCAGCCGTAGAACTGGCCCTGCGAGACCAGGTCGATCTCGTCGTGGCAGCAGAGGCCGAGGTCGCCGGTAGGGCCGTTGTTGCTGACGTAGAGCCGGCCGGCCGAGTCGAAAGCCAGACCCTGCGGGTTGCGGAAGCCCCAGGCGTACATCTCCTCGCCGCTGCCGTCCTCGTGCACGCGCAGGATCTTGCCGCTCAGGTCGTTGGGATCGGCCGCGCGCGAGGCCACGAAGCCCTCGCCCGTGGTCAGGTACAGGTAGCCGTCGGGCCCGAACTTCAAACGGCCGCCGAAGTGGTAGCAGCTGCCGCCGGGGATCCCGTCCAGGATCACCTGCTCGCCGGTCAGCTTGTCGCCCTGGATGGTGAAGCGGCTGACGCGGTTGGTCGCGCCCCCGTTGTACGTGTAGTAGAGGTAGGCGTTCGGCTCCTTCAAGGCGAGACCGAGCAGCCCGTCCTCGCAGCCGCTGGCGGTGCTCACGCTCAGCGTCAGCGCCGGGTCCGGCAGGAGCTGGCCGTTGCGGATCACGCGCACCCGGCCCGGCCGCTCGGTCAGCCAGATCGCCCCGTCCTTGGCGAAGTCCAGCGCCCAGGGCGCCACCAGGCCTTGGGCGACCGCGCTGGTCGAATAGTGGAACGGCCCCGCCGGCTTGAGCGTGGGGGTCGGGGTGGGGGAGAGCTTCGCGCTGGGCGTCGCCGGATGGCTGGGCGTCGGGGTGGCCTTGGCGGTTGGTTTGGACCCGCAGGCGGTCAGCAGCAGGACCACCGCCAGCAGGGCCGCGGCGCTCCGCATCACTGCATGGTCAGGCCGCCGCTCACGCTCAGCGCCTGGCCGGTGATGTAGCGGGCGTCGTCCGAGGCCAGGAAGGCGACGGCGGCCGCGATCTCGTCCGGCTGCGCAAGGCGGCGCATGGGCACCGCCCGCGTCATGGCCTCGACCACCTTCTGCCCGCCCTCGCTCTGGAAGACGTCCAGGAAGGGGGTCTCGGTGGGACCCGGGCAGACGCAGTTGACGCGCACGCCGTGCCGCGCCATCTCGCGCGCCAGCGAGCGCGTGAAGGCGATGACGCCGCCCTTGGCGGCCGCGTAGACGGTTTCGCCGGCGGAGCCGACCTTGCCCGCGTCCGAGCTGATGTTCACGATGGCGCCCCGGCGGCGCTCGGCCATGCCCCGGCCGAAGGCGTGGGCGACGGCGATCTGGCCGTAGAGGTTGATGCGCAGCAGCTTCTCCCAGAGCTCGGGCGTGGTCTCCAGGAAGGGCATGAAGCGGTCCCAGCCCGCGTTGTTGACCACCACCGCGACCTCGTCGCCCAGCTCGTCGGCCAGCGCCGCCGAGGCGGCGGCGTCGGTCACGTCGAGCGCGTGAGCCGAGCCTCCGACCTCGGTCGCGAGCCGCTGGCAGCGGTCGCGGTCGACGTCAGTGGCCGCCACCCGGAACCCGTCCGCTGCCAGCCGCCGGCAGATCGCGGTTCCGATGCCGCCGGCGGCCCCGGTGACGACCGCGACGCCGCCGCTCATGCCGCCACGCGCACGCCCTCGGCCGGCAGCGGCCGGCGCCGGCGCTGGAGCAGGAGGTACGCGATGCCGGCGATGGCGACCACGACCATCAGCAGGCCCGCCCACTGCGCCTGGCGCAGCCCCAGGAAGAGCGAGTCCTCGCGCAGGTAGCTGAGCAGGAAACGGCCGGCGGCGTAGATGCCGAGCCAGGCCAGGCCGACGGCGCCGGCCGGGTAGCGCTCCTTGAGCCGCCGGTACAGCGGCAGCCCGATGGCCAGCAGCACCGCGCACCAGAGCATCTCGTAGGCGACCTCGGGATGCACGATCCGGCCCGGCTGGCCCAGCGTGTTGGCGTTGATGTAGTCGACGCCCCAGGGCAGGTTGGTGGGCGTGCCGTGGTGCTCGCCGTTGATGACGTCGCCGATACGGCCGATCAGGAACCCGATGGCGTTGGCCGGGCCCGCCGCATCGATCACCTTCAGGAAGGAGACTCGGTGGCGCCGGCACCAGAGCCATCCGCCCACCAGGGCGCCGAAGATGCCGCCCCATTGGCTGATGCCGCCCTCGTTCAGGAGCAAGACCTTGTAGGGCGGCCCGCCGGCGAACAGCTTGTAGTTCTCCCACACGTAGAGGACGCGCGCGCCCACGATGCCCACCACCACCATCCAGACCGCCATGTCGTAGACCTGCTGGGAGGTGATGCCGTCCGCCTCCAGGAGGTAGGCGCCCAGGCGCGCCGCGGCCAGGATCCCCAGCACGCTGAAGACCCCGTGCCAGGTGATCAGGAAGGACCCGAGACGAAGCAGGTTGGGGTCGAGGTCGATCGTGATTACGGCGAACACCGTCAGAGCACTCTAGCCAGGCGCCGGAGGGCCTCGTCTCGCGGGAGCAGCGCCAGCGTGTAGTGCACCGGCGGCGCCACCTTCTGGCCGGTCACCACCAGCCGCAGCACGTTGAAGAGCGCCCCCTTGGACCAGCCTCGGTCCTCAAGCAGTCGGTTGAGCGCGGCCTCGATTTCCGGCGCCCGCCACTCAACCGGTTCCAGCGCCGCGTGCGCCGCCCGGACCTTCTCGACCGCGTCCGGCTCCAGCTCTGCCGGGCCGGGCGCGGTCCAGAGGTACTGCAGTATCTCCCTGGCATCGGCGAGCCGGCGCAGCCGCTCCTGCAGGGCCTCGGCGGCCAGCGGCAGCAGCTCCGGCCGCAGGTCGGGCACGAAGGGCGCCAGCTGCGCCGCCAGCTCCGCGCGCGCCAGCGTGCGGATGTAGTGGCCGTTGAGCCAGTCCAGCTTCCGCCAGTCGAACATGGCCGAGGAGCGCTGCACGCGGTTCAGGTCGAAGACCTCCTCCAGCTCGGCCAGGCTGAACAGCTCCTGCTCGGTGCCCGGGTTCCAGCCCAGCAGCGCCAGGTAGTTGACCATCGCCGCCGGTAGGTAGCCGAGCTCCTGATAGAGCGCCAGGCGCGTCTCCGGGTGCTTGCGCTTGCTCAGCTTCTGGCGGTCCTGCCCCACGATCACGGGCAGGTGCGCGTAGGCCGGCCGGGCATGGCCCAGCGCATCCAGGATCAGCAGCTGGGCCGGCGTGTTGGAGATGTGCTCCTCGCCGCGGAACACGTGCGTGATCTCCATGCCCGCGTCGTCGACGGCGACCGAGAAGTTGTAGAGGGGTGTGCCCTCGGCGCGCATGACGATGAAGTCGCCGATCGTGTCCAGGTCGAAGACCACCTCGCCGCGCACCAGGTCATCCCAGCGAGCCTCGCCCTCGGGAACCTGGAAGCGGACGGTGAAGGGCCGCTGGTCGCGGTCGGCCGGCGGGTTGGTCAGGCACCGCCGCGAGTACTTGTAGGGGCGGCCGGCCGCCCGCGCCGCCTCCCGCTCGGCGTCCAGCTCCTCTTTCGTGCACCAGCAGCGGTAGGCCGCTCCCGACTTGAGCAGCCCCGCGGCCGCCTCCCGGTAGAGGTCCATGCGCTCGCTCTGCCGGTAGGGTCCGTGCGCCCCGCCCACGTCCGGCCCCTCGTCCCAGTTCAGGCCCAGCCAGTGCAGCCCCTCGTAGATCGCCGCCTCGAACTCGGGCCGGTTGCGCGCCTCGTCGGTGTCCTCCACGCGCAGCACGAAGAGGCCGCCATGGCGGCGCGCGAAGAGGTAGTCGAAGAGGGCGGTCCGGGCGCTGCCCAGGTGCACGAACCCGGTCGGGCTGGGCGCCATCCGCACCCTCACGGAAGAGGAGGGCGGCACGGCCATATCGTACTGAGCGCATGGAAGGGCTCCTGGTGCTAAACGGCGGTGAGGAGTTCCAGCCCGGCAACGAGCCCCAGGACGAGCTGCTGGTGGAGGCCGCCGGTGAAGGACCCGCGTTCGTGGTGCCCACCGCGGCCGCCCGCCAGCACCCGGAGGCGGCCGTGGCCAACGCCATGCGCTGGTTCGGGCGGCTGGGGCTGCAGGTGCGCGAGCTGCCCGTGCTCAAGCGCGGGGACGCCCAGTCCGAGAAGCTGGCGCTGGAGGCCGCCCGCGGCAGCTTCTTCTACCTGGTCGGCGGCGACCCCGGGCTGGTGGTGCAGGTCCTCCAGGGCTCGCGGGTGTGGGCGGCCATGGTCCAGGCCTGGGCCGAGTCCGGCGCGGCGCTGGCCGGCTCCTCGGCGGGCGCCATGGCGATGGCCGGCTACTCGCTGGTGATGGCGCGCTGGCCCCACCACGACGTCCGCCGCGCCAAGCCGGCACTGGGCCTGGTGCCCGAGGTCGCGGTGCTGCCGCACTACGAGCGCTTCGGGAAGCGCTGGGCGGATTCCGAGATCGAGGACCGGCCCTCAGGGCTGGTCCTGCTGGGCCTCGACGAGAAGACCGCCGCGGTCTGGGACGGCTCGCGCTGGACGGCGCTGGGGGCCGGGTCGGTCACCGTCGGCGCCCGCGGCTTCCGTGACGGTGGCCTGGTCGAGGGCCTCCCGCGGCCGCGCACGCAGGGCTCGGGCGGCTAGCGCCCCCAGCCCGGCGCCCAGGCCGGCGCCCACCAGCACGTCGCTCACGAAGTGGTGGCCCAGGTAGACGCGCGAGAGGCCCACGGCTCCGGCCAGGCCGAGCAGGATCGGGCGCTGGCGCGGATAGAACATCGACAGCGCGGTGGCGGCCGCGAAGGACCCCGCCGTGTGCCCGGAGGGAAAGGAGGCGTCGATCGGCTCCACGCCGATCACGTTCGCGACCCGGTGTACGAAGGGGCGCTGGCGGGGCAGGTAGGTCTTGAGCGGTCCCTGGACCAGGCCCACGGCGGCGAACATGGCGGCGCTGGCGGCCAGGCCGGCCCGGCGCCCGCGGGTGCCGTCGCGCAGGGCCAGCCAGCAGGCTCCGCCCACCCAGCCGGCGCCCTTGCCCAGGTCGGAGAGCAGCGAGATCTGCTCGTCCCAGTACGGGGTGTGGGGGAGGCCGTTGATCAGCACGTAGAGCCGCGCGTCGATCGTGGCCGCCATACTCCCCATGGTGACGGGCGTTGAGCGAACCGACAAACTGCTGGTCTACAGCCCCGGCGCCGGCTCGGTCAGCCAGGAGGTGCAGGAGCGCCTGCGCGCCGAGTTCGCCGACTTCACGTTCGTGGAGTTCCCGCCCGAGCGGGAGTGGCTGGAGATGCTGTCGGACGAGGGCACGGTCGTGGCCTGCGGCGGCGACGGCACCATCGCGGCGGTGGCGCGGGTGCTGGCCGGGAGCAAGCATCGCTTCGGAATCCTGGCTCTCGGCACGTTCAACAACTTCGCCCGCAGCCTCGAGCTGCCGACCGACTTCGAGCAGGCGATCCAGGTCGTCAAGACCGGGCAGGCGCGACCCTGCACGCTGGGCCGGGTCGCGGGCCACGAGTTTCTGGAGGCGGCGGCCATAGGAGCCTTCGGCGACGCCATCGCATTCGGAGAGGCGGCCAAGGACCTGCACTACGGCGAGGCGCTGGCCAAGCTGCGCGAGCTGGTGGCGCAGACCGAGTTCGAGTACCGCATCACCGGCGACGTCGAGCTGAGCGGCAAAGCGCGCTCCATCCTGGTGGCCAACACGCCTTCCATCGGGGCGCTGATCCCGGTCGGACAGAAGACGCCGGAGGACCCCTCGCTCGAGCTCATCATCAAGGGCGACCGCCAGCGCATCGGGCGCGCCCGCATCGAGACCGAGCCGGCCGTTAGCGTCCACGCTGACACCGCCGACCTGGGCAAGACGCCGGTGGACGTGGAGACCGTGCCCGGCGGCCTGCACGTCATCCTGCCGGCTCCATGAAGCTCGAGAGCGGCTTCGTCAGGGTGGGCCAGCTGTCGGTCCACCACACCTATGGCGGCAAGGGCGCGCCGCCCGTCCTCTTCGTGCACGGCCTGGGGTCGTCGGGCTACATCGAGTGGCGCTTCAACCTGCCGGTGATCGCGCGAAAGCACCGCGTGCTGGCGCCGGACCTGCCGGGCTTCGGACGCACCGACAAGCCGCGGGGCAGCCGCTACGGCATCGCCTATTTCGCGCGCACGCTGGTCCGCTACCTGGACGGCCAGGGCCTGCGCAACGTGGCCCTGGTCGGTACCTCGATGGGCGGCCGGGTGGCGCTGGAGCTGACGCTGCGGGCGCCGGGCCGCGTGGAGCGGCTGGTCTTGATCAACTCGCTTGGCCTGGGCCGCCCGCAGGTGCAGCTCCTCTATCCGCTGGTCTTCCTGCCCAGGGTCGGCGAGGCGGCGATGCGGGTGGCGCGGACCGCGGTGCGGCGGGCGCCGCCGGCCGTGATCAGGCGCTTCGCGGCGCGCTACGCCGGGTCCAGCGGCGCGGACCTGGAACGGACCATGGACGACGCCTACCTGGACGACCTGCGGGAGATGTACGAGGCCGAGGGCTACACCGACGCCTATCTCTCGACGGTGCGCTCGATGGCGCCGGCCGGCCTCTTCGGCGGCCACGACCTCTCCGCGAGCCTGGGCCGGATCCAGGTGCCGGTGCAGCTGATCTGGGGCTCTAACGATCCGCTCTTCCCGGTCGCCCACGCCACCCGCGCGCACCAGCTGCTGCCGCAGTCGCGACTGGCCGTGATAGAGGGGGCCGGGCACACTCCGCAGGCGGAAAGGCCCGATGAGTTCAACCGAATCCTCAGCCGCTTCCTCGCCGCTTGAGGAGCGGCCCTACCAGGGGCCAGAGTTCCAGGAGGCCGTCGGCGCCGGTCCGCTCCTCGACCCCCTCGTCCACGCCGACCCCTATCAGCCGCACCTCTTCTACCGCGTCACGTTCGCGATCGTGCGCTGGATCGTCTTCCACCTCTTCCGCACCCGGGTGGACGGCCTCGAGAACATCCCGCCGCCGCCCTTCATCATCGCCAGCAACCACCAGGCCTGGTACGACACCGCCTTCATCGTCTCGGCGTTTCCGAAGCGGCCGGTCATCTACACCATGGCCCGCCGCGACACCGTCTTCAACCGGCGCTGGAAGCGCTGGCTGGTGCCCAAGTTCGGTGTCTTCCCGATCCAACCCGCCCAGGGCGAGCTGGACGCGCGCGGCGTGGCCAGCGTCTACCAGCTGCTCCACCGCGGCGCGGTCGTCCTGATGTTCCCCGAAGGCCGCTACTCGCGCGGCCGGGCGCTGCGCCCGCTGAAGAAGGGGGTGGCGCACTTCGCGCTCCAGGCCGGGGTGCCGATCTGCCCGGTGGCCGTAGAAGGGTTGGAACGCCTGCGCCCGTTCATGCGCGTCACGCTCCACATCGGGCCGCCGATCCGGCCTGACCCGCCCGGCTGGTGGGACCTCAACCGGCGCGTGCAGCGGATGCTGGAAGGCGTCCGGACCGCGATCCTGCGCGCCTTCGGCCGTGAGCGGGAGCGGCGGCCGGGCCGCTGGCGCGGGCTGCTGCGCGGGCTCTTCACGAGACGGCGCTCCTCGGAAGTAAGCTCCCGTTCGCCGTGAACGCGCTGGTGGTCGGGGTTTCGGGCTTTGCCGGCCGCCACGCGCTGGCGGCCTTCGCGAACGCCCGCGGCGCCGACCCCGAGGACGACCTCGAGAACCTGGCCCAGGGCGTCGACGTCCTCGTCTTCTGCGGGCCGACCTGGGAGCCTGACCGCAAGCCTGAGGGCGGCGGGCCCCACCCGCTGCTGGCGCGAGCGCTGCGGGCGGCCCAGGCCGCCGGAGTCCGGCGCTTCGTGCACCTCTCGAGCGCGGCGGTTTACGGGCCGGACCATCCCGCGCGCATTCCCGAGGCGGCGGAGCCGCGCCCGGTGCACGCGTACGAGCGGCTGAAGCTGCGGGAGGAGGAGTGGCTGCGCCGGCATCGCGGCCAGGCGGAGCTGGTGGTGGTGCGCGCCGCGGCCGGGTTCGGCGCCTGGGACCCGATCCTGGAGCGGCTGCTGGGCGAGCTGCGCGCCGGCCGGCTGCGGCTGGTCAACGGCGGGCGCGCCCAGCGCACCTTCCTGGCCGGTCCCGACCTGGGCCGGGCGCTGCTGGCCGCCGCCCTACGCGGGCGGCCGGGCGCGACCTACCTGGCCGGGGGCTTCGAAGGCAGCTGGCGCGACCTGCTCCTGATGGCCGCCGCCGTGCTGGGCGTGGCGTCGGTGGTCAGGTCGATTCCTTACGACCTGGCCTACCTGGCCGCCCGGGCGCGCTGGCTGGGGACGCGGAGCGGGGAGGTTTGCTGGCCTAACCCCTACACCCTCGACCTGCTGGCCAAGAACCACACCTACGACGACGGCCTCTCGCGGCGGGAGCTCAGCTGGTCGCCTCAGGTGGGGAGCTTCGACGAGGGCGTGGTCGAGCTGGTGAAGTGGTTCCAGCGTCGACCCCACCCGCTCCCGCTGGCCGCGGGAGCGACCTCCCCGCAGGGCGGGGAGGTGGACGCTCTCAGCGCACCGCCAGGCAAGTGATGCGCTAGATCGGACCCATTTCATGAAAAAGGCACCGCTGGGCGCTGGTCATTTCATGAAAACGTCCAAATGGGCGCACAGCTCACGCGAGGCAGGTAAGCAACGGAGCGACGCGGCCGTAAGGGCCGGCTGCGCCGGGCCGTGTGGGTCCCTGATCCAGACGTTGAGAACCGTGCGTGGCGGCGTACGCCAGGAGGGGGCACGCGGGGGGACCCTGGAAGGGTCCAGCCCGCGAAGCGAAGCGAAGCGAGCGGTCAGCGCACCGCCAGGCAAGTGATGGTCTTGAAGACGCCGTCGATCTTCTGGATCTTGTCCACGATCAGCTGCCCGATGGCGTTGACGTCGCCGGCCTCGCAGACCGCGATCACGTCGTACTCGCCGGTGATGGCGTCGGCGGCGGTGATGCCGTCCTGGCCCTGCATCTTCTTGGCGACCTCGAGGGCGCGACCCGGCGACGCGTTGATGAGCACGTAAGCCTTCACTGCACTACCCCCAACTGAACTGCCGAATGACATTGGAAGGGATCGAGGAGCAGTCGTAAGGGACGGCTCCGCCGGCCCGTGTGAGTCCGTCTGCCAAACGTTGAAGACCATGCGCTGCGTCGTCAAGAGGGAAAGGGGCCCGCGGGGGAAACCGTAGGTTTCAGCCCGCGAAGCGAGTGTAAGCGAGCGTTAGCGGTTGGTCAGCGCTTGCACCATCACCTCGTCGGTCACGTTGGCACCTGACAGCAGAACCACCACCCGTTCGGCCGGCGACGGGTTGTAGTGGTAGAGCAGCGCCGCCAGCGCCGCGGCCCCCGCGGGCTCGGCCAGCAGGTGCTCCCACTCGAAGAAGAGGCGGATGGCGCGCAGCATCTCCTCCTCCTGGACGATCAGCACCTGGTCGACGTGACGGCGCGCGATCTCGAAGCACAGGCGCCCGGGCGCGCTGGCCGCCAGGCCGTCGGCGATGGTGTCGACGCGCGCCAGCTGCACGATCCGGCCCGCCTCCAGCGAGCGCGCCAGCGCATCGGCCCCGGCGGGCTCCACGCCGATCACGCGCAGCGCCGGTCGCCGCGACTTGAGGTAGAGGGCGATGCCGGAGATCAGGCCCCCGCCGCCCACCGGCACCAGCACGGTGTCGAAGGCCTCGAGCTGCTGCAGCAGCTCGACGCCGATGGTGCCCTGGCCGGCGATGACCTGGGGGTCGTCGAAGGCATGCACGAAGGTGGCGCCGCTGTCCGCCTGCGCGCGCACCGCCTCCAGGTAGGCGTCCTGGTAGCTGCGCCCGGCCTGCACGACGCGCGCACCGAAGCGCTTGATCGCCTCTACCTTGAGCGGGTTGGCGCTCTGCGGCACGTACACCGTGGCCGGGACCCGGAATTGCTGGGCCGCGTAGGCCACGCCCTGTCCGTGGTTGCCGGCCGAGGCTGTGATCACGCCCACGGAGCGCTCCTCGGGGTGCAGGTGACGCAGCTTGTTGAGCGCGCCCCGCACCTTGAAGGCCCGGATGGGCTGGATGGCCTCCACCTTGAGGTGCACGTGGCAGCCGGCCTTGGCGGTGAAGGCGCGCGAGTACTGCAGAGGGGTGGGCGTGAGGTATTCGGCGAGACCCGTCGCCGCCTCTTCGATGGCGGCCGGAGTTATGCCCTCCAGGCCTGGTTCAACCTCTCGCAACGCTGTTCAATCGTAGTTGTGAGCGAGGACGTCGAGGCACTCCCGCCGGCCGAGCGGGCGCGTGTGAAAGCGCGCGACCGCAAGGTGCGCGGGCCCAAGGTGGTGGTCGACAACGTCGGCCTCAAGAAGGCCGCGGTAGACCGCGCCCAGAAGAACCCGGCTAAGCGGTCACCAGGGTCACGGCCCCGCTGAGCAGCAGCGCTCCGCTCCAGGCCAGGTCGAGGTTGAACCACGACCGGCGCAGAAAGCCCAGCCCCAGCTTCTCGTAAACCACCACCGACACCGTCGCCATCACGGCCAGCATGGCGACCACGTGGATGCCGGCCGCCGCGAAGGCGGTGCCGGTGAGCGAGCGCAGGTCCGAGTACTGGTCGGCGACCGGCATCCCCAGCAGCACCGGCGCCAGCATGAGGCCGGCGCCGTGTGCGGAGGCCATCAGGAACGACCACCAGACCAATCCGGCCGCGCCCACCCGCATGCCCGCGCCTCGAGGATGCCGGCGCGGCCGCGCCAGCGTGTAGACGCCAAACGCCACCAGAGCCAGGGCCGCCAGCAGGCGCACTGTGTGCGGCGGCACCACGTGCTCCGTTAAAGCCACGGCCAGCACCGCGGCCACGATCGAGGCCTCGTGGCCGGCGGCGATCGGTAGCAGCGACGTCAGCACCGCGCGACGGCTCTGCTGCTGGAGTCCGCGCGCCACAGCGAACAGCCAGCCCATGCCGGGGTTGATGCCGTGGTAGGCCCCGAGCAGCGCGAAGGCTGCCCAGGGCCACAGCGCCTGTGTCACCGGATCACGGGTAGCAGTAGGAGTCGGAGCTGGCGTCGCCGCCTTCCAGGTGCACCTGGTGCGTGCGCTGCTCGAACTCCACGAAGAAGTCGGGATCGGCCTTCAACGAGCCGTCGTCGCCGGCGTCGAGCTTGACCAGCCAGCTCTGGATGCCGTCGGGGTAGAACTGCTCGTCCCAGCTGCGGTACAGCGAGTTGGTCAGATAGACGCGCTTGCCGTCGCGGCTGACCTCCACCATCTGGGGACCGCCGTTGAGCTTGCCCGAGCCGTTGAGCGCGGCGCGCCCCACGATGCCGCCCAGCCGGACCGAACCCGTCTCGCGCGGATGGAAGGGGTCGCTGACGTCGTAGCGCTTGATCTCGCCGGTGCCCCAGGCGCAGACGTACAGCCAGCGATCGTCGAGCGAAAGATTGATGTCGCTGACCAGCGACGGCACCGCGCCGAAGGGCTGCAGTATCGGAGGCAGCTGGTCGGCGGGCGCGGGCTCGGCCGGGATCTCGATCACCTTTTCGACCTTCCAGGCGCCGCCGTCCTGGTGCCAGACCCAGACGGAGGCCGAGAGGTCGGCCAGCGACGTCACCACCCCCACGAAGCCGTAGGCCTTGGTGGGGTCGTGGGCCGGGCGCAGCTCGAGCACCATCTGCTGCTCCTTGCCCAGGTCCAGGGCCTGGCGGTGGCGCCGCCTGGGCAGGTCCCAGATGTGCAGCTGGTGGCCGTAGCCGCCGGCCAGCAGGATCTCGCCGTTGACGCCGTCCTCGACCATCTTGGGCGTGCCCCACTCGCTGCTGATCAGGGTGTCGTGGCCGAGGTGCCACCAGAAGTCGTAGGCGAGCTGCTGGGGGCCGCGGTCAAGCTCCCAGCGGCCCTTGACGGCGAAGGTGTCGTGGTCGAGGACGAAGATGCCGCCCGGAGCGTCGCCCTCGGCGTTACCCAGGGCGCTGACGTAGATGCCGTCGGGGCCGCAGTGGATGGTGTGCGGCCGGCTGTAGCCTGCGCGGGAGGCGATTTCCTCGGGCTCGATCGTCTTCACCACCTTGGGCGCGCGGGGATCGGGCTTGGTGTCGATCACGTAGATGCGCGAGGAGCGCAGCCCGGGCACCAGCAGGTAGCGGCGCTCGACGTGCGGGTGCGGGGCGTAGGGGCAGAGGGCGGAGCTGCAGGCGTTCCAGCCGAAGTGGTGCAGCTCGTCGCCGAGGTTGGGCATCGACAGGGTGTGGACCGGTTGGGTGTACGTCTTCGACTTGGGGTCGAGGTCGACCGTGACCAGCGCGTCGGGCTGCCTGCCCGTAGGGTCGAAGGTGACCAGGTAGCCGAGCGTCTCGGCGGGGGCCTCGGAGGCCAGCCGCGGGGACGGGTAGAACGTCGGGTCGGGCTTGAGAAGAGTTGCCATGCCTAACTCCTTATGCAGTTGCCGGGGAAAGAGAACTGCGGGGTGCGGAGCTAGCTACAGAAGCAGGTGGGCAGGAACGTCAGACGCTGCGCCGGCCAGACCATGCTGCCCAAGAGCCTAAACCAGCGCGGGCACCACGGCCCGCTTGTGAGTTCCGGTGCCGACCAGGCGGTCCCCGTCGTGGCACTCGACGTCGAAGAGCAGCTTGTTGCCGTTGACCTCCTTGAGCAGCGAGGTCACGACCACGGTGGCGCCGGGCTGGCTGGGGCCCAGGTGCTTGACGCAGACCTCGTAGCCGACGGTGGTCTGGTCCGCGGCCAGGTGCGGCGCCACCGAGCCGTGGGCCGTGTTCTCCATTAGCAGGATCATGGCCGGTCGCGAAGACCCCTCTGCCCCCCACGTGGCGGGTGAGCAGCGCCTCGTCGATGACCTGTTCGGTGCGACCTTTGAGCCCTACTTCCAACGCGTACATTGTCGAGCGTGACTCGGCCCGAGGTGCGCAAGGCGGTCTTCCCGGCGGCCGGCCTGGGGACGCGCTTCCTGCCCATCACCAAGGCCCAGCCGAAGGAGATGCTGCCCCTGGTCGACAGGCCGTCCATCCAGTACGGCGTGGAGGAGGCGATCGCCTCGGGGATCCAGCACATCGTGATGGTGACCGGCGGCGGCAAGCGCGCCATCTTCGACCACTTCGACCGCTCGCGCGAGCTCGAGCTCTACCTGGAGGAGCGGGGCAAGCAGGACCTCCTGGAGATCCTGGCCGACGTCAACCGCCTCTCCGACCGCTGCGCCATCAGCTACATCACGCAGAAGGAGCCCTTGGGTCTCGGCCACGCCGTGCTC
>DASUVY010000079.1:0-21639 GCA_036378695.1 Candidatus Dormiibacterota bacterium
CGGATAGGCACCGAGAGCGCCTCGAAGGCGGCCTCCTTCATGTTGCGGTCGAGCTCCCAGCGGCGCGCGAACGAGACCGACTCCTCGAAGGTCGATTCCGGGTAGGGCTCGAAGACCAGCAGCTCGCCCAGCCCAAAGCGCGCGTAGTCATAGTCGCCCGCGATCGCGGGCGGCACGTTGCGCGCCCAAAGCGGCATGTACCTCTCAGGGGTCGCGCGCAGCGCCACGTCAGCCTTGCGCAGGGCGCGGAAATAGCCGTTGAGCGCGTCCTGGGGGATCCCCGGCGAGACCCAGAACAGCGTGCGGAACTCGCCGGCGGCGATCTTGCGCAGGCCCTTCTGCTCGGCGATCGCGATCTCGGGATCGAGCAGGTTGGCCGCCTCCACCTCCGCGTTCAGCAGGGCCTGGAGCCGCTTGCCTGGCCCGCCCACGTTCTCGATCTTGATCTGGTCCGGTGACAGCACCAGCTCGAGGGCCTTGAGGCCGGTGAAGTGGCTGCCCGCCATCAGGCCCACGCCCACAGGAACCCCGGCCAGATCGGCCAGGCGGGTCAGCTTGGACTCCGGGCGCACGAAGAAGGCGTAGCGCGCGACCCCGTAGAGGTCCGGGATGAAGCGGCCCATGCCGGCCCCGGCGTTGCAGACCGACCCCCATTCACAGGCGGAGTTGGCCACCTCCAGGCCCTCCAGGAACGGCTTGTCCTGCGGGCGCTCGAAGTAGGGGTCGGCGCCGTGACTGGAAACGTCGTGCATGACCTCGGTCAAGAGGTCCGGCTCCAGACCTTCCGCCTGGTAGTAGGCCTCCTCGAGCGCGATCCACTCGTGCAGCCGCATGAAGTGGGGAACCACGTGGATCCGGGTCAGCGTCGCCATGCAACTATTGTGGCCCGAGACGCCGCGCCACGCCGTCCGCGTTCGGCAGACCGGCCTCGGCCCCCTGATGCAACAACGCGGCGATGGCCCCCTCCAGCGCGCGCGTCAAAGCCTCCGGCTCGGTCGCGCCTACGTGCGCGTCCCTCAGTCCTGCGAGGACGTCTGCGGGAAGGTCGTCGTAGCCGCGCGCCTGGGCCGCGGGCAACCCCAGCCGCAGACAGGCCAGCGAGAGAGCGTGGTCGCGCACGGCGCCCGCGTAGTGCTCGGCCTGCCAGAGCCGCTTCCGCTCTATGCAGGCGCGCGTGTGCAGCGCGTAGATGACGCCCCAACCGAAGACGTCGGCGGCGACCACCGGCGTGGGGATGCCCAGGCTCCCGGGCGGCCGCGGCTTGGCGACTTCGGGCGGCGCCGGGGCGATTTCCCCGAAGAGCAGGCGGAACCGGGGCCCGGCCGGACGGAAGTCGGCCGCCGGTGTCAGCGAGAGGTCGAACTGTAGCGCGTTCGGGAGCAGGAAGACGCGGTAGATGGTGGAAGCCCGCTCCAAGTCGACGAGCTGCAGCGCCTCCTGCTCCTCGGCCAGAGTGCGCGTCCAGTCCTCGAGCACCTCGCCGACCGTCACACCGTCAGCGATGCCGAAGGTGAGGTCCAGGTCGGAGAAGCGATCGCCGCCGCCCTCTACCGCGAGCGACCCGACCGCGGCGCCCGCCACCACCCGCGCATCCTCTCTGGCCAGCTGCAGCACGCGCTCGCGCAGCGCGTCGCGCTGCTCGACCGTGAACACGCGTCAGTGCCGGTGCGCGGCGGTCGGGGCCAGGCGGCGGTCGGGGATGAACCACATCATCGCCACCGCCGCATAGAACGCATAGGCGATGTAGGGGGTGACGAAGGCCGCGGCCACGCCCAGCGCGTAGATGACGAGTGACGCGATGCCCTTGACGTCGCTGCCGACGCCGCGCGCGAGCGCGCTGTCGCGCCCGTTGGCCTGGATCAGCGCCACCACCAGGATGCGGTAGGCGGCACCGGTGATCAGCCCGACGACGCCGTACGTCGCCGCCGGCAGCGGTGAGCTGTAGGCGGCGCGCAGCCACAGCGTCAGCACAGGGATCAGCGACAGCCAGAAGAGCAGGTGCAGGTTGGCCCACATCACGGCGCCGCTGACGTGCCGCGCGGTCCGCAGCAGGTGGTGGTGGTTGTTCCAGTAGATGCCGATGAACGCGAAGCTCAGGACGTAGACGAGCAGGCCCGGCAGCTGCGCCACCAGCGCGTCCCAGGTGGGGGCGGTGGGTGGGCGCAGCTCGAAGGCAAGGATGGTGATCAGGACCGCCATCACGCCATCGCTGAAGGCCTCGATCCGGGTCAGCTCCGAGGCATGTCCGTGTTCCTCGGCGGCGCTTTCAGCCTCCACGCCGTCCGTCACACGTGACACCCTAGTCGGCAGTGGACTACTTCGGCGAGGCCAGGCAGGCGCCCTCGGCGCCGGGCCGGCTTGTCCGCATCGACGAGGACCTGCCCGAGATCGAGCTGGCGCCCGGGGTGCGCTCGCGGCCCCTGGTGGGCGAGCGGATGCTGGCCAGCTTCGTGCGCTACGAGCCCAACTCGGTGGCGCCGCGGCACGCGCATTCGGAGGAGCAGGTGTTCGTCGTCCTTGAAGGGGAGCTGGAGATGACGCTGGGCGGCGAGGTGCGGCTGATGAAGGCCGGCGAGGCCGCACTGATCCCGGCCTGGGTCGAGCACAGCGTGCGCTCGCTGGACGCGCCGGCCTACCAGATCGACGTCTTCAGCCCGCCTCGCCAGGCCATGCTCGACCTGCTCGCCAAGGTCTAACGCGCCTCCCAAGCCGCCTGGCAGCTCACGCAGCGCGTCGCCGTCGGCAGTGCCCTCAGACGCTCGGCGCCGATCGGGCCGCCGCACTGCTCGCAGGCGCCATAAGCGCCCTGCGCCCGCCGCTCGGCCGACCTGGATTGCTGGCGGCGGTCCTCCTCGAGGATCCTCTCGATCTCGGAGGCGGTCGCCTTCTCGGTCAGCGCCTGGGTTTCGTCCGAACCCCTGAATCCCCGGCTCACTGACCCCGAGGGTACTGCCTAGAATCGGCCTCTGCCCGTGCCCATGCCGAAGCCTGCCTACGGCCCGGCGGACTCCATGCAGACTCCGCGCTTCAGTGGGATACGGACCTATGCGCGCCTGCCCCACGTCACCGACGACCTGGAGCACACGGACGCCGCCATAGTCGGCATCCCCTTCGACACCGGCGGCACGTTTCGGGTGGGCGCGCGTTTCGGTCCGGAGGCGATTCGCAGCGCCTCCGCCCTGATGCGCCCGTACCACAGCGGCACCGGCGTGCCGGTGTTCGAGCTCCTCTCCGCCGTCGACTACGGCGACCTTCCGGTGATCCCGGGTTACTACGAGGAATCCGCGCAGCGCATAACGGCCGGGCTCGAGGTCCTGCACAAGGCCCGGGTCGTCCCCATCGCGCTCGGCGGCGACCATTCCATCGCGCTGCCCGAGCTGCGCGCGGCGGCCGCCGTGCACGGTCCCGTCGGCCTCATCCAGCTGGACTCCCACAGCGACACCTCCGACGCGTACTTCGGCCAGCCCTACACGCACGGGACGCCGTTCTTCCACGCCGCCAAAGGGGGATTGCTCGACCGCGGTCGCGTCATCCAGGTGGGCCTGCGCGGGCCCATCTACGGCGGCCGCGACTACGAGGTGCCGCGCGAGCTCGGCTTCGAGGTCCTGACGGCGGGCGAGGCGCACGAGCTGGGGATGGCCGCGGTCGCGGAGCGAATCCTGGAGCGGGTGCGTGGCGGCCCCGTCTTCTTCTCGTTCGACATCGACTTCGTCGATCCGGCCTACGCCCCTGCCACGGGCACGCCCGAGATCGGAGGCTTCACCACCTGGGAGGTGCAGAGCCTGCTGCGCCGGCTGGCCGGGCTGCCCTACGTGGGCTTCGACGTCGTGGAAGTCATCCCCGAGTACGACGTGGCGCAGAACACCGCGCTGGTGGCCGCGAACGTGGCCTACGAATTTCTGACGCTGCTGGCACGGGCCCGCCAAAGCACCCCTTGAAGCGCCGCGGGAGGCTCGAGGGCAAGGCCGCCATCGTGACCGGGGGCACCGAAGGCATCGGGGCCGCGGTCGCCCGGGCCTTCCACACGGAGGGCGCCCGGCTGCTGCTGGTCGCGCGCCGCGAGGAACCCGGCCGGCGGATGGTCGCCGAGCTCGGCGGCGACGGCGTGCGGTTCCTGGCCGCGGACGTCGCAGCCGAGAGCACCGCCGCCGCCGCCGTCGCAGCGGCTGTCGCTGCCTTCGGGAGGGTCGACGTCCTGGTCAACAACGCGGCGATCGATTTCGTGCGCGACATCCTCGAGACGGACCGCACCGACCTGGAGCGCGTGTTCGCCGCCAACTTCTTCGGCGCCTTCGCCTTCCTGCGGGAATGCGGCCGGGTCATGCGCGAGCAGGGCGCGGGCTCCGTCGTCAACGTCACCTCGCGGAATGCCTCGGTCGGCGTGCCCTCGATGGGCGCTTACGCCGCCGCCAAGGGCGCTCTGCTCAGCCTGACGCGCATCGCCGCCATCGAGTGGGCGGGGTTCGGTGTGCGGGTCAACGCGGTGGCGCCGGGCCTCACCGAGACGCCATTGATCCGCGCCTGGATCGATGAGCAACCGGATCCCGCAGGGTTTCGGTCGCAGCTGGTGGCGTCGGTCCCGCAGGGCCGCCTGGCTTCCCCGGAGGACGTGGCGCAGGCGATCGTCTACCTGGCGTCCGACGAGTCGGCGCATGTCACCGGGGCGTCCATCCCGGTGGACGGCGGCTACACCGCCCGGTAGTCTGTAACAGGTCCAGGCTGCCTCAGCCGGTTACACTCAGGCCCGTTGCTGCTGCTACGAGGCCTGGCGCTGGCCGGCGCCGCACTGCTGCTTTCCGTGGGCTGCGCGAGCTCCCCGCATCCATCGTCCCCCAGCGTGGCGGCCCATGAGCCCGCGCGGGATCCTGCCAAGGACACCCTGCCCCTGGTCGGCGAGCTGCACGTTGGCGCCAGCGCGCACACCTTCCAGGGCGGCGACGACCACGTCGGCATCGAGGTCGACAACCGGGGCCGCGACTTCCAGGACCTGGTCGTGCTGGCGCCGCGCTGGGTTGGCGAGCACGGACTGGCCATGGGCACCTCCCACGCCTGCGCCAACGTGGACCTGAGTGCGGGCGCCATCGACTGCGGGCCCGTTTACGCGGGCCAGACCGGCTCCTTCATGCTGCGAGCCATTCCGCTCCACGTGGGCACCTTCCACTACGAGCTGCGCCTGTACGACCAGGAAGCGTCCGGGCTGGTGCCGATCCTGACGCCGGACGGGCAGCCGATGGCGGCCTCCTTCGACGAGGTCGTCGACCCTGTCACCAACCAGATCCCCGGCGGCTACCCGACGCCCACGCCCAGCTAGGGCCGGAGCTGGTCGCGATAGGCGGCCCAGGGGTCGTAGTCGACCTCGAGCGGCTCCTGCGCCGGCCGCAGGTCCGCCGGTACGTGCGTCAGGTTGACCCGGATCCGGTACCAGGCCGAGCTGCGGCCGCGCATGGCGTCGACCAGGATGTCGGCCGGCTCGAGGTGAGGAACCACCTCGGGATGCCGCTCCTGCCAGCGCGCCAGGCCTGCCCGAGCCTCCTTCTCCGTCCGCGCCCGGGCGATCACGACCAGGGGCACGGTGGTCCGCCGGCGGCCGGTGGGGCTAGCGGCGCGGGCGCGCGACGGCTGCACCCGCGGCGCCTCGCCCGGCTGCCGCGGGTAGTTGGGCGGCCAGGGCGCGTCCGGCAGACCCTCCGCCTCGTGGCGCGCGGCCAGCTCCAGCAGTCCATCGAGCGAGCCCGCGGCAGCATCCATGCCGGCCGCCAGGTCGCCGATAGCCACGAAGCGGGCGGGCACCGTCGCCAGCGTGAACGCCTGCGGCTCGCAGTCGGGCACCTCGTCCCAGGCCAGCGGCGTGGACACGCGGGCGTCGGCGGTCGGCCGCACCGAGTAGGCGGAGGCGATGGTGCGGTCTTTGGCGTTCTGGTTGTAGTCGAGGAAGACGCCGTGGCGCTCCTCCTTCCACCACTTGGAGGTCGCGATCCGGGGCGCCCGCCGCTCGACCTCGCGCGCGAAGGCGACCGCCGCCCGGCGCACCTCAGGGTACGTCCAGCGGCGCTGAATCCGGCAGTAGATGTGCATGCCGCGTGAGCCGGACGTCTTGGGCCAGCCCGTGAGTCCCATCTCGTCGAGCACATCCTTCGCCACCAGCGCCACCTCGCGGACCTGCGACCAGGGGATGGCCGGCATCGGATCGAGGTCGATCCGCAGCTCGTCCGGGTGGTCCAGGTCGTCGGCGCGCACGGGGTGCGGGTTGAGGTCGATGCAGCCGAGATTGATCACCCATGCCAGCTGGGCGGCGTCGTTGACCACGATCTCCTCGGCCGTGCGGCCCGACGGAAAGCTGAGCACCGCGGTCTCGATCCACGGCGGACGCGCAGTGGGCGCGCGCTTCTGGAAGAAGGCCTCGCCCTCGGCGCCCTGGACGAAGCGCTTCAGCGCCATCGGGCGGTTGTAGACGGCCCGCACCGCGCCCTCGGCGACGGCCAGGTAGTAGGTGACGAGGTCGCCCTTGGTGTACCCGGCGGCCGGGAAGAAGACCTTGTCGGGGTTGCTGATCTGGACCTCGCGGCCCGCTACGTGCATCAGGCTTGCGGCAGCCGGACCCGGCCGCGGCTCAGCAGGGGCGCCGAGGGCGGCGGCACCACGGGGCCGATGTCCCCGTCGGGCGCCTCGTCGAGGTCGACGATGACGGGCGCGTGGTCGCTGGGCCCGCTGCCCTTGCGCGCCTGGCGGTCGACCCAGGCCGCCCGTACCCGCGCCGCCACGGCGTCGCTGGCCAGGACCGCGTCGATGCGCATCCCCAGGTCCTGGTGGAACATGCCGGCCCGGTAGTCCCAGTACGTGAAAACGCGCGCGTCCGGCCAACGCTCGCGGATCACATCGTGCAGGCCGTGCTCGACCAGGGCCGCCAGCGCCGCCCGCTCGGGCTTCGTGACATGGGTCTGGCCGATATAGGCGTCGGGGTCGAAGACGTCGGCGTCGGTGGGCGCGATGTTCATGTCGCCGCAGACGATGCGAGCCGGAGGTCCGGCCAGGAGCAGCCGGTCGAGGGCGGCCAGCCAGGCCAGCTTGTATCGGTAGTGCTCGGAGTCGGGTACGCGCCCATTGGGCACGTACACGGAATGGACGCGCACGCCGTCGCAGGTGGCGGCGATGGCGCGCGCCTCCTGGTGCGGGAAGCCGGGAGCGCCGGGAATCCCCACGCTGACGTCCTCAAGGCCCACCCGCGACAGGATTGCCACCCCGTTCCACTGGGCCTCACCGTGATGGGCTATCTCGTACCCTCGCTCGCTCAGTGGGGACTCGAGGGCGTCCCTGAAGGCGTCGTCGGTCAGCTTGGTCTCCTGGAGGCAGACCACGTGCGGGCGCCGCTCGTCCAACCAGGGCAGCAGGCGGGGGATCCGCTGCTTGACCGAGTTGACATTCCAGGTCGCGATCCGCACCGGCCTAAGGTAGCGGCGATGCCGGCCACGACCGTGGTGCTGCTCTTCGCGCTGGCCGCGCTGGCGCCACAGCCGCCGGGTGGAGACGCTCCGGCCCGCTCCCGCCCTCCAGATCTACGCGCAGGGGCTGCTGACGCAGCTGGTGAATCCCAAGGTGGCGGTGTTCTTCACCGCCCTGTTTCCTCCCTTCCTTGACGCGAGCCGGCCGCTGGCTCCGCAGGTGGCCGCACTGGGCGTGGTCTACATGGGCGTCGCAATGTGCGTGGACACCGCTTACGTGCTGACGGCATCAGCGCGGGCCCGCAGGCTCCTGCGCAGCCGCGCGGCGCAGCGCACCGCCAACCGCATCGCTGCCGGCAGCTACGTGGGACTGGGGGTCGCGGTCGCCGCGTCGGCGACCAGGAGCGTCTGAGTCCGCGCCCGGATCACACGGACCGCGCGTAACGGGTCATGCCGCCGTCCACGTAGTACGTGGCTCCGGTGACGTACGACGCCTCGTCGGAGGCCAGGAAGAGGACCACGGCGGCGACCTCTTCCGGCGTTCCCATGCGGCCCAGCGGAATGATCCCGCGCAAAAGATCCATCTTCCGAGGGTCGCGCAGCGTCGCCTCGTTGATGGGCGTGGCCACGGCTCCGGGCGCCACGTTGTTGACGCGAATCCCGTGGGCGGCGAGCTCCAGCGCCGTGGTGCGCATGAGCATGCGCACCGCGCCTTTGGACGCGCAGTAGGGCGCGAATCCGGGGAAGGTGTAGTCCTCGTGGATCGACGAGATGTTGATGATGGATCCGCCCTTGCCTTGGTCCCGCATGGTGCGTGCCGCGACCTGGGTGCACAGGAACACTCCACGCAGGTCGACCGCCACCGTGCGATCCCAGGTGTCGTCGTCGAGCTCTAAGAACGGCTTGTACTGCTCGATGCCCGCGTTGTTCACGAGCAGGTCGAGACCTCCCAGCTCGCGCACCGTGCGCGCGACCATGTCCTCGACCTGGTCGCGGCGCGAAACGTCTGCCTCCACCGCGATGGCGCGACCGGATTCGGACAGCTTGCGCGCCAGCGCCTGCGCGTCGTCGGCGTGGCCGTAGTAGTTGACGCACACGCTGGCGCCCTCGGCGCCGAAGCGCGTCGCGATGGCGAGGCCGATGCCACTGCCCGCGCCGGTGACCAGCGCCACCTTTCCCTGCAGCTTCAAGGCAGCAGAGGGCGCGGGCCGTTAGTCGCCGCCGGCGCGCCTGATCTCTTCGGGCTCAGGTCCGCCGGCGCAGATCCATTCGGGCCTCCAGCCTGTCCAGCTGCCGCCGGAGCTCTGCGGACCCCCTGTCCAGCCGCCTCAGGAGGGCGATAGCCTCGGCGACGATCGCCGCGTCGGGCGGGTCCACGGGCCGGGTGCCGTTCGGTTGGTGCCTCATGACGCGACCTGGTGCAGCTTCGCCCGCCAGACAGCGATCCTCCGCTCGAAGCGCTGAGCCTGCAGCTCCAGGAGGCGAAGATCTGTCCGCTCCAGCTTGTCCTGAACGTCCTGGGGCTGGCGTTCCATCAACTCTCTGATGTTTGCGATCAGCTGGTGCGTCGTGTCGAGCAGCTCGGTGTAGACGGCGATCCAGTGCGCGGCGTCCTCAGGGTCTTTGGTTTCCTCGGACTCCCCGGGCAAGGTTCGATCGAGGTCGGGAAATCGCGGGTTGGTTCGCGGGCCCAGCACGGCAGGAGTCTCCGATCTCCTCCGACGTGGCTGACGAGATTCCGCGTGGGCCAGTCGCCTAGGAAGTCACTGAGGAGCTGAAACCAAGAGGGCGACTAGCGGACGACCTGATGCTACGCCGTCGCCACTCCAAATAGGCGATTGACATCTGGGATTCCGTAAGGATACACTTACCGTTAGTGGCGGCTTACCGAATTGATGGCTGGACGGCGCTGGGCGACCCGACACGGCGGCGGATTTTCGAGCAGGTCGCCGAGCGTCCGCGCGCGGTGGGGGATCTGGCTGGTGGCCTGCCGGTGAGCAGACCCGCTGTGTCACAGCACTTGAAGGTGCTGAAGGAGGCGGGACTCGTCATGGATCGGCCCGTGGGCAATCGCCGCGTGTACGAGCTCAACCCCGATGGGCTGCGCCCGCTGCACGCGCAGCTCGATCGGTTCTGGACTCAGGCGTTGGCGGCCTACAAGCGTCGGCTGGAGGAAATGTCAGAGGAGGACAGATGAGCACACAGACCACCGATACATCCGTACGCAAGGAGATCGTCGTCCAGGCGCCGATAGAGCGGGCGTTCCGGGTCTTCACGGAAGAGTTCGACAAGATCAAACCGCACGAACACAATCTGCTCGCCGTGCCCATCGCGGAGACGGTGTTCGAACCCCGCGCCGGCGGCAACATCTACGACCGCGGGGTGGACGGGAGCGAATGCCGCTGGGCTCGCGTCTTGGCCTACGATCCGCCCAGCCGGGTCGTTTTCACCTGGGACATCGGACCGCAGTGGCAGCTCGAGACCGACGCCAAGAACGCCAGCGAGGTTGAGGTGCGGTTCATCTCCGAAGCCTCAGAGCGCACTCGCGTCGTGCTCGAGCATCGCAACCTTGACCGGCATCTCGATGGTTGGGAAGGGCTGCGCGACGGAGTGGCCGGAGCGCAGGGCTGGCCCCTCTATCTGGACCGGTTTGCGGCCCTGATCTAGGTTCGGCGGCCCACCTCCGCCTTCAGCCGCGTCGCGCTGCCGTGAAGGCCATCCAGCGGCCGGGCGTCAGGCCGTAGGTGCGCTTGAACTGGCGTGTCATGTGACTCTGGTCGGCGAAGCCGGCGTCGGCGGCCGCTTGCGCGAGGGGCTGGCCACTCTCGATCGCCGTCCGCGCCAGCGCCAGGCGGCGCAGTATCCGATAGCGGTCGGGACTCGTCCCAAACGCCCTTCGGAAGTGACGCGAGATCGTGTACCGGTCGGTCCCGGCGATGCGCTCGAGGTCGGAGGCCGCGGTCTGCTCGCGAGAGTGGGCCGCCAGATAGTCGCGGACCTGCTTGACTGCCCTGACATCGAGGGCGGTTTGGCGGCCGGCTGTGCGGCCACTGAGCGATAGCAACCCGTCGGCGACCACGACCGCGATGTCGGCAGCGCTCAGCTCAGTGATCGGTTCGTCGATGTTGAAGAGCAGCGAAGCCAGGCGGCGAACCCCCGGGTGCACGTTTTGGACTGGATCGGCGACAAAGGGCAGCGTGCGCCCGGCAAGCGCGTCGCAGATCAGCTCTGGAGCGATGTAGAGAATCCGGTAGCCGAAGCCCTCGTCCGTGCCGGCAGCGCCGTCATGGGTCTCGTCCGGATGGAGGATGTGGAGCTGGCCGCGAAGGCAGACACGGCTCGCGCCGCGGTACCGAAATGTCTGCACGCCGACCGTGGTGACGCCGATCGCATAGGTGTCGTGCCGGTGAGGCTCGAATCCGCAGCTGGACAGGTGCACCTCCGCGCGTTCGATGCCGTGCGCACTCGGCCCAAACCTGATCAGGTCCGGCCGCCGCCTGCCGGATCGTTCAAGACGGCTTGCATCGACGCCCTCTAGCGTCGCTGGCATGAGCCAACGGTATAGCGGCGGTGCCGGTCGCGCGCTGGAGTCGTTCGCGTCACTGTCCACGGCCCTGGTTGCGGACGCTTGCCTCCGGAACCAAGTGCCGCTGCGGGTGGCTCCGGCCGGCATCCGCGGGATCGTCCCAGGATTCCGGATAGCGGGCGTGGCGCTGCCGGTGAGGCACTACGGCAGCGTGGACGTGTTCCTGGAAGCGCTGAGCCGGGCCGAACCCGGCCAGGCCCTGGTGATCGACAACGGCGGGCGCACAGACGAGGCTTGCATCGGAGACCTGGTGGTGCTCGAGGCCAGGGCGGCCGACCTGGCGGGCCTGGTGGTGTGGGGGCTGCACCGCGACACTGCGGAACTGGCCGAGATCGGCCTGCCCGTGTTCAGCTACGGCAGCTGCCCGTCGGGCCCGCTGCGGCTCGATCAACGCGAGCCTGAGGGGCTCAGCAGCGCACGCTTCGGTGCGCACCTGGTCAGCGGCGATGACCTTGTCTTCGGCGATGACGACGGCGTGCTTTTCGTGGCCAGCGACCAGGTCCCACAAGTGCTGGCGACGGCGCACGAGATCTGGCGCACGGAGCGGGAGCAAGCCCGGCGGATCCGGGCCGGTGAGACCCTGCGGCAGCAGACGCAGTTCGACGACTTCCTGAGCCGGCGGGCTGAAGATCCCTCCTACACGTTGCGGCAGCATCTCCGGCGCCAGGGAGGCGCCATCGAGGAGTAGATGCTGGCGGCGGTTGGCTGGGGGTCGGTCGGCCCACTTCTCCTCATCTCCCTGGCGGTCATGGGGAGTCCTGGCCCGGCGACGATGAGCCTGGTCGCGGCGGGCTCGGTTTACGGCGTGCGCCGTTCGCTCCCCTACCTGATCGGGGTCATCGCCGGCACCACGATGGTCCTCGTCGCGGTCGCGCTGGGGTTCACCGCGGCACTCCTGGCTGTCCCCAGGATCGGTCCGCTCCTGATCTGGATCTCGGCCGCGTACATCCTTTGGCTCGCCTACCAGATAGCTACGGCGCCGCCACTTTCGGAACAAACGCACGCGCCGCCGGCCCTCTCGCCCCTTGGTGGTCTGCTGCTGGGAATCGCCAATCCGAAGGCCTGGGTCGCAATCGCGGCGGTCCTGGCCAGCAGCCGACTCGCTGAGGCGGCAACGACGGACGCGGCTGCCAAGATCGCTCTGCTGACCGCCATGATCATCGCGATCTGCGCGTCCTGGCTGTTGGCGGGTAGATCACTTGCACCCCTGCTCCGCGAGCCACGTAGAGCGCGCTTCGTGAACGTCGGACTCGCAGCAACGCTGGTGGTCGCGACCGCGCTCGCTGTGTTGCACTGAGGGTGCAGTCAAACCGGGATCAGGCCCTCTACCCGTGTTCCGCGAGGACCGGAACGTATCCTGACCGTGCCTTCGATGGCGTCGACGCGGTCGCGCATGTTCTGGACTCCGGAGCCGCCGTTCACTGTGGACGGGTCGAAGCCGCGGCCATCGTCGTCGACCTCGAAGTGGAGCCCGTGGTCGTCTGTGCTGATCCGGATCCAGGCTCGCTTCGCCTGGGAGTGCTTGGCCACGTTCTGCAAAGCTTCCATGCAGCAGAAATAGACGGCCGTTTCGACTTCGGGCGCGAAGCGGCCGGCGCAAGCTTCGATGTCGACTGGAATCGGTAAGCGGCGCGACTGCGCGGCCAGGGCAGCCGCGACTCCCTGGGACTCGAGCAGCGGCGAGTAAAGGCCTCGTGCGAGACGCTGGACGGTCTCCAGCGTCGCTGCTGCGTCGGCCCGCAGGGCGCCGAGCTCGGTCACCAGCTCCGAGCCGGTCGTCCTGGCCTTTCCCTCGGCCTGGCTCAACCTCATGAGCAGCGCGATGAGGTCGTGCTGGGCGCCGTCGTGAAGGTCGCGTTCCAGGCGCCGCCGCTCGGCGTCCTGGGCCGTCACGACCCGGCGCCGCGAGGCGCGCAGCTCTTCGAGACGCTCCTCGAGCTCACCCCGCAGGCGAGCGTTGTGCAGGACGAGGCCCGCCTGGAGCGCGAGGTCGCTGAGCATGCCCTTCTCGGCTGCGGCCAGCTGCTCGCCCGGGTGAGCCCAGATGGCCAGCGCGCCGTAGCGCTCGCCGCCATGGGAGATGGCGACCTCGAGATCAGGTGCGGCCTCCGGCGCGGCGGAGTCGACCGGCCAGTACAACGTCCGACCGCCGTCGATGCTGACCGCAGCTGCACGGCAGCGGAGGCCCCGGCCGACGGCCTCCACCATCACAGGCAGGACGCCATCCAGCGCGTAGCTGCCTTCGAGCTGGCGCGCCAGCATGGTCAACGAGTCGTACGGGGAGTAGCGGCGGCCGTAGACAAGGCGGTTGACCACGCCGGTCAACCACTGCCGCAGCGGCTGGAATGCCGCCGCCAAGGCAATCGTCGCCACCACAGTGATCACCAAATTTGTGCTGCCCCCGGCATGGCCGACGAGCTCAGCGGCCGCGACCACGAACCCCAGGTAGACCGTGGTCACAACCGCGCCGAGTGTTCCATACACCAGCGCCCGCGTGATCAGCAGGTCAACGTCGAAGAGGCGGTGGCGCAGGATCGCGATTCCAATGGCGGCCGGAGGGCCCAGCAGGCCGAGCGTGACGATGGCGGTACCGACCACCGGAGACCAGGAGGTGGAAGGCACACCGGCATCGCCTAATCCGCGCAGAACCAGGCAGACGACCAGCAGACCGATGCCAAGCCCAAACCACTTCATCTGCTGGCGGACCACCGCATCGCCGCGGACGTACCGAAACGGCAACGATGAGGCCGCTGTCAAGAAAACCAGCCCCTCGAGCGGGAACGACGTGGCCAGATCAAGCAGGTGAGCCAGTGCACGGTTGGCCAGTGGGCTGATGGGAAGTCCGCCCGGAAGCGGCCGATCCGGGCTGACGGCGTTGTCCGCCACGCCGAGCAGTGCGAATGCCACTACGGCCGCGGCCAGCCAGCGCCAGCGTGGCGAAAGCAGCCGGCCGCTGGGAAAGGTCAGCGGGATGAGGGCCAGCGCGCCGTATGAGAGAGGAGACAGGCTGCCGGCGGCGACGGTCAGCCAGGCCACCGCGGCCGGGCTGGCGCCGGCGGCATAGAGATAGCGAAAAAGGGTGGAGGCGAAGAGGCCCAGGCCCTGCAGCAGGCCAGCTGCGATCAGCAGCCAACCGATGCGGTTGGTCGGCTTTTGAGCCGTGATCAGGCCGCCGATCGCCGCCGAGCCCACGAAGGGCGCGGCCCAGAGCACGCCGTCGGGCGGGATGGGCGGCAGGCCGGCCGGGCCGTGATAGAGCATCCAGAGTCCGAACGCCCAGATCCCGATCGTGACTGCCGCGGCCCAAGGGCCGGAGTCGGACGTCAGCTCACGCTTCACTATCGGCTCGCGACAGGTAGATGAGCACCGCCTTGACGCGGCGATGGGAGTCGGCTTCTTCGCCGACGCCGAGCTTGGAAAAGATCGCGTTGATGTGCTTCTCGACGACGCGGACGGAGATGTGGAGCGTCTCGGCGATCGCTTCGTTGTTCTTGCCCTGTGCCATCAGGCGGAGCACGTCCAGCTCGCGCGGGCTCAGCTCGTGGAGCGCCGACCTGGCGAACCGGTTGCGCGCCGCGACCAGGCCCTCGATTACCTGGGGGTCGATCACCGATCGGCCGGCAGCGACCTCGTTGATGGCATGAAGGAGATCGGCAGGGTCGACGAGCCGGTGCTTGAGCAGGTAGGCGCGTCCGGCCGCGCCTCTCGCGAGCAGTTTCAGCGCGTATTCGGGCTCGTCGTACTGACTGAGCACGACCACGCCGAGGTTCGGATTGCTGTCGCGGAACGCATCGGCGGCCTGGATGCCCTCGTCAGTGTTACTGGGTGGCATCCGGATGTCGGTCACGACCACGTCCGGACGGTGCGCGTCGACCGCCTCCTGCAGCGAGGGGAGATCCTGGCTGACCGCGACGATTTCGACCTGCTGCTGCGATTCGAGGAGCCGGAGGACGCCCTCGCGCACCAGGTAGTTGTCCTCGGCCAGCACCACTGACACGGGCATCGCGCTGGAGTGTGCCATCGGCGCGCGCGCGCGAGAAGGGGGTGGCCACTCCCTGCCGGTGGGTACCTGCACCCAGGCCGAGCCGGTCGCATTTTCGCGGCCAGATCGGGTGTTGGCCGGCTGGTCCCTGAGCCAATTCGCGGTGACCCT
The DNA here is from genome assembly GCA_036378695.1 of Candidatus Dormiibacterota bacterium. GTDB lineage: Bacteria > Chloroflexota > Dormibacteria > Dormibacterales > Dormibacteraceae > CF-28. Next base: position 15,179 of record DASUVY010000079.1, read on the forward strand.
GCTGTCACCGAGCCCGCCAACCGCGCGGGACGCGAATTCCAGTTGGAGGAACACACGAAATGTCGCAGAAGGGTTCTGCGGTCGCTGGGCTCTCAGCGATCGCGTTTGGAGTGCTGACCGCCTTCGCCATGGGCTTCATCAACGCGCCGGGCGGGAACTATGACGACCCAACGGTGGCGAGCTACGGCGAGAGCGGCCATCTGCCGGTTGTGATCATCTCCGGCTACCTGGCCATGCTCGGAGTGTTGGGGCTGATCTACCTGCTCGCGTACCTGCGCAAAGCGGTCGCCTCAGGTTCGGAGGCCTCGCTCAGCGCGATGGTGTTCTGGGGGTCCGGGCTGGCCTCGGCGGCGGCGCTGGCGGTCGGCTGGGGCATGGTCACCGGGGTCGCTCTCGCGGCGGTTGAGGGCGGCACTGACGCCAAGATCTCGCACGCGACGACCTATGTCCTGTCGGACACCTCACTCAACGTGATCTGGGGGTCGGCTGGAGTGCTGCTCGGCTTCTCGCTCTTCACGCTCGTCATCGCCTCGCGCGGGACGCTACCCAATTGGTTGCGATGGACGACGATGGTGGTCGCCGTGATGGCGGTCGGGGCGCCGGCGTTCTTCCCGTCATTCGCGATTCCACTCTGGGCGCTGGTCATGGGAGTGCGGCTGCTCCTGGTCGGGCGGTTTCCGCTGGCGTCGGCTGCTGTCAGGCAGGCAGCGGCATCCTGATTCGGTTGCTCGGCGAGCCGCGGGTCCAGGGCGGACCCGCGGCATCCTGGTCGCTGCAGTGAAGAGGCCACGCGCCGCGTTCGGAAGCCTCGTCTTCGATTTGTTTCGACCGCGCGTAGCCGGGGCTGGACCGTCCTCGTCGGGCGTACCTCGAACCTAACCCATCGCCCTCGGCGGAACCACCAGAGCGACCAGAGTCCCGTCGGTTCCAGGCGTAGGCGCGCAACAGGATGAGACGTCCATTCGGAGCCGGGGCTGCCTGGCCAGGGCGGTCGCAACTCGAGAATCGTCGCCATCCTTCGAGCCGCGACGACCTCGCACCGAACCTCGTTGCGAAGCTCTGGCGGCACAGCGGCCTCGCAATAGACGGCGACCGCTTTCGCGCCTGCCTGGAATTCCGAAGCCAGGGCAGGCGACCTCACCTATGGCGGCTGCCTTGTTGGCCACTGCTCAGCGTCGCCCACCATGCTGGCGGTAGTGCCACACGCTCCACACTGAACACCTTCACCTTCTCCTTGGCGGGCGGGGGATCGGTCTCCCAACTGTCGTTGAGTCGGTTCCAAAACGCTTCGTACGCATCCTCCACGTCCCACTGGCTCCGGCAATGACTGAACAGAGGGTTGGTGTCGGTGTCGATCCTCTCGACACGTGGGCCTGCGATGATCTCGCCCGTTTGCGGATGCACTGCGAGCGCCTTCACGTCGTATAGGGCCATGTCAGTCTCCCTTGGGGTAAAAGTTGCTCGGCGACATCGGTCGAGCAAATGTTCGCCCACTCGAAAATTCGAGTCAAGCAGGCCCGTTAAGGTGCCATCCCCGGTGCCGGACACCACTGGCCATGAAACTGGCGAGGACCATGAGTGGCGAGGTCCACAAGGCCACCAGAGCACGCTGACCTGTGGAGGATGCCTTGCAATAGGCGTTCTCATGTCTTGAGACAGGACATTGGTGGACCCGAGGGGATTCGAACCCCTGACCCCCAGCCTGCCAGGCTGGTGCTCTCCCAGCTGAGCTACGGGCCCACGACCCGGCCATTGTAGTTCTGCCTCTTCCGCGGGCCGACCCGGCCCCGCGCTGGATGCCGTGATACCGGCGCGGTGGCCTTACCATCATCGGCGGCACTCAGGTGAACCCGCTGCTGTCACTGGTCCAACTCCTGGTCAGCCTCCTTTTCATCCTCCTCGGCCTCCTCGCCCTGCGCGCCTGGCTGCGGGACCGCAACGCTTCGAGTGGCTGGCTCGCCCTGGCGATCGGCTCCCTCAGCGCCGTCAGCCTTCTGGGCCGAGTGCAGACCTCGGTAGAACACCCCACCGCCTTCGAGCTGCTGGGCGACCTCGACCTTGCCCTCTTCCTGCTCAGCGGCTACGCGCTGCTCCGCTTCCGCGCCACCTTCATCCCCCTGGACGCGCGCGCGCACGTCGCGGTGGTCGCCCTCCTCCTCACGACCGGAGTGGTGGCCATCGCCACCCGGATCGGCGCCCCACCGAGCGCCCATACGGGCACGCCCGCCTGGCTCCGCCAGGCGATCGTGATCGAGTTCATCCTGGCCTGGGGCCTCTGCGTCCTGGACCCCGTCATCCGTTTCGCCTGGGCCAGCCGCAACCGGCCCGCGGTCCAGCGCGCGCGCCTCCAGTCCCTCTCGGTCGGCTTCGGGCTGCTGGTCCTGATCCTCCTGGTGGCGGGCGCCGCGCCGGCCCTGGCCAACAACCCCGACGTCCAGCTGGCCACTCAGCTCCTGGCCTTGGTGAGCGTCCCCCTCATCTACGCCAGCCTCTCGCCCCCGGTCTGGCTGCGCCGGACCTGGCGCGACCGTGAGGCCGAGGCCCTCCGCCTGGCGATCCGCGACCTCATCCTGTTCAGTCCCAGCCGCCAGGTCATGGCGGAGCGCGCGCTGGAGTGGGCGCAGCGCCTGGTCGGCGCGGACGCCGCCCTGATCGCCGACAGCGACGGCTCCCCCCTGGCCGCGCACGGGGTGTGGCCGGACAGCGTCAAGGGCCTCCTCCACGACCTCGAGCGCGAGCCCGCCGGCCGCATCGTCCGCCTCACCGACGCCGAGCAGCCCGGCAGCGCCATGATCCTCCCCCTCCCCCTGGACGCCGGCACCGGCGCACTGATCGTGCTCAGCGGCCCCTACACCCCGTACTTCGGCTCCGACGAGCTGCAGTGGCTGGGCGGCTACGCCACCTCGATCACCGTCGCGCTCGACAGGGCGATCCTCACCGAGCGCATCGCCGCCCTGGAGCGCGCCAAGACGGAGTTCCTGAACCTCGCCAGCCACGAGCTGCGCGGCCCCATCACCCTGATTCGCGGCTACCTCGACATGCTCGCCAGCGGCAGCCTGGGCGCGGTCAGCAAGGAGCTGAACCGCGTGCTGCCGGCCCTGCAGATCAAGGCGGACGAGATGAACGCCCTGATCGAGCAGATGATCGAGGCCGCTCGCCTGGAGGAGGGCCGCCTCGAGCTGCACCCCGTGGAGACCGATCTGAGGGAGCTCGCCAAGAAGGCGGTCGAGGTGATCGCGCCCCTCACCGACAAGGAGCACAAGCTCAAGGTCGAGACCCCAGCCCAGGAGGTGCGCGCGACCGTCGACCCCGAGCGCGTGAGCACTATCCTGACCAACTTGCTCAGCAATGCCATCAAGTACTCCCCCCGCGGCGGCGAGGTCCGCTGCGTTGTGACCCGTGAGGGCGGCATGGCCGTGGTCGAGGTCAGCGACCAGGGCGTCGGCATCGCGCCCGAGGAGATGGACCGGCTCTTCACGCGCTTCGGCCGCATCGCCAACCTGGAAACCCGCCACATCGGCGGGACCGGCCTCGGCCTCTACCTCAGCCGCCAGCTGGCGCGCATGCAGGGCGGCGACGTCACCGTCAGCTCCACCCCCGGCAAGGGCAGCACCTTCCGCTTCGCGGTGCCCCTGACCCAATGATCGCCACCTTCCCGAGCCGGCAGCAGCACAGCGCGTCGCTGCCTTTCCTGGCGCGCGGCCGCCCCAAGCGCCCGCTCATCCTGCTGGTCGAGGACGACCGCATGATCGCCGACATGTACCGCTACCAGCTGGAGCGCGAGGGCTACCAGGTGGAGACCGTCACCGACGGCAAGCAGGGCCTGCAGGCGATCCGCGAGCGCCGGCCCGACCTGGTCCTGCTGGACCTCCGGCTGCCCATCATGGAGGGCCTGGACGTGCTCGAGAACCTGAGCTCCGACCCCCAAAAGCCGCCGGTGCTGATCCTCTCCAACTACAGCGACAGCCACATGATCAGCCGCGGCCTGGCGCTGGGCGCCCGCGAATTCCTGATCAAGTCGGCGACCACGCCCACGACCCTGGTCGATAAGGTGCGCGCGATCGTCCCGCCCGGCGCCCCACATTTATAGGGGACGCGTGCGCGCGCGGCGCGCTTATGCTGCCGTGCTGAGAGGATGGGAGGGAAAAGGCGGCGTTCCGCCGTTGTTTCGCTGCGCGATCGGGCGCTGGCCGCACTGGCGATCGGCATCACAGTCCTGGCCGCCCTGGGCGTCTTCGAGGCCGCCGACGCCCACTCGCTGAGCGACGCCGAAGCCCAGCTCGGCACCTACCGCGCGCTCGACACCGACAACCTCGCCCTGGCCGCGGGCCTGAACACCCAGAACGCCGGCCTGACCACCTACGTCCAGGCTCTGACCCTCGACCCCAACACCCTGCGCGGTCTGGGGGGCGGCCGCGAAGCCCTGCTCGGCGACTACCTGTCCGGCTACGGCCAGGTCGCCGACAGCCTGGCCCGCATCCACGAGGAGTCGGCGCAGCTCGGGATCGCCGCCCAGGCGCGGCCGGTGACGGAGGCCGCCCTGGCCTGGCAGGCCTGGGCCACCCAGCGCCGCACCACCGCCGAGGCGGCCGCCGGGCACCCGGCCGACGCGCAGCAGGACGCCGAGGGCACCGCGCTCCTGGCCGCCTTCACGGCCGCCGACCAAAACTTCGCCGACCAGGTTCGCCGCGCCACCGCCACCGCGGCGGCGGCCGTCGAGCGGCAGTCCACGCGCCACAACCAGATCTTCTACAGCGGCCTCGCGCTGGAGGCGCTGGTGCTGCTGGTCCTGGCCGCGGCCGTGATGCAGAGCGTGGTCCGCCCGCTGGGCCGCCTCACCCACGCCGCCGAGGAGCTGGCCGCCGGCCAGACGACCAGAGTGCCCTACTCCGAACGGCTCGACGAAGTGGGCAGCCTGGCCCGCGCCCTGGCCGCCTGGCAGACGAGCTCGGCGGACATGGTCAGCGTCTTCGAGCGCTCGCCGATCGGCATCTGCCGACTTTCGACCGGCGGCGTGATCCTGGAGGCCAACCCCAGCCTGGAGCGCATGCTCGGCTACAGCTCCGGCGAGCTGGACGGCCGGCCCTACCGTGACCTCACACCCGAGACCGGCCATTACGGCGAGCTGGTGACGGGTCGCCGCGAACGGGTGGCGGTGGAAACGCGCTACCAGCGCCGCGACGGCTCGCACTTCTGGGGCAGTCTCACGGTCTCGCCCGTGCACCACGTGGACGGCGCCGTCGACTACTTCGTGGCCATGATCGAGGACATCGACCATCGCAAGCGCCAGGAGTTCGACCTCCTGCACCGCGCCGGCCACGATGCGCTCACCGGCCTACCCAACCGCAGCCTCTTCGACGACCGCCTCGACCAGGCCGTGCGCGCCGCGCACCGGCGGCGCGGCAAGCTGGCCGTCCTGATGCTGGACCTCGACCGCTTCAAGCCGGTCAACGACGAGCTCGGCCATGCCGCCGGCGACGAGGTCCTGCGCAGGCTGACCGACCGCCTGGGCACCACGCTCCGCGACTCCGACACCCTGGCCCGGCTGGGCGGCGACGAGTTCGCCATCCTGCTCGCCGAGCAGGACGAGGCGGGCGCCCAGGCCACCGCGCTCAAGCTGCTGGAGGTCATGGAGCAGCCCTTCGAGATCGAGGGCCAGCTGCGCCCGATCGGGCTCAGCATCGGCATCGCGGTCTTTCCGGCCGACGGCCGCAACCCGGCCGAGCTGCTGCTGGCGGCCGACAGCGCGATGTACCGCGCCAAGCGCAACCACAGCGGCTGGGCCATCGCGCAGTCCGTTTTGCGACTGGCCTGACCTTTCGTAACATCTCGTCATCTCCGAGCCACCTCCGCCTCCGCCGCCACCGCCGCCTCCGCCCCCACCACCGCCACCGTCGCAGCCGACCAAGCCGTCGTGGGAGGTGGTGGAGACTCCCAAGCCGGACGCCAGCCAGAAGCGCCCGCCGCCGCCGGTCACCGACGCGGTGCGCGCCCACGCCGAGTGGTTTGCCTGGGCCAAGCGGCAGAAGGCTGATTTCGGCCGTGCCCACGGCGCTGCCCGGCAGGCGACCGCCGCCTCTGAGGCGGGGCTGTCGCCGCCGGAGGTCGAGAACGCCGCCCGCGAGGCGCTGAGGGTCGGCGACACCACGCCGGTCGACGAAACCCGCCAGGCCTACAGCGCCTGGTTCGCGGTGGCCGCCGTCGACATGGGCATGGAGCGCGAGAAGGCCCACGCCTTCGCCCAAGCCGGCTATGCGGCGCAGCGCGACGGGGCCGACCTGAAGGGCGCCACCGCGATCGCCGACGCCGCGGTCGCCGCTCACGGCGGCGCACCCCCGCCGCCGCCGCCCCCACCGCCTCCGCCACCCCCGCCTCCGCCGCCGGCGGCCTTCACGACGGCGCCCATGGCTCCCGGCCAGCCTCTCCCGCCGCCGCCCCCGGCCCCGGGTGACTGGGGCCCG
>DASUVY010000080.1:0-12713 GCA_036378695.1 Candidatus Dormiibacterota bacterium
ATCCACGACGGTTTCTTCGCGCTCGGCGGCCACTCCCTGACCGCGACCCAGGTGGCGGCTCGGGCGCGGGAGGCCCTGCAGCGCGAGGTCCCCCTGCGCCTGATCTTCGAGCGGCCCACCGTGGCCGAGCTGGCGGCGGCCGTCCGCGACCTCGAGCACGGCGACTATGCGGCCGAGCCGGGCCCGGAGGCGACCGATGAAGAAGCGGGCGGCAGGCACCCGCTCTCCTTTGCGCAGCGCCGGCTCTGGTTCCTGGACCAGCTCTCGCCGGGCAGCGCCGCCTACACGATCCCGGCCGCCTTCCAGTTCAGAGGCCCGCTCGACGAGGCGGCGCTGAAGCGTGCGCTGGCCGACGTGGTGGAACGCCACGCTGCCCTGCGCACCAGCTTCCAGGAGACCGCTCACGGGCCAGTGCAGCGGGTGGCGCCCGCCCTGAACCTGGAGGTCCCGACCTTCGACCTGCGTTCGCTGGAGCCGGAGGAGCGCGCGCGCGAGGCCGGGCGACTGACGGGGGAGGCCTACCGGCGGCCCTTCGACCTCGGCCGCGGCCGGCTGCTGCGAGCCCTGCTGATCCGCCTGACCCCGGAGCGCTCGCTCCTCTTCCTGGCGGTGCACCACATCGTCGCCGACGGCTGGTCGCTGCAGGTGCTCGACATCGAGCTGCGCGCCGCCTACGCCGCGCGCCAGGCGGGCCAGGTGCCCGACCTGCCGCCTCTGCCCCTCCAATACACCGACTACGCGGCCTGGCAGCGGCGGCAGCTCGACAGCCCGGCCCTGGCGCGCGACCTCGAGTACTGGCGGCAGCGCCTGGCGGGCGCGCCGGCCTCCCTCGACCTGCCCACCGACCGGCCCCGGCCGCCGGTCCAGAGCAGCCAGGGCGCGCGCTTGACCATGCCGCTGTCGCGCCAGCTCACGGGGCGCCTGCGCGTGCTGGCTCAGGCGGCGGAGGCGACGCTCTTCATGGTCCTGCTGGCCGGCTTCCACGTCCTGCTCGCGCGGCACTCGGGTCAGGAGGACATCCTGGTCGGCACGCCGGTGGCGGGCCGCTCAAGGGCCGAGCTCGCCGGCCTGGTGGGGCTCTTCGTGAACACCCTGGTGCTGCGCGCCGACCTCGCCGGCGAGCCCAGCTTCCGGGAGCTGCTCCGGCGCGTCCGCGAGGAGACGCTCAGCGCCCTCGAGCACCAGGAGCTGCCCTTCGAACGGCTGGTGGAGGAGCTGGCGCCCTCCCGCGACCTCTCGCGGTCGCCGCTCTTCCAGGTCATGTTCGTGATGCAGAACACGCGTGACCCGGCCCTGCAGGCGCTGGCGGGGCGGCTGAACAAGGCCGGCCGCGGCGACCTGCGCCGCATCCACTGGGCGCTGGAGGGCGGGGAGTCGAAGTTCGACCTCACGCTGACCGCCGCCGAGCAGGGCGGCGGCGTGCGCCTCACGCTGGAGTACAGCCCCGAGATCTTCGAGGAGGCGACCGCGCGCCGCCTCCTCGGCCACTACCGCGAGCTCCTGGAAGCCGCCTGTGACGACCCCGCGCGGCCGGTGTCGGCGCTGCCCATGATGGGCGACGCCGAACGGCGCCGGCTGCTGCGGGCCTGGAACCGGACCCGCACCCGGCTGGACGTCGACCGCTGCCTCCAGGACGTCTTCGCGGCCCAGGCCTCGGCCACACCCTCGGCGCCGGCTCTGGTTGGTGAGGGGAGAACTCTCACCTACGTCGAGCTGGATGCCGCCTCGCTGGGCTGGGCGCGGCGCCTGGCCGCCCAGGGCGTGGGCCGGGGCGACCTGGTCGGCATCTGCCTGGAGCGGACGCCGGAGATGGTGGTCGCGGTGCTGGCGGTCCTCCGCGCCGGCGCCGCGTACGTGCCCATGGACCCGACCTTCCCGGCCGCCCGCCTGCGCTTCATGGCCGAGGACGCGCGCTGCCCGGTGGTGCTCACGCGCTCCGACTGCGCGCCCGACCTGCCCGGGATCCGGCTGCTGGTGATGGACGCCGCGCCGCCGGCGGCAGAGGCGGAGACCGAGTGCTCCGCTCCCGACGACCTGGCCTACGTGATCTACACCTCGGGCTCGACGGGCAACCCCAAGGGCGTGCTGGTCGAGCACCGCCAGGTCCTCAACTACAGCCTGGGCGTGGCCGCCCGGGTGGGCGTCCAGCCTGGCGCCGCCTACGCCATGCTGCAGCCGCTCACCGTCGACTCCTCGGTCACGGTGCTCTGGGGCTCGCTGCTGAGCGGCGGCTGCCTGCACCTGATCGACCGCCGCACGGCCGCCGACGCCGCGGCGCTGGCCGCCTATTTCGCGCGCCATCCCATCGATTACCTGAAGATCGCGCCCTCCCACCTGGCGGCCCTCCAGAAGGCGCTGCCCGAGCGCCCGGCGGCGGTGCTGCCCCGGCGCTGGCTGGTGATCGGCGGCGAGGGCTCGCAGTGGGACTGGGTGCGCAGGCTACCGGCGCTGCGGCCCGGCCTGCGGGTCTTCAACCACTACGGCCCCACCGAGACCACGGTCGGCGTCCTGACCTTTGCGGTCAACGGCCGCGAGCGCGAGCGGCACGGCGTGAGCCCGCTGGGCCGCCCGCTGCCCAACGTCACCGCCTACGTCCTCGATCGCCGCGGCGAGCCGGTGCCGGTGGGCGTGGCCGGCGAGCTCTGGCTGGGCGGGGCCAGCGTGGCCCGCGGCTACCTCAACCGCCCGGAGCTGACCGCCGAGCGCTTCCTGCCCGACCCCTTCACGCCGGGCGGGCGCCTTTACCGCACAGGGGACCTGGTGCGTTGGTCCGACGACGGCCAGCTGCACTTCCTGGGCCGCCTCGACCACCAGGTCAAGATCCGCGGCTTCCGCATCGAGCTGGGCGAGATCCAGGCGCGCCTGGGACGCCACCCGGCAGTAGCCGACGCCGTGGTCCTGGCTCGCGGCGAAGCCGAGGAGCGGCGGCTGGTGGGCTGGTTCACGACCCGCGCCGGCGAGTCCGTCGACCTCGGCGAGGTGCGCGCCTGGCTGCGCGAGGCGCTGCCGGACTACATGGTCCCGGCCGCCCTCGTCCACCTGGAATGGATGCCGCTCACCGCCCACGGCAAGGTCGACCTGCAGGCGCTGCCCGAACCGCCGCCGGCGCCGGTCGAGGAGGAGTACGTGGCGCCCGGCAACCCGGTCGAGGCGACGCTGGCCGAGATCTGGAGCCAGGTGCTGGGCCTGCCCCGGGTGGGTGTGCGCACCAACTTCTTCGATTTGGGCGGCCACTCGCTGCTGGCCACCCAGGTGGTCTCCCGGGCGCGCGACCGCCTGGGCGTGGAGGTGCCGCTGCGGGCGCTCTTCGAGCACCCCACCGTGGCGGGCCTGGCGGCCACGATCTGACCGAGGTCCGGGCCTGGGTCCTGCCGGCGGCGCCGGGCGACCCCCTGCGCCGGGTCCTGGGCCACGTTTTGGATCGCGACCCAGCCTCGCTCGGATTCGGGCGGGGGCCGGCAGGGCGGCCGGAGCTGGTGGGACGGCCGCTGCGCTTCAGCCTCGCCCACAGCGCCGGCCTGGCCCTGGTCGCGGTCACCGAGAGCACGGACGTGGGCGCCGACCTCGAGCGCATCGAGGCCCGGCTGGCCGAGCCGCCCTCCGCCGAGCGCTACTTCGCGGCCGCCGAGCGGGCGGAGTTAGAGGCCCTGACCGGCGCCGCCCGGCTGGCTCTGTTCTTTCAGCTCTGGACCCAGAAGGAGGCCTACCGCAAGGCCACGGGCGAAGGCATCGCGGCCGGGCTGGACGAGCTGGACTGGCGCGGCTGGACGCTGCTCCGGCCGGCCGTGCCGGACGGCTACGCCGCGGCCATCGCGGTGCGCGCCCCCGACGCCCGGCTCAGCCTCGAGCCCTGGCCTCCGTAGGCGGCCATTTGTATACAAATCCATAGCTGCCGCGCCCCTGAAGAGGCGCGAATGTATACAAACGGCCTCGTCCCGGGCTCAGCCTCGAGCCCGGCGCTCGCTCAGCACCGTGTCGACGGCGTCCAGGAACTCGTCGCCCTCGGCGTCGCCGACCGGCGTCGAAAGGGCCGCCATGCCTCGCGAGTTGAGCAGAACGCCGTGGTTGCAGAGCCCCATCACGAACTCCTTGCGCATGCGCGCGTCCGTGCGCTGCACCTCCCGGTGGCTGCGCACGGGCTCGGGGGTGAAGTGGACCTGCATCAGCGAGGCCACGCCCGTGACCTGGGCGGGGACCTCGTGCTCGGCGAAGAGCGCGCGCAGGCCTCCGCGGGTGCGCTCGCCGCGGCGGTCGAGCTCGGCGTAGACCTCGGGCGTCAGCAGCTCCAGCGTGGCCAGCCCGGCGGCCATGCCCAGGGGGTGGCCGTTGAGCGTGCCCGCCTGGGGCAGGAAGCCGGGCCGCCGCGGATCCAGCAGCTCCATCACGTCGGCGCGGCCCCCGAACGCGGCCACCGGCAGCCCGCCGCCGATCACCTTGCCCATGGTGGTCAGGTCGGGCCGGATGCCGTAGAGCTCCTGGGCGCCGCCGCGGGCTACGCGGAAGGAGATCACCTCGTCGAAAACGAGCAGGATCCCGTGCCGGTCGCAGGCCTCGCGCAGCGCCTGCAGGTATTCCGGGTCGGCCGGGATCATGCCGCCGGAGCCGAGGACGGGCTCCACGATCACGGCGGCCAGCTCGCGGCCGTGGCGGTCGATCAGGGCGGCGGCCTGGACCGGGTCGTTGTAGGGGATGACGACCGCCAGCTCTCCCACCGCGGCCAGGGTGCCGGCCGCTTCCGGGTCCTGCACCAGGTCGTGGCTGCCGTGGTAGCCGCCCTCCACCTTGGCGAACTTGGCCCGGCCGGTGAAGGCGCGGGACAGGCGCAGGGCCATCATGGTGGCCTCGGTCCCGGAGTTGGTGAAGCGGACCTGCTCCAACGAGGGCACGCGCGCCACCAGCTCGCGCGCCAGCGCGACCTCGGGCGGGTTGGGGGCGGCGAAGGCCGTGCCCCGTGCCGCCTGCTCGGCGATCGCCTTGACGACCGCCGGGTGGGCGTGGCCCGCGATGAGCGCGGTGTAGTTGACGACGAGGTCGAGGCGGCGGGTCCCGTCGGCGTCCCAGACCCGACAGCCCTCGCCGCGCTCGGCGTAGATCGGGTAGGGCTCGCTGAAGATGCTGGTGCGCGTGACCCCGCCCGGCATCACCTGCAGGGCCTGCTCGTAGAGCTCGCGCGAGCGCGTGGTGGTGGCCAGGAACTGCTCTTCGACGGTGCGGGGCTCCGTGCGGATGACGCCGACTCTACAGCGCGCGGTCGAGGAGCACGACGCGTCCCGGGCGCAGGCTGCCCTCCTGCACGGACATCTGTGTGAAACCGAGCTTGCGGAAAAGTCGGAGGCCCTCGATGACACCTTCGGGCACGCACGCCCAGACCCGCCCCGCGCCCGCGCGGCGGGCCCTGCTCAGGGCATGCTCCGCGATGTACTCGCCAAAGCCGCGACGCCGCTGCTCCGGCGTCACCGCCAGTCGGTCGAGTACGCAGGCGCCCGTGGGGAAGGCGACGCGCACGGCGCCCACCGGCTTGTTCTCGTAGCTGACCCGGTAGACCTCGAAGCCCCCGCGCAGCCAGGCGGCCACCTCGGCCGGCGCCGGCGTGAGCTCCTCCCAGAGCGCGTCGCTTAGCTGCGCGCGGTGCGGCTCCCAGGCTGCGCGCAGGACCTCCGCCAGCTCGGAGGCGTGCTCCGGTGCGGCCAGGGCGATACGCGGAACCGGTCGGAAGAAGCGCATGTCGAGTTGGTTACAGTACGGCGGCCATGGACGCTCTCCAGCGAGCCCGCGACCTGTACGAGCGGGGCGAGATCCATGACGCGCTGGAGCGCGCCCAGTCGGCCTGCGAGTACGCGCCCCGCGACGCCGAGGCCTGGTGGCTGCTGGCGCGCGTCAGCCGCCACGCCGGCCTCCCCCAGGCCAGCGACCAGGCCTTCCGGCGCGCGTCCGAGCTGTCGAAGCGGAAGCCGCTGCCGGCCCGCGTCACGGCGGCGGAGTTTTCCAAGCTGGTGGAGCGGGCACGCGCCAGCCTTTCGCCGGACGCCCGCCGCCGGCTCGCGCGCACCAGGATCCAGCTATCGGCGCTGCCCGAGGAGGCGGAGATCCGGGCCGGCGTCAAGCCCGACGCCCTCTCCCACCGCGCGCGGCAGCCGGCGGACGTGCTCACGCTGTACCAGGTCAACCTGGAGAACCGGTCCGCCAACGCCGCGGCGCTGCAAGCCGCCGTCGTGAAGGCGCTCAGCAAGGCCTGATGCCCGACATCAGGATCGAGCGCGACGGCGCCGTGGCCGTGCTCACCATCGACCGCCCGCACGCTCGCAATGCCATCGGCCTGGGCACCATGGCCGAGCTCGACGCCGCCCTGGCCGGGCTGGCCGGGGAGGAGGGCGTGCGCTGCGCCGTCCTGACCGGGGCCGGCGACCGGGCTTTCGTCTCCGGGGGCGACCTGCGCGAGCTGGAGACGGTGACCGGTGAGGACTTCGCGGCGGACATGGCGGTGCGCATGCGCCGCACCCTGGACCGGATCGCCGGGCTGCCCATCCCGGTGATCGCCGCCGTGAACGGGGCGGCGATCGGGGGCGGGGCGGAGGTCGCGGTCGGCTGCGATTACCGGATCGCCGCCCATGACGCGCGCATCGGCTTCACCCAGGTTTTGCTGGGAGTGCTGCCGGCCTGGGGTGGCATCGAGCGCCTCTGTGCCCTGGTCGGTCGGGGGCGGGCGCTGTACCTGCTCACCACGGGAACCGTTCTCAGCGGCCGCGAGGCTGCCGAGATGGGGCTGGTCGAGGAATCGGTGCCCCGCGACCGCTTCGAGGCGCGCTGGCGCGAGCTGGCCGAGCAGGTGGCGCGGGCCCCGCGGCCGGCGCTGGCGGGCATCAAGCGCGCGGTGGACGCGGCCCTGCCCGGCAGCCGTCCCGACCTCGAGCCGGACGCCGTGCGGGACTTCGCTCGGGCCTGGGCCGACCCCCGGCACTGGGAGATGGCGGCCGAGCTCGAGCGCCGGCGCCGCGAGCGTTCGCAAAATCCATAATCAGCTCCTGGAGGAGGAAGAATGCGAGCATTCCTGAGCGGCCTGGCGGCAATCTCTCTGCTGGTCGCCTGCGGCGGCGCCAGCGGGGGCGGCAGCACCACCACCACCGGTGCCGACATCATCATCGGGGCGCCGCTTTCCTTGACCGGGAGTTCTTCCAAGGAGGGAGGACTGGCCAAGCAGGGCTACGACATGTGGCTGACCTGGATCAACCAGCAGGGCGGTATCAACGTCAAGAACGTCAAGCACAAGGTCCAGATCCTCTACGAAGACGACCAGAGCAAGCCCGACATCTCGGCCCGGCTGACGCAGTCGTTGATCACGGACAAGAAGGTGCAGTTCCTGCTCGGGCCCTACGGGTCGGGGCCGACGGCCAGCGACGCCGTGATCGCGGAGAAGAACAGCATCCCGATGGTGGAGGGCAACGGTGCCGCCCAGGCCATCTTCAGCAAGGGCTACAAGTACACGTTCGGCGTGCTCTCGCCCGCCAACAAGTACCTGCAGGGCGTGCTCGACCTGGCGGCCACGCTGAGTCCGAAGCCCAGCACCATCGCCATGCTGGCGGCCGACGACAGCTTCTCCCAGGAGGTCGCGGCCGCGGTCAACGACTACGCGTCCAGCAAGGGCTTCAGCGTGGTCTACAACCAGAAGTACCCGAACGGCTCAACCGATGTCTCCAGCCTGGTCGCGGCGGCCAAGGCAAAGAACCCGGACATGCTGCTCAATTCGGGGCACCTGGCCGAGGCCATCGCCATCAACAAATCCGCCAAGGACTTGCAGCTCAACGCGAAGCTGTTCGCGTACTCCGTGGGCCCCTCCACGCCCGACTTCATCACGGCTCTGGGTAAGGACTCCTACTACGTGATGGACGGATCGCAATGGACGCCGCAGGTGAAATACAAGCCCAGCTTCTACCTGTCGGTGGCGGACTACGTGAGCACGTATAAGTCGATGTTCAACAGCCAGGACGACCCCGACTACCACGTCGCGGAGTCGACGGCGGCCTGCCTCGCCTTGCAGAAGGCGATCGAGAATGCGGGCACCGTCACAAATGCCGACAAGGTCCGCGACGCGCTGGCGGCGCTGGACGTGATGACCTTCTTCGGCGAGATCAAGTTCGACATCCGGGGCGTCAACGTGACCAAACCCATGGTCGTGGAGCAGATCCAGACCGACGGCAAGCACCACACCGTCTATCCCGCCGAGGTCGCCGACAAGCAGGCCCAGTACCCAACGCCCGCCTGGAGCTCCCGCTAGCGTCCAGACCGACCAGCCCGGGTTTTTCGAAGAATCGGGGCCGTTGGGGGGCGGCGACCTCGGGTTTTTCGAAAAACCCGGGTAGGAGCCGGTGAGGTGAGCCTCTTCGTCCAGCAGCTGGTCCTCGGGCTGATGCTGGGCGGCGTCTACGTGGCTGTGGCCATTGGCTTCTCGCTGGTCTGGGGGATCCTCAACATCGTCAACCTGGCCCACGGCGCGCTGGTCGTGGTGGGCATGTACGCGACCTGGTTCCTCTTCACCCACGCCGGCCTCGACCCCTTCCTGACGCTGCCGCTGGACGCCCTGATCCTGTTCGCCGTCGGCTACTTCCTCCAGCGCGTACTCATCAACCGTGTGATCCGGGCGCCGCTCTTCTTCACGCTGCTGCTGACCTTCGGCATCAACCTGGTGCTGATCAACCTCTTCCTGCTCTGGTTCAAGGCCGACTTCCGCTCCGTCACCCCCTCCTACGCCGGCACCGGGCTGAGCTTGGGCGCGGTGACCGTCCCCTACATCCGGCTCGCCGCGCTGGTGATCGCGCTGGTGCAGGCGGGCCTGGTCGGCCTCTTCATGAACCGCAGCCGGACCGGGTTCGCGGTCCAGGCCGTGGGCGCCGACAAGGACGCCGCCCAGCTGGTCGGCATCGACCTCCGCCACGTGTACGCGCTCACCTTCGCGGTGGGCGCGGCCTGCGCCGGGGTAGCCGGCGGCCTCCTGAGCACCATCCAGGCCATCAGCCCCACCGCCGGCGAGCCCTACACGCTGCAGGCCTTCGTGGTCGTGATCCTGGGTGGCCTGGGCCGGGTATCGGCGACAGTTGTGGGCGGGCTGCTCTTCGGCCTGATCGAGGTGCTCGCCCAGAGCCAGGTGCCCGGCCTGGGCGCCGGTTGGTCCAACGCGATCGCATTCGCGGTGCTGGTGCTGGTGCTGGTGCTGCGGCCCCAGGGTCTGATGGGCAGGCTGGCCTAGATGGCGCGACCCGCCTTCTCGACCCAGCCCTCGCGAGCCGGGCGCCGCCTGCGCCGCGCCATCCTGGTTGCGTTCCTGGTGGTGGTGGCGGTGGTGCTGGTGCTGCCCTTGACGCTGACGCAGCAGGCCGCGGACGCGAACCTCGACCCCACCACGCTGGGCATCGACTTCGCCATGAACAAGTCGATCGTGCGCACGGAGACCACGATCGCCATGTTCGTGGCCCTGGCCGCGGCCTGGAACCTGATCGGCGGCCTCACCGGCTACGCCGCCTTCGGCAATGTCGCCTTCTTCGGCCTGGGGGCCTACACCGTCGGCTACCTGACCGACAAGCTGCATCTCAGCTTCGCCCTGGCGCTGCCCCTGGCGCCGGTGGTGGCCGCCGCCTTCGCGGGCCTGATCGGGCTGCCCCTGCTGCGACTGCGCGGCCACTACTTCGCGATCGCCACCCTGGGGACCGGGATCGCCGTGGGCGAGGTCATCAAGAACCTCGACGTCTTCGGCGGGGCGACCGGCCTCTTCCCGCCGATCCTGCGCCACGCGGACGCGCTCTTCTTCTACCTGATGGCGGCCAACGCCGGACTGGCGGTGCTGGTGACCTGGCTGGTCCTGCGCAGCCGATTCGGCTACGGACTGATCGCGATCCGAGAGAACGAGGAAGCCGCCTCGGTCCTGGGCGTCAACACCACCGCCTACAAGGTGGGCGCCTTCGCGCTGGCCGCCGCCCTCACCGGCCTGGCGGGCGGGATCTTCGCGCAGTGGGCGAGCTTCATCGACCAGGAGAGCGTGTTTCCCATCCAGTACAACGTCGAGATGATCCTGATGGCGATCATCGGGGGCGCCGGGACCCTCTTCGGGCCGGTGGCGGGGGCCATCGTCCTGGAGTGGCTGATCCTGGAGCTGGCCGGCGGCGGCGCCAGCGCCGTCTACGCGCAGATCGGCCTGGGTCTGCTGCTGGCGGTCACGGTGATCTTCGTGCCCCGCGGCGTGGTGGACTTCTTCGGCGGCTCCAGCCGGCTGACGCTCGGCTACCTGCGCCGGACACTGCGCGAAACCAGCGTTTGACCGGAGTGCTCGAGCTCGAGAGCGTCACCAAGCGCTTCGGCGGCGTCGCCGCGCTCACCGACGTCAGCTTCAGCGTCGGCGAGGGCGAGATCCTGGGCCTGATCGGCCCCAACGGCGCCGGCAAGACCACGCTGCTCAACTGCATCAGCGGCGTCTATCGGCTGGACGCCGGGAAAATCAGCCTCCAAGGCCGGCGGATCGACGGCCTGCCCCCCCACCAAGTGGCGCGGCTGGGCATCGGCCGCACCTTCCAGGTCGTGAAGCCGTTCGCCTCCATGACCGTCCGCGAGAACGCCGCCGTCGGCGCACTCTTCGGCAGCGCGCAGGCGCACATGGCGCCCAAGGCGGCGTTCGCCTGGGCGGACGAGGTGCTGGAGATGGTCGGCCTGGCGCCCAAGGCCCGGCTCACGGTGGGCAGCCTCACGATCCCGGACCGCAAGCGCCTCGAGGTGGCGCGCGCCCTGGCCACCAAGCCTCGGCTGCTGCTCCTGGACGAGGTCATGGCCGGGCTCAACCCGGTCGAGGTCGACGAGGCGCTGGAGATGGTCCGCAGGGTCCATGCGGGCGGCATCACCATCGTGCTCATCGAGCACGTGATGCGCGTCGTGGTCGGCGTCTGCGATCGCGTGATCGTGCTGCACATGGGCCAGTTCCTGGCTGAAGGCACACCCGACGAGGTGCTGCAGGACCGGCGGGTGGTCGAGGCCTACCTGGGCGAGAAATACGCGGCGCGACGCCATGGCTGAGGTCCTGCTCGAGGTCAGGGGCCTGACCGCCGGCTACGGGGCCGGCCCGGTGCTGCAGGGCGTCGACCTCGACTTCCGCGCCGGCGAACTCCTCGCCCTGATCGGCGCCAACGGAGCCGGCAAGTCGACCCTGCTGGGCGTGCTCAGCGGCCTGCTGCGGCCCAGCGCGGGTTCGCTCGTGTTCGCCGGCCGCGACCTGACCGGGGCCCGGCCCGAGCGCATGGTGCGGGCCGGCATGGCCCACGTCCCCCAGGGCCGGCGCCTGTTCGCGAGCCTGTCCGTCCGCCAGAACCTGGTCCTCGGCGCCTACCTGCGCCGCGACCGCGAGGTCCAGTCCGATATCGCGCGGGTGGTCGCCTATTTCCCGACCCTGGGCGACAAGCTGCAGCGGGTCGCCGGCACGCTCTCCGGCGGCGAGCAGCAGATGGTCGCCATCGGCCGGGGGCTGATGGGACGGCCTAAGCTGCTGATGATCGACGAGCCCTCCCTGGGCCTGGCGCCCAAGGTCGTGGAAACGGTCATCGAGGTCTGCCAGAGCATCAACCGCGACGGCGTGTCCGTGCTGCTGGTGGAGCAGGACGTGGTCGTGGCGCTGGAGGCCGCCGACCGCGGCTACGTGCTGGAGAACGGCCGCATCGCGCTCAGCGGCACCGCGCGCGAGCTGCAGGACGACCCGGCCGTGCGCAAGGCCTACCTGGGCGTTTGACGCACCCACTCACGCGCTTCCGCCTGCCCGCGGCCATGCTGGCCGCGGTCCTGGTACTGGGCACCGGCGGCTACATGCTGCTCGAGCACTGGCCGTTCCTGGACGCGCTGTACATGACGATCACGACCATCAGCACCGTCGGCTTCAGCGAGGTCCATCCTCTGGACACCGGCGGCCGTGTCTTCACCATCGGCCTGATCCTGGGCGGCGTGGGTACGATCTTCTACGCCTTCGGCGTCTTGGCCGAGATCGTGTTCGAGGGCGACATCGCCCGCTACAGGAGGCAGCGTTCCATGGACCGCCAGCGGGAGGCGCTCCGCGACCACTTCATCGTCTGCGGCTACGGCCGCATCGGGACCCAGGTGGTGAGCGAGCTGGAGTCGGCCAAGGTGCGCTGCATCGCGATCGACAACAACCCCGAAGCGATCAGCCGCCTCGAGCACGAGAACAGGCTGCACGTGGCCGATGACGCCGCCTCCGAGGACGTCCTCAAGCAGGCCGGGATCGAGCGCGCGCGGGGGCTGATCTGCGCCGTCGACTCCGACGAGCGCGCGGTCTACATCGTGCTGGCGGCGAAGGCCGTGCGTCGCGACCTCTACGTGCTGGCCCGGGCCGGGCGGCCCGAGTCGATCCGGCGCCTGGAGCTGGCCGGCGCTGACCGCGTCATTTCGCCCTACCGGATGGCCGGTCACATGATGGCCGAGCTGGCGCTGCGGCCGGCGCTGGTCGAGGTCATGGACTTCCTGCAGCACGGCGACACCCCGGTCGGGGTCGAGGAGCTGATCGTGCGCCAGGACTACGGCGCCATCGGCCGGACGCTCGACGACCTGGGCGCCTTCGGCGACGAGCAGGCGCACCTGCTGGCGGTGCGCCGCAAGGATGGCGACCTGGTTGTCAACCCCGACGGCGCCTTCCAGCTCCAGGAAGGGGACCTGATCGTGGCGTTCGGCTCAGC
>DASUVY010000081.1:0-97552 GCA_036378695.1 Candidatus Dormiibacterota bacterium
GCGGTGGGTGACCGAGATCACGGTGCGGCCGCGGCTCACGTTCTCCAGGGCCTCGGTGACCGCGTGCTCGGAGATGGGGTCCAGGGCCGAGGTGGCCTCGTCCAGGACCAGGATCTCGGGGTTGCGCAGGAGGGCGCGGGCAATCCCGAGGCGCTGGCGCTGGCCGCCGCTGAGGTTGAGCCCGCCCTCGGTGAGGCGGGTGGCGTAGCCGTCGGGCAGCATGCTCACCTGCGCGTCCAGGCCCGCCGCGGCCGCGGCCTGGCGCACCTCCTGGTCCGTGGCGTCCGGCTTGCCGATGCGGATGTTGTCGGCGACGGTGCCTGCGATCACGAGCGTGTCCTGGAGGACGATCCCGAGCCGGCGCCGGACCGAGCTGAGCGTGTAGCGGCGCATGCTGACGCCGTCGAAGTTGACCCGGCCCGCGGCGGGGTCGTCCATGCGCATCAGGATCTTCACGATCGTGCTCTTGCCCCCGCCGCTCGCGCCCACGAAAGCGACGCGGGTGCCGCGCGGGATCACGGCGTCGATGCCCTTGAGGACGTAATCGCCGGCGCGGTAGGCGAAGTACACGCCCTCCAGCCGGATATCTTCCTGCAGCGGCGGCATGGCGACTGCGTCGGCGGCGTCCGTAACGCCGGGCCGGGTGTGGAGCACGTCGTAGATGCCCTGCAGCGACCCGCCTGCGTTCTTCATGGGCGCCACCACCGTCGAGAGACCCTGCGCCGAGCGGATCACGGAGAAGGCGAGGTTGACGAAGGCCAGCATCGATCCCAGGGTCAGTGAGTGGGCGAGCACGAGCACGGTGCCGATGCCCATGGCCGCGGCCAGCACGAGGTAGCCGGCGGCGGTGGCGGCGGCGTTCATGGCGCCCTCGACCCAGGCGATGTGGCGGGTGCCGCGCGCCGTGGCGAGCGTGTAGCCGCGGAAGAGCGCGGCGTGCTCATCCTCCAGCCCGAACGCCTTGACCACCGGCTGGGCGGCCAGGCTCTGGTCGGCCAGGATGATCTGCTTCTCCATCACCGTCCAGCGCTTGGCCTGGGCGCGGTCGTAGGCGCTGGAGAGCAGCCGCGACCCGACCGGCACCACCGGCAGCAGCAGCGCGCAGGCCAGCGCCAGCCGGGGCTCGATCGTGAAGAGCAGGAAGACGCCGAAGCCGATGATCGCCAGCTGCTTGAGGGCGCGCAGCAGCGCATCCTCCAGCGCCGACTCCACGGCACCCGCGCCACCGATGGCGAGGTCGGCCAGCAGGCGTGGCTGCTTGCGCTCGTAGTACCCGACCGTGAGCCTCTCCAGGTGGTCGAAGGTGCGGATCCGCAGGTCGGTGCCCACCGCGGTGGCCATTCGGCTGGCCAGCCACCGCTGCACGGGCCCGGTGCCAACGTCGAGCAGCGCCAGCGCCGCGATCACCCCGAGCGCGTAGGTCGCGATCACGGGGTTGCCCGCAGCCAGCGCGCGGTCGACCAGCGCTCGCAGCAGCAGCGGCATGCCGGTTGCCATCAGCACGCCCGGCGCCAGCGCCAAGAGGCTCAGCAGGAACCAGCCCAGGTGCGGCAGGAGCAGCCGCGGCAGAGCGCGCAGAAATGACCGCATCCCCCAGGCGGGCGGCTTGTCCATCGGCTTTCCTTTCATCTCGCGCGCGGGCCGCAGCTTAAAGCGGCGCCGACGCCCGAACCACGGCGTTTCCGTGAAGATTCGGCCGTGCGCAGGCTGGCCGCGGTGGACATCGGCAGCAACACCGTGCACGCCCTGGTGGCCGACCTGGAGGATGGCGTGCTGACCGACGTCGCGCACTACGTCGAGATGCCCGAGCTGGGCGCGCGCCTGCAGCGCGGAAAGACGCTCGGCTCGCAAGCCCGGCGGCGGGCGCTGGCGGCGCTCGACCGCGTCATGTCGGGAGCCCGAAAGGATGGTTTCGAGCACCTGGTGGCGGGCGCCACCCAGGCGGTCCGCGCCGCGGCCGACGGCGAGCAGCTGTTGGCCGAGGCCTCAGGGCAGCTGGGCGAGCCCGTGCGCCTGATCTCAGCCCAGCGCGAGGCCGAGCTGTCCTTTTTGGGCGTCGCCAGCCGCCACGCCGGGCGTCGGGACTGGCTGATGGCGGACCTCGGCGGCGGCTCCACGGAGGTGGTCGCCGCCGAGGGCGAGCGGATGCTGAGCTGGGTGTCGCTGCCCATCGGCTCGGGCGCCGGGGCCGCCCGCTACCTTTCGGACCCGCCGCGTCCAGAGGAGCGCCGGGCCTTGCGCCAAGCGGCGCTGCCGGTGCTGCGCAAAGCCCCGGAGTCGGACGCCGAGCGGTTGGTGGTCACCGGCGGTACGGCCAGCAACCTGCCCCGCGTGCTCTCGACGACCAACCCCACGCGCGTCCTCACAACGCAATCGCTGCTCGCGGCCGAGGAGCGGCTGGACGCCGCGCCGGCGCGCGAGCTGGCGCAGCGCACGGGCCTGGAAGAGGCACGCGTGCGCGCGCTGCGCGGCGGCGTCGAGATCCTGCTGCTGCTGCTCGACTACTACGGCCTGCACAGCCTGCAGGTCAGCCACGAAGGGCTGCGCCACGGGATGATCCGGGCCTCGCTGGAGCGGGGCGAAGACTGGTGGAAATAGCCCCCCGCCGACTCCTGATTTTTCGAAAAACCCGTCCCTCTTCCGGCCGCCGAACACGGATTTTTCGAAAAATCCGTCCGTCTGGCCGCCCCTACAGCCCGGCCGTGTGCAGGATGGCGTAAGCCACCCAGGCCACCAGGGCAGCGGCGGGAATCGTGACCAGCCAGGCGGCCACGATGTTGGCGCCCACGCCCCATTTGATGGCCGTGAGCTGGCGCGGCGCGCCGGCGCCCATCACCGACCCCGTGATCACGTGCGTAGTGCTGACCGGAAAGCCCAGCTGGGTGGCGACCTGGATCACGCTGGCGCCCATCAGCTGGGCGCCCATGCCGGTGGCGGGGTCCAGCTTGTAGATGCGCCAGCCCAACGTCCGGATGATCCGCCAGCCGCCGGCGTAGGTGCCGAAGGCGATGGCCGTGGCCGCCAGCACGATCACCCAGGCCGGCGGCGCGAACTTGGTGGCGTGCCCGGTGGCGATCAGGGCCAGCGTCATCGCCGCCATCGACTTCTGCGCGTCGTTCGACCCATGTGAGTAGGAGACGAAGGCCGCCGTCAGCACCTGCAGGAAGCGGAATGCCCTGTTCAACGGCGCCGGTCGCCAGCGCGCGAAGACGTTGAAGAGCAGCGTCATGAACAGCCCCGCCACCACGAAGCCCGCGAGCGGCGACAGCACCAGGTAGGTGATGACCTGAGTCACCGCACTCCAGCGAATGAGCGCCAGCGAATGCGTGGCGGCAATGGCCGAGCCCAGCAGGCCGCCGATCAGAGCGTGCGTGGAGCTGGACGGCAAACCCAAATACCACGTGATCAGGTTCCAGGCGATGGCCCCCACCAGCGCGGCGATGATCACCGTCAGTCCAACTTTGAAGTCGAGCAGCTTGCCGATGGTGTTGGAGACCTTGCCGCCGAACACGAACACGGTCACCAACGCGCCCACCAGGTTGAAGACGGCTGAGACCACCACGGCCGCGCCCGCCGACAGCGCGCGCGTCGACACCGAGGTGGCGATGGCGTTGGCGGTGTCGTGAAAGCCGTTGGTGAAGTCGAAGCCGACCGCCACCAGGATGGTGACGAAGAGGAGGTATTCGGTCAGCTGCTCTTGATGTGGATCCGCTCGAGCAGGTTGGCGATGTGCTCGCAGGTGTCGAGCACCGCCTCCAGCAGGTCGTGCAGATCCTTCCACTTGATGATCTCGGCCGCGCTCAATCCGCTGTCGTCGGCGAACAGCCGCGCCATGGCTTCGCGGTTGACCTGGTCGCCCTCGTTCTCCAGGCGGTGGATCTCCAGGCGGTGCTGCTCGAGCTCGCTCATGTCCTCCAGGTCGTGCACCGCCCGCGCCAGCTCGACCCCCGCGGCGGCGCCCAGCTCGCCCATCCGGCGCGCCTTCTCGGGAACCTCCTTGACGCGGTAGAGCTCGATCTTGTCGGCGATCTCCTCGGCCAGGTCGACCACGTCGTCGAGCGAGGAGGCGAGCAGCAGGATGTCCTCCTGGTCCATGGGCGTCACGAACGTGCTGTCGGTGAGGCGGTAGATCTCGTGGGTGACGTCGTCGGCGCGGTGCTCGAGGTCGCGCAGGCGGGGATGGCGCGAGGTCCCCTCGAGCAGGCTCTTGCTGAGCTCCGACAGCACCTCCGAAACCAGCTCGCCCTGCTTGGCGAACAGCTCGTAGAACTTGCGCTCCTGCGGGATCAGGCTGAATTTCACTTGAGCAGCGCTCCTTCCTGGCTGAGGATCCGGCGCGCGACCGCCACAGCCGAAGCGTACGTGGAATCCATCCCGCGATAGCTGAGTCCGCGCGCTCCCAGCGTGCGCGCCTGCGTGTAGGGAGTGTCAGATGCGTAATGCACGATGCCGAGGTCGAAGCCGAGCCGTGTCATGCTGACGTTCTCGTTCATCGGGTAGCGCCCCGCCTCGCGGATCTCGAAGGCGGCGTCCAGGAAGGGGCCGGCCTCCATCTCCACGATGGTGTAGCGGCCCTGGTAGTAGAACTCCAGGTACTCGCGGTTCTGCAAGAAGGTGCCGCGCACAGTGACCGCGCGCTGGTTGTCGAGCGCCGACCCGTACACCAGGTGCGGCTGCACGTCGGCGGCCGTGAAGCAGTTGTCGAGCCAGTACGTGTTCATCGAATGCTCGTTGAACACCACGTTGGCGATCATCACGTCGCCCACGTCCGCGTTGAGCGTGGCCGCCTTTCCCATCACGTACACGCCGCGGATCCACGCCACCTTCTCGGCGCACTGCCGCAGCAGGTGATAGGCGGCGAGTCCGAGCGGGTAGTCGATGTTGATGATGGCCGCGTCCGAAGCCTTCAGCGCGAGCGCGTCGACACCGCTGATTCGGGTGTCGAAGCAGGTCGGATCCAGCTCCGACAGCTTGAAGATCTGCGCTGAGGAATCGACGCCGACCGATTTCTGGGAGATGTGGCGGATGCCCTCGCGGCGCTCCATCTCCTGGCGCTCCTTTTGCAGCATGGGTCGTTGTTCGGGATCGTCGAAGAGCGCGCGAGCCGCGAAGTAGAGCCAGTTGTCGCGTGAAGCCCGGCTGACGCCCGTCTCCATCTTCTGCGCCTCCTCCCAGAGCTCGGGATCGCGCTTGCGTGTCCAGTCCACGACGCGACTCTCGAAGCGGCGGGCGGTGCCGCTGAGCACGTTGACCAGGCTGTGAACGTTGGAGGACACGAAATAGATCGGCGCGTCGGAGAGGCCCATGTCGTCCAGCTCGGCCTGGATCGGCTGCCACCAGCGGCCGGCGGCGCGCGCGTAGCCGATGTGGGAGCCGCCGATCAGGCGGAGCGTGAGCCGGCAGGGGTGGTCGCGCACCAGCGCCAGCGTCTCCATGAAGTCCGGGCTCCAGGCCTGGCGGAGCCGGCCCCAGTCGTCGTCGCTGGCCTGGGCGGCCTGCCGGGCCTGCTCGGAGTCCAGCTCCAGGTCGCGCAGGGCGCGGTGCAGCTTGTTCCACTCGATCTGGTAGGCGACCAGGGTCGGCACCAGGTCGTCGATGTCGCTGGGGCTGGCGATCAGCACGGCCAGCGTCTCCCTGCCGTCGTAGTACCAGCGCCGCCGGCGGGCCGGCGCCTTGACCGGCTCCCAGCTCAGGATGTCCTGCCCGAGCATGGCTCGGAAGCCGTGCGGGCTCTGGCCCAGGATGACCCGCCGGCAGCGCGCGATCACCGAGGGCAGCCGGCGCACCGAGTAGATGAGGGCGCCCATGTCGCTGCGCGGCTCGGCGGCCAGCGGGTGGAGGGCAGAGCCCATGCCGATGTGGACGTGGTCGAGGGAGTCGAGCCGGATCTCGCCGGAGCTCTGCAGCATGGTGGAGTAGGTGCGGACGTAGAGCTCGACGGCGTGGCGGCCGGTCCAGCCGGTGGTCGGGGTGGTGGTGGCCTCCACTGCGCTCAGACCTTACAAAGATTTGACGGGCTGCTGGTGACGCTCCCCCGCTCCAAACGTTGTAGTTGGTTGATATGAACAAGTTCCGGATCGCCAAGCTCGCTGCCGCGGCCGTCGGGGCGCTGCTGGTTTCGGGCGCCGTGGTGGCGATCACCGCCTACGCCGCCGGGGTCCAGATGCCCCAGTTCGCCGCCTCGCCCAGCCCCAGCCCCAGCTCCAAGCCGCACGGGCCGTCCTCGCAGCAGGCGCAGCAGTCCTGCCAGGACTACCTCACCCACTTCGCCAAGGATCTCAACAAGAGCACGACCGACGTCCAGAAGGCCGCCAAGCAGGCCTTTGACCAGACTGTCGACGATGCCGTCACCAAGGGCCAGCTGACCAAGACCCAGGGCGACGCCCTCAAGGCCAAGTTCGACGCCAACCAGCTCTGCAGCGGCCAGCTGGGCGCCATCGGACGCGGGTCTGAGATGGAGGCCGGCAAGGCCATCGGCCAGGAAACCTTTGGCGCCGAAGCCTCGGTGCTGGGGATCAGCACCGACCAGCTGATGCAGGACCTGCGCTCGGGCCAGAAGGTCAAGGACCTGGCGGCGGCCAAGGGGATGGACGAGAACGCCTTCCGCGCCGCCTACGTCGCCAAGATCAAGTCCGACCTGGCGGCGCTGGTCACCAAGGGCACGATCACCCAGGCCCAGGCCGACAAGTTCACCCAGATGGCCCAGAACGCGCCCATCCCGGGTTGGGAAGGGATGCCCCACAAGGCGACCAGGGCCCGCACCACCACCGGCTAGCAACTGGAGACTCCTCCCCGCTTGCGGGGAGGTCCGCCCGCAGGGCGGGGAGGGGGGTCGGGCGGCCCCCTCCGCCTCGCTGCGCTCGGCACCTTCCCCATGAATGGGGAGGAGACCCTGCCTACTCCTCGGGAGGTGTCCCCAGGCGCTTCATGAGCTCCTCCAGGAGGCGCTGGGTCTCGGGGTCCTGCATGACCCGCTCGGACATGGTCTCGGCCGCCCGCCGGATCTCGGGGTCGTTCATCAGCTTCTCGGCCATGCCCTCGAACTGGGAGGCCATGTCCTTCATGGCCGCCTCCTGGGCCACCTGCAGGAGCACCGGCTGGGAGGCGGCCGCCGCCACCGCCTCGAGCTGCCGGCGCACCATCTCCAGGCCTTTGCAGCCCAGGCACTCGCCCTTCAGGCCGCAGTGGCAGAGCTGGGGGCGCAGGCGGTCCAGCGCCAGGTGCGCGTCGGAAAGGTCGACGGGCCCGGCCATCAGTGCGAGCGGCCGGCGGGCTTGTGCTGGGCGCCCTCGCGATAGAGCTCCTCGATCTCCTCGGCGTGGCGCTCCTGGACCGCCTTGCGCTTGACCTTCAAGGTCGGCGTGATCTCGCCGTTGGCCTCGCTGAAGTCCTCGGGCAGGAGCTTGAAGTACTTGACCGATTCCCAGGAGCCCAGGCCCTGGTTGACCTGGTCGACCAGCTTCTGCACCTGCGAGCGCAGCTGCTCGTTCTCGACCAGCTCCTCCGGCGACCCCGAGAGCCTGAGCTGCGATTTCACGGCTTGCCAGTCGGGGACGATCAGCGCCACGCAGTAGGGCCGCTCGTCCCCGATCACCACCGCCCGCTCGATGATCGCCTGCTCCTGGAGCTGGGCCTCCAGCGGCTGCGGCGCCACGTACTTGCCACCCGCCGTCTTGATCAGGTCCTTCTTGCGGTCGGTGATCTTCAGGAAGCCATCGCCGTCCAGCTCGCCCACGTCACCGGTGTGCAGCCAGCCGTCGCTGAGAACCTCCTCGGTGGCCTCTTCGTTGCGGAAGTAGCCGAGCATCACCCCCGGTCCCTTGACCATGATCTCGCCGTCCTCGGCGATCTTGAGGTCGTACCCGGGCAGCGCCCGGCCCACCGTCCCGTAGCGGTGCTCCGCCTCGGTGTTGGAGGTGGCGCCGGAGGTGGTCTCGGTCATCCCCCAGCCCTGCAGGATCTTGATCCCGGCCGCCCAGAAGAACTGCTCGACCTCGGCCGCCAGAGGCGCCCCGCCGGAGAGGAAGAAGCGCAGCCGGCCGCCGGTGAGCTGCTCGCGCAGCGGCTTCAGGACCAGGCGCTCGGCCAGGGCGTAGCGGAGGCCGTGGCGTGCCCCACCGTCGGCGGCGCGCCGGCCGACCCCCATGCCCCAGGTGAAGACCCAGCGCCGGTAGGCGCTCTGCTCGTGGACCTTCTGGGTGACGGCCTGGTACATCTTTTCGTACATCCGGGGGACCGAGAGCACGATCGTGGGCCGCACCTCGCGGATGTCCTCGACCAGGCGGTCGGTGCCGCGCGCCAGGTAGGCCGACCCGCCCGCCATCATGCCCACGAAGATCCCGTCGCAGCGTTCGAAGACGTGGGAGTAGGGCAGGAAGGAGACCTCCACGTCGTCCTCGCCGACCTCGAACGCCTGCAGGCCGGACTTGGCCTTGTCCACGAAGTTGCGATGGGCGAGGACCACGCCTTTGGGCTCACCCGTGGTGCCGGAGGTGTAGATGATCGAGGCGATGTCGTCGGGCTGCACCGCGCGCAGCCGGGACTCGATCTCCTTGAGATCGGACTCGGAAGGCGCGCCGCGAGTCCACTCGGCGACCTCGTGGTCGAGCCGCACCGTTTCCTTCAGCGATCCGCCGCGAGGCAGTCGCTCGGCAATCTCCGCCGATCCGGCCAGCGCCAGCACGGCCTCGCTGTTGGACACGATCTGCTGCGCGGTCTTGGCCACCGTGCTGGGATAGACCGGGACCGTCACCGCGGCCGCGAGCTGGATGCCGTTGTCGGCGATGAGCCACTCGATGCGGTTCTCGGACATCAGGATCACGCGGTCGCCGGGCTTGACCCCCATCTGCACCAACCGCGCCGCGATCGCCAGCGCCTGCCGGCGCATCTCCGTCCAGGTCAGCTCCTGCCAGGCGTCGTCACGCCAGTAGCGCAGCAGCACCCGGTCGCCCAGCTTTTCGGCCTGGCGCAGAAACACTCCCATCGTGGTGCGCTCCGAGAGCGCCTGGACGTCCACCATTTCGATTATCGCTGCGACCCCCTTCGTCGAATTCGACCGGGCCGACTGGGCGCGCCTGCGTGCCAGCACGCCGCTCACCCTGACCGATGCCGACCTGGAAACCCTGCGCGGGATCAACGAGCGGCTCGACCTGGAGGAGGTGGCCGCGGTCTACCTGCCCCTGTCGCGGCTGCTCAACCTCCAGGTCGCGGCCGCCCAGGCCCTGCACCAGGCCACCGGCACCTTCCTGGGCACCCCGCCCGGCCGGGTGCCTTACGTGCTCGGCATCGCCGGCAGCGTGGCCGTGGGCAAGAGCACCACCGCCCGCATCCTGCAGGCGCTGCTGGCGCGCTGGCCGACGCATCCGCGGGTCGACCTGGTCACCACCGACAGCTTTCTGCACCCCAACCGGGTCCTGGAGGAGCGCGGCCTCCTCAACCGCAAGGGCTTCCCCGAGAGCTACGACCAGCGGGCGCTGGTCCAGTTCGTGGCCGAGGTGAAGGCCGGCGCCGAGGAGGTGGAGGCGCCGGTCTACTCCCATCTCACCTACGACCTGGTGCCCGGCCAGACGGTCGTGGTGCGCCGCCCTGACGTGCTCATCCTGGAGGGCCTGAACGTCCTCCAGGCCGGCGGCGGACGGCTCTTCGTCAGCGATTACTTCGACTTCTCGATCTACGTGGACGCGCGCGAATCGGACATCGAGCGCTGGTACGAGGAGCGCTTCCTGGCGCTGCGCGAGACCGCCTTCCGGGATCCCAGCTCCTACTTCCGGCGCTTCGGGGAGCTGAGCGAGGCGGAGGCGGTGGCCACCGCGCGCCGCATCTGGGCCGAGATCAACGGGGTCAACCTGCGCGAGAACATCCTGCCCACCCGGGAGCGCGCCCGCCTGATCCTGGAGAAGGGGCCCGACCACCTCGTGCGAACCGTCCGCCTCAGGAAGCTTTAGCGGCCTCCCCGGGCTCGGTCAGCACCTTCCAAAAAGCCTCGAGCGTGGTGGCTCCCGGAACCGGCCGGCGGATCGCGCTGATGTCGCGCTTCAGGGGCGGCCAGGGCAGCACGACCAGGCGGCCGTCATCGATGGCGCGGGCGATGGTCACCCGCGGCAGCACGGCGAAGCCAAGCCCGCCGAGAACGGCGGCCCGAACCGCGTCCAGGTGTCCGAACTCGATGCGCTGGGCGCCCGAGAACCCGACGCCCAGCATCTGGGCGGCGAAGTAATCGAGCGAGGCGCCCGACTCCCGGCCGACGTACCGATGCCGGCGCAGCTCATCCGTATCAGGACGCTGCAGCCCGGCCAGCGGGTGGCTCGCGTGGACCACGACCAACAGCTCGTCCTCCGAGAGAACGTGCTCGACCAGGTCCGGCTGGCCGGTGGGGCCCTCGATCAGACCGCAGTCCAGCGCCCCCGCCGCCACCGCGTAGGCAATGTGGGGCGTGTTGTCGGTCACCACCTTGATCTCGATGTTCGGGTACTGGCGACTGAACTGGTCGAGCAGGCGCGGCAGGTAATGGGCGGCCGGGGTGGGACTGGCGCCCACGACCAGCGATCCGCCGGCCATGTTGGTGAGACGCCGCGCCGTCTGCTGAACGTTCTCCAGGGAACGGACGAGCGCCCGGCAGGCGTCTGCCACCTCGCGGCCGGCGCCGGTCAGGCGGATGCGGCCACCGCCGCGCTCGACCAGGAGCACGCCCAGCGCGCGCTCGAAATTGCGGACCTGCTGGGTTACCGCACCCTGCGACAAGGAGAGCCGTTCCGCGGCGCGCGAGATGCTCTCGGTCTCGGCGACGGCCACGAAGGACCTGGCCTGCTCGAGCGTGAAGGTCGGCTTCTGCACCGGGCCGCATATTAGTCCGCCTAATGGCTGCGACCACGAACTGTGTGCGGCTTTTTCTAGAGCTTCGCGTTAAGAACTGTGGGGCCTTTTTGCCCTAGCGACTCTCAAGAAGGGAGGTGAATGAAATGAGGGAAGATCTCCGCTCTGGCCAGCGTGGTCAGGGCATGGTCGAGTACGCGCTGATCCTGGTCCTGGTGTCCATCGTGGTCATCGTCATTCTTCTTACGATGGGCCAGCAGATCGCCAACGTCTTCTCCAACGTCGTAGGCGCCCTGGGCGGTTGAGTCCTTGAGCCGGGGGTCGGAATCTCCGGCCCCCGGTCGGCGTTTATGCGCGCGAATGCAGGCCGCCGAGCGGGCCCGTCTGATCGCCCGATACCGCGAGGGCCCCGACGTGCTGGAAGCCGCCCTGGCCGGGATCACCGCCGAGGAGCTGGACCGGCGACCGGGGCGGAACTCCTGGTCGCCCCGCGAGGTCGTTCATCACACCGCCGACAGCGAGATAACGTCTGCCATCCGCCTGCGCCGGTTGCTGTGTGAGGAGCAGCCAGAGATCCAGGGCTACGACGAGATGGAGTTCTCGCGCCGCCTGTTCTACCGCGAGCGGCCGATCGCGCCCTCGCTCGCGGCAGTGCGGGCGGCTCGCGCCACCACCGCCGACATCCTCGACCGGCTGGACGAAGGCGATTGGGAGCGCGGGGGCATGCACGCCGAGACGGGCCGGTACGGAGTTCAGGACTGGCTGCGCATCTACGCGGAGCACTGCCACGAGCACGCCGATCAGATCCGGAGGTCCCGCGCCGGACGGCGCTGATCAGACCTGGCGGACCGCCCGCCGGATCAGCCAGGCTCCCAGCAGCGCTTCCAGCGCCGCCATCAGCACCAGCACACCCAGCGGCGTCCAGAGCGCCCCGCCGGCGTCCCCCTGCACCAGCAGCGCGCGGTAGGCCTGTGATGCCCAGATGTTGGGCGTGACCCGGCCGATGGTCGCCACGAACCCGGGCAGAGTGGTTCCCGGCAGCAGCGAGCCACCGACCGCCCCCACCCCCACCGTGAGGATCGCGCCCACCGCCTGGAAGATCTGCCGGGCGGCGTAGCCGACGCCCATGATCAGCACGGTGTAGCCGCTCAGTGCCAGCCCCACCACCAGCGAGATCGGGACCAGCAAGATCGGGTTCGGTCCGGGGCTCATCCCGGCGGCGATCGAAACGCCGAACACGATCGCGATCGCGAGCAGGATCCAGACCCATGCCGCCAGGGCTCTGGCCACGATGACCTCGGGGAGAGAAAGGCGGGTCCAGAGCAGGCGGCGCAGGCGTACGTTCTCGTGCTCGGAGGCCATCGAGAAGGCCAGCAGCAGCGCCACCAGCTCGAGCAGGCTCATCGCCGTGACGGTGGCGAACTGCGCCTGGGGACTGAGCGTGGTCGCGGGTTGGGCCGGGCCAACCAGCGTGGTCTGGTTGCGGGTGCGGCCGATCTGGAACTTGCTCAGCGCATCGCGCTCTGCGGTGGTGGCGGCGGCGTCCTCGCTGGTGCGCGCGCGCACGGCGCGCAGGCGGGCCACCGCGACCGCCGTGGCGACCGCGCTGATCTCGACGCCGGCGTTGGACACGGCGGTGGTGGCGATGCTGTCCTGGCGGGTGGCGCGGCGGTTGACGAAGGTGCGTAGAGGGATGGCGTCGCCCTGCAAGACCGAGGCTTCAAGGCCTTTGGGCAGCACCACCACGACCACGTCGGGATGCGCACTGACGTAGGCCTGCCCGTCCATCGTCGGCTCCAGGGAGAGCGTGGTGAGCCCCTTCCAGGCCAGCAGCTGGGAGGCCACCTTCTTGGAGAGCGTGGTCGCGTCCTGGTCCTCCACCGCCAGCCGGTCGGGCGTCGCCGTGACCGGCGCGAAGGTGAGGTTGGCGACCAGGGTCAGCACCAGGGGCAGCCCCACGATTGCCAGCAGCAGGCGGGGGTTGGTGAGGATGAGCCTGGTCTCGTGCTGGACCAGGCGGCCGATGCGCGCGATGGGCGTCATCCGGCGGGCACGAGCTCCGCAAGGAGCTGCTCGAGGGAGGGCGGCCTGACCTCGACCCGCCCGGCCAGCGCGCCTTGCCGCTCCAGGCGCTGCAGGATCGCGGGCAGCGTCCGGGCGGGGTGCGTGACCTGAGCCGTGAGCACCAGCTCCTCGACCTTCCAGCCCAGCACGCCGTCGATGCCGGTCAGGTCGACTTCGCCCGCGCCCTCGCCGAGCTCGATCTCGACCGTCGCCGACCCCAGCCGGCCCGCCAGGCGCGCCGTCTCCTCGTGGATCCGCGCCTCGCCTTCCACCAGCACCAGGACGCGGTGCGCCAAATGCTCGAGATCGGCCACGTTCATGCTGGTCAGCACAACGGTGGTGCCCTGCGCCAGCAGCTCGGCCACCGACTGCAGCAGGACCTGGCGCGCTTGGGTGTCCAGGGCCTGGGTCGGCTCGTCCAGCAGGAGCACGGCGGGGCGGTGGATGAACGCGATCGCCAGGTGCAGCCGGCGGGCTACGCCCGCCGAGTAGCTGTAGGCCCAGCGGCCGGCCCAGCGGCCGAGGTCGAAGCGCTCGATCATCTCCTCGACCCGGCCCTTCAGCTCGGCGCCCTGGAGCCCGTACATGAAGCCGAAGAGCGCGAGGTTCTGGCGCCCGGTGAGCCGTGGGTAGAGGATCGTTTCCTGGGTCGCCAGGCCGACCTCCAACGGCACCACGCCCGCCCGCACCGGCTGGCCCAGGACCCTGACGCTGCCCCGGCTCGCGGGCAGCCAGCCGGCGATCGCCGCCAGGAGCGTCGACTTGCCGGCCCCGTTGGGACCGGTCACACCCAGACAGCGCCCGGCCTCGAGGTCGAAGCTCAGGCCGCGCAGGACGCCCCGGCCGCGGCGAGAGGCGTGGAGGTCCGCGACCTCCAGAACCGCGGGTCTGCTAGTGGACAGCCTTGACCGTCAGCTCGATCACGCCCGAGGGCGCGTTGACGGTGACCTTGTCACCCCGGCGGCGCCCGAGGACGGCGCGGCCCACCGGCGACTCGACCGAGATTCGCCCGGCGCCGGGGTC
The DNA here is from genome assembly GCA_036378695.1 of Candidatus Dormiibacterota bacterium. Lineage (GTDB taxonomy): Bacteria > Chloroflexota > Dormibacteria > Dormibacterales > Dormibacteraceae > CF-28. The sequence goes on from DASUVY010000081.1 coordinate 13,900, forward strand.
GGCCTCGACCGCGCCCACCAGGTGCCAGGTCTCGACCTGGCCCTCGGCGTCCACGACCTCGATCGTGGATCCGGGCTCGGCGACGCTGCCGTGGTGCTCCTCGATGATCTGGGCGCGCCCGATCATCTCCTCCAGCTCATAGATCTTGCTGTCGAGGCTGGCGACCTCTTCCTTGGCCTGCTCGAACTCAGGGTTGTCCTCGATGTCGCCGGGCTGCGCTGCCTCTTTCATCCGCTCGCCGGCTTCCTTGCGCCGCGCGCGCGCGTCCTCGAGGTCGTGCTTGAGCTTCCGGAGGCCCTCCGCGGTCACCAGCACGGGCTCGCTGAGGTCCACTATCGAGCCAATAATATGCCGGATGTCCGTGACCCTCGGGCCGGGCGACGCTCTCCTCATAGTCGATCCGCAGGTCGACTTCTGCCCCGGTGGAACCCTCGCCGTGCCTGGGGGCGACGCCATCTTTCCCGCCCTCAACCGAGCCGCGGGGGCGGCGCCGCTGGTTGTCGCCAGCCGCGACTGGCACCCCGCCGACCACGTCTCCTTCCAGGCCCGCGGCGGTCCCTGGCCCGTGCACTGCCAGGCCGGCACGCCAGGCGCCGAGTTCCACCCCGATCTCGACAGCAAGCGCATCGGGAAGGTGGTAAGCAAGGGCGTCGACCGCGACCGCGAGGCCTACTCGGCCTTCGACGGCACCGGCCTGGCGGACTGGCTGCGGGAGCGCCAGGTGCAACGCCTCGTGGTGGGCGGCCTGGCCACCGACTACTGCGTGCGGGCCTCGGTCCTGGACGCGCGGCGCGAGGGCTTCGAGGTGCTGGTCCTGGAGGACGGCATCGGGGCCGTGGACGTCCAGCCCGGTGACGGCGAGTGGGCGCTGGCGGAGATGCGCGAGGCCGGCGCCGGCAGCCTGCGCAGCCGGGACCTTGGCTGACGACCTCGAGCTCGACGCCGAGGCCTTCAACATGGAGTGCTTCCGGCTGACGCGTGCCCTGGAAGGGCTCGACTTCGCGGTGCCCGAAGCCCAGCCGCTGGCGCGGCGCCTGCTGCGGGTGGTGGGCCGGGTGGTGATCGACTTGGCCGTCGAGGGAGCCGATCCCGAGGTCTGGCCGAACACCCGCGAGATGGCTCTGCAGTGGATCGACGAGGCGCTGCGGCCGCTCGGCTACAAGGTAACCCGCGCCCGTAACACCTGACGTGGCTCTCGCCACCGTCCCTCGGCCGGCTGGCCAGACGGAGCGGGTTCTCAGGACTGTGGCGCTACTGGAACGGCGCGGCTACGCACTGCCTCCGGCGCGCCTGGGCGAGCTCTGCCTGGGCGGCAGCATCTCGCCGCTCGAAGTGCGCTTCGCGGTGGCCGCCTCGGGGGGCGAGCTGCGCGAGGAGGCGGGCCTGGTGGTGAGCGCCGGCCTGGCTCCGCGCGCGGTCCGCATCCGCCGGCGGGCAGCCAGCCATGCCCAAGCCGCCGCCGCCTATCTGCCCGAGACCTACCGCTTCGTGCGCCGCCTGGTCGCGCTCTGCCCTTATGTGCTCAGCGTCTCCATCGCCGGCTCGCTGGCTTCTGGCGGGTTCCGGGAGACCGACGACGTCGACCTCAACCTTGTGGTGGAGGACGGGCGCCGCCACCTCGCATACGCGGCCGTCAACTTGCTCGCGTACATGCATGCATTGCGGTTTCGCGGCAAGCCCGTCGACCACTCCACGCGGCGGCCGCTGGCACCGCGCCTGATGACGCTGAACCTGGTCCTGGAGCGCGCCCAGTGCTTTCCGCTGGTCCGCCAGGACGAGGACATGGCCTTCGAGCTGCTGCAGTCGGTGCCCGTCTTCGGGACCGCCTTCCTGCGCGAGCTGCTGAGCGCCAACCCGGGCTTGAGCGTGGCCTTTCCGCAGCTGTTGGAGTTGCACGCGCGGGTCGAAGTGCTGCCCCGGTGCCGGCTGCCCGCCGGCCTCTTCCCAGCCTGGCTGGACCGGCCGGCGCGATTGCTGGGCAAGAACGCCTGGCGCTACATGCAGTGGACGCGCAGGCGCTCGCCCGAGGCCCTGGCGAGGGTCGCCTTCGTCCGCCAGACCATGCGGCCGTACACCTTGTTCGAGGACCCGTGACCCTCGCCGCCGGCGTCCTGCTGGTGGGCAGCAGCCTGCTGCTCTTCGCCTTCGGCCTCAACCTCCTCTACCTCAGCTGGCGCTCTCTGCGCCAGGCCCGGCGGCAGCCTGACCCGCTGCCCTCGGAGCTGCCGCTGGTCTGCGTCCAGATCCCCGTCTACAACGAGCGCTACGTGGTCGATCGCGTGGTCGCCGCGGCGGCGGCGCTGGACTGGCCGCGCGACCGCCTCGAGATCCAGGTCCTGGACGACTCCGACGACGAGACCGTCGCCATCGCCGGCCGCGCCTGCGGCCGCTGGCGGGCACGCGGCGTCCGGATCCGGCACCTGCGCCGGGGCACGCGGGCCGGCTACAAGGCGGGCGCCCTGGCCTTCGGCATGGCCGCTAGCCAGGCGCCGTTCTTCGCGGTGCTGGACGCCGACTTCGTGGTTCCGCGCGATTTCCTGCGCCGGCTGATGGGCGCCTTCGAGGACGCCCGCGTGGGCTTCGCGCAGGCTCGCTGGGGACACCTCAACGAGGACTACTCGACGCTGACCGCGATTCAGGCTCTAGCCATCGACTACCACTTCCTGGTCGAGCAGGCGGTGCGCTCGGGGGGCGGCTTCTTCACCAACTTCACGGGCACGGCCGGCGTCTGGCGGCGGGCCGCCATCGAGGACGCCGGCGGCTGGAGCGCGGCCACGCTGACCGAAGACCTGGACCTCAGCTACCGCGCCCAGCTGCGGGGCTGGCGGCCGGCCTTTCGGGAGGACCTGGTGGTGCCGGAGGAGCTGCCGGTCTCGATTGGCGCCTACCGCCGCCAGCAGCGGCGCTGGGCCACCGGCTCCTTCCAGTGCGCATTCCGCCTGCTGCCGCGGCTGGCCACGGCCCGGCTTCCGCTGGGCGTCAAGGTCCAGGGCGCGATCCACCTCCTGGCCTACGGGGTCGGTCCGCTGATGCTGGTGCAGCTCGCCTGCTACCCCCTCGTGCTCCTGGCCGGCGTGCGCCACGACCCTCTGCTGGGGCTGGGCTACGCGGGACTCTGGCTGAACCTGCTCAGCGTCGCGCCCTGGGCGGGCTTCGTGGTCGCCCAGCACCGGCGCGGCCGTCCCTGGTGGCGCGGCCTGGCCGGCTTCGCGTGTCAGGTCCTGGGCGCGGGCATGGCGCTGACGGTGGCCGGCGCGCTGGGTCGCGCCCTGCACAGCGGCGGCCGGTTCGAGCGCACGCCCAAGTACCGGATCGAGGAGCGCGGCCAGGAGTGGCGCGACTCCGCCTATGCGTCGGCGGCGCGGCCGCCCCTGGGCGAGCTGGCCCTGGGGTTTCCGGCGGTGCTGTTGGTGCTGGTAGCGGCCGCCCTCCACGCCTGGCTGATCGCCTTCTACTCGCTGCTCTTCGCAACCGGCCTGCTGGCGGTCGGCGTGCTCTCGGCGGTGGAGGCGCTGGAGGTGGTCACGCTGCGCCGCCTGGGCCGGGACGCGGCCCGCCGGCTGGCCCTGGCAGGGCCGGCGCTGGTACTGCTGCTGCTGGCGGGCCTGGCACTGGGCGGTGTCGCCGCCATCGGCGATCCCTTCGAGGACTCGTACCACCACTGGCTGATCTCCGCCACCCTGGCCGCCACCGGCCAGCTCCACGACCCCCTCTTCGGGATGGAGGACAGCTGGCTGCCCGCCTACCACCTGCTGGGCGCAACGGTGCTGACCGTCTTCGGGCTCTGGAACCTGGCGGCGCTCAAGGCCGCGAACATCGGCCTGGCCCTGCTCACGCTGGTGCTGGTCATGCGGCTGGCGGGATCGCCGCGGCGAGGCCGGGTCGCCGCCTTCCTCCTGGTGACCAACCCGGTCTTCCTGCTTACGGCGGGCTCGGTGGTGGCCGAGCCGCTGCTGACTTTGGAGCTCACGGCCGCCGCCCTGGCCGCCGTCTCGGGCCGCCTCGGGCTGGCCGCTCTGCTGGCGGCCGCCGCTGCGCTCACGGGCACCAAGGCCTGGCTCTGGGTGGCGGTCGCGGCCATCGCTTTCCTGGCCCCCCGCCTGGCGGGCGCCCGGGGCCGTCCCCGCGCCGCCTACTGGCTGGCGCCGGCGGTGGCGGTGCTGGTCCTGCTGCAGCTGGGCTTCGCCCCCGCCACCCACTCGGTGGCCCGGGCCGCCGCCGAGGTGACATCGGCCGCCGCGCGAGGCAGCGTCGCGGCCAGCCCGGCAGGCCGGCTGGGCGACTTCACGGGCTACATGGCGCTGGCCTGCCTGCCCCTGCTCGCCCTGGCGCCGGTCGGCCTGCTGGTAGAGGCCCGCAGCGCCGAGGGCCGCCAGCGGCTGCAGGCGCTGCACGTCCCGGCTCTCGGCTACCTGGCGCTGGTGGTGGGTTTGGTCGCGGTGGGCGCCTACACCGGCAGCCATCGGTACCTGTATCCGGCGCTCCCGGCGCTGGCGGTGCTGGCGGCTGCGGCGCTCGACCGCCGGCCGGCGGTGCTCACGCTGGCCGCAGCCGCGGCCGCGGGGCTGCTGGCGGTGGCCTACCTGCCGGTCTTCACCAGCTTTGCGGCCGGCAACCAGGGACTGCTCCGCGCTGGCGCGGCCAGTGGGCGGGTGCCGGGCCGCCTGCTCACCGATTCGCCGGCCGCCGCCTTCGCCAGCCACAAGCCGCCCGGCCAGATCTCGGGCTCCCAGGCACTGCCGCTGCAGCCCGACCCCGCGCTGGCCTGGCTGGCAGACCGCGGCTACACCAGCCTGGTCGTCGAGGACATCGACTACTACCGCGCGACCGAGGTCTTCTCCGGCCTCGCCGCCGGCAGCGCCGTGCCGCCCTTCCAGTCCTTGGGCCAGGAGGCGGATTACCGGGCGCCAGGCGGCAAGGCCGTGTACGCCTACACCCTGCGGCCGCCCGAGTTCCGGAGCCTGCTGGCCGGCGACGTGGCCGCCTGCTTGCACCCCGATGCTCAACCAGCCGCCGGCAAAACGGCGTCCCTGCAAAAGGGGCTGATCCTGGAGCGCGGGTCGATGTCGCTGGCTGGCGAGGGCATGGGCTTCGGCGCGCCCGTGATCGAGGTCGGCGGCACCTGGTACTTCCCGGGCAGCGCCGACACGGCCGACATCTCGGCCGGCGGCCAGATCGTGTGGCGCAAGATCTTCCAGCTCGACCGCCGCGAGGTCGATACCGCGGACGGCCACTTCCAGGGCTTCGAGGCGGTGCCCAGCCAGGGCGCCATCCAGGTCACCTACACCGTGAGCGCCGGCAGCGTCCAGGTCTCGGCGGTGGCCCTGCGGCTGCCGGACGGCGTGCAGGCGGTGAACCTGCTCAACGAGCAGTCGGCGGCTTTCGACGACCTCGCCGACGGCCGCGGCCAGAAGCGCATCGGCGCCGCTTTCGGCAGCTACCAGACCACGGGCGGCGCCTACGCGCGCCTGCGCTCGGCCGCCTACGACCTGGAGTGGGCGCAGAACCCGGTGGCCGGCGCGGGCCTGGTGGCCGAGCGCGAGCACCGCGGCGACATCGACTTCGCCGGCCTCGAGTACCAGTTCGGCGGCAACTTCACGGGCGCTACCTACACGGTGGAGGTGCAGCAGGCGCGATGAGTTCCGATGTGGTCCTGATCTACCCCCAAATGGCGCCGCGCCGCGGCCGCCACTGGATCATGCCCTCGCTGGGGCTGATGTACCTGAGCGCCGCGTTGCGCGAGGCCGGTCACAGCGTGCGGCACATCGACCACACCTTCCTGGACCGGGGACAGGTGATCGAGGAGACGCTGCGCGAACGCCCGGCGGTGGTCGGCATCTACTGCATGATCACGATGCAGGACGAGGCCCTGGCGCTGGCCCGCGAGCTGCGCGGCCGGGTGCCCTTGCTGATCACCGGCGGTCCCTATCCCTCAGGCGAGCCCGAGACCTTCCTCGACGACTTCGACCTGGTGGCCGTGGGCGAAGGCGAGGAGACCATCGTCGAGGTGATGCAGCACCTGGACGGCCGCCGCTTCGAAGAGGTGGCCGGACTGGTCTTCCGGCGCGACGGCGAAGTCGTGCGGACTCCCGCGCGCCAGCGCAGCAAGGACATGTCACGGCTGCCGCTGCCCTACCGCGACGACCTCCCCAACCGCGAGTACATCGACTACTGGCGCAAGCATTGGAAGGACGCGACCACACCCGTGATGACGACGCGCGGCTGCCCTTTCCGCTGCGAGTTCTGCCACAAGCCGGTCTTCGGCGACCTCTTCCGCTCGCGTCCGGCCGCATCGGTGATCGCCGAGCTGCGCCAGGTGGCCGAGCTCGGCTACGACCACGTCTGGATGTCCGACGACCTCTTCACGCTCAACTACCAGCGCACGCTGGAGCTTTGCGCGGAGATCGAGCAGGCGCGCATCCCGCTGACCTGGGAATGCCTCAGCCGCGTCACCCACGTCGACGTCGAGCTCTTCCGGCAGATGAAGGCGGCCGGCTGCAAGCGCGTCTTCTTCGGCATCGAATCCGGCGACCAGGGCGTGCTCAAGCAGATGCGCAAGGGCATCACGCCGGAGCAGTCCCGCGCGGCGGTGCAGGCCTGCGTGGACGCGGGGATCAAGGCGGCCGGGTTCTTCATGGTCGGCTACCTGGGCGAAACCGAAGAAAGCCTGCTGCGCACGATCTCCTTCTCCTCCAGCCTGCCCCTCGACTACGTGAGCTACACCATCGCGTACCCGCTGCCGGGGACGCCTTTCCACGCGCGTGTGCAGGAGCGGCGGCAGCATGGCGAGTGGCACAAGGTGCGCCACAATCGGCTGCTGTTCAACACCGATTTCTCGGAGACCAAGCTGCGCGCCGCCATCTACAAAGGCGCCATCCAGCACCGGCTGCGCCGGATGCGGCTGGCCCCGGTCGCACGCGCCTTCGAGCTGGCCACCGACCCCGTGCTCAAGGTGATGCGGTAGGCAGGGCGGCCGCCCTGGCCATCGCCATGCAGTTCGTGGCCGCCTGCACCCCGGCCAGCGCGCCGTTCTCGCCACCGGCCGCGGGCGTGCTGCTGCTCGGCCTCGCCGACGGGTCGCAGCGCGGCCAGCTGACGCAGGGCGACGACCCGGTGGCGGTGGAGGTTTCCGCCGACGGCGCCACCGCCTTCGTCTCCGACAACCGCGGCGGCCGCGTGCTGGCGCTGGCGCTGCCCTCACTGCGCACGGTCTGGACGTCGGAGGTCGGTGGCCGCCCGGGGCCGCTGCTGGCAAGCCTGGACGCGCTCTACGTGAGCCTGTACGACGCGGGCCAGGTCGTCGAGCTGGCACTCGCGGACGGGGCCGTGCTGGCCCGCCACCCGGCCGGCCGGCAGCCCGGCCAGCTGGCCCTCACGCCGGGCGGTTCCGTACTGGTGCACGGTGCCGAGGGGGTGCGCGACCTCGAAGGCGGCGCCCACGGCGGCGGCGCCGGCTTCGCACTCGGCGGCGGCTGGAGCGGGGACTACGACAGCGGCACTCTCCTCGACCTGGAGACAGGCACCAAGTTGGGTTCGCCGCCGCACCTGCACCCCTTCTGGCTGACGGCCGGTCCCGGCAGCACCGCCTACGCGGCGGCGGAGGGCGACGACGAGGATCGCGACGCGGGCGCCGTCCTGGAGGTGAGGTCGAACGGGGTCCGGACCCTGGCCCGGGCCAAGGACCCGGACCAGGTCGCATACGTCTCCGGCCGCGTCTTTGCGGCGGCGCACGCCGACCACGCGGTCCTGGTGCTGGACGCGGCCGGGCGGGCTGCGCCGCAGCATTGGGCGGTGGGGTCAGCCCCGGTCGCGCTTGCCGCCGATCCCCGACTGGGGTTATTGATCGTGGTCGTCAATGCCGCTGAGTGAGCTGTACCACGGCGTCTTCCGCATCGGGGTCGGGCTCTACTGGCTCTACTTCGCGAGCCAGAAGTGGCAGGGCGTGGGCTGGATGAAGCCGCTGATCCGGCAGTCGGCGGCGGTCAACCCGATCCCTGGGCTCCACGAGTTCCTGGTCCAGGTCGTGAGCCCCAACTGGTTCTGGTTCGCGCTCGCGCAGTCACTGGCGGAGACGCTGGTGGCTGTTTTCCTGATCCTCGGCCTGGCCACGCGCAAGGCCTCGCTGCTGGGACTGCTTCTGGCGATCAACCTGGCGCTCACGGTGGCGTTCCTGGTCGGACCCGACACCGGCTTCCGCTGGATGTACTACCTGGCAGTGCTGGTCAATGCGCAGCTCTTCTTCTCCGAGGCCGGTATCCCCGCCCTCGGCCAGCTGCGCATGATGCCCGCCTGGCTCAAGGACTAATCGGCGTAGCCGTCGGGATGCTCCTGCATCCATTGCCAGGCGTCTCGCACGATGTCCTCCAGGCCATGCCGCGGCACCCAGCCCAGGGCTGACTGGATGCGCTCGCTGGAAGCCACCAGCCGGGCGGAGTCGCCCGCGCGGCGCGGCCTTTCTTCGACCGCGAACTCACGGCCGGTGACGCGGCGCACGGTTTCGATGACCTCGCGCACCGAGAAGCCGCTCCCGCTGCCCAGGTTGTAGACGTCGTGCCGGCCCGGCTGCAGCGCGTCCAGCGCAAGAAAGTGCGCGGCGGCGAGGTCCTCGATGTGCACGTAGTCGCGGACGCAGGTCCCGTCGGCGGTGTCGTAGTCGGTTCCATACAGCTGCACGGCAGACGCGCGGCCGGCGGCGGCCGCCAGCACGCTCGGGATCAGGTGGGTTTCGGGGCGGTGGTCCTCGCCCAGTCCGTGCAGCGCGCCGCCGACGTTGAAGTAGCGCAGCGAGACCGCGCCCAGCCCATGGGCGGCGCATTCGTCTGCCAGCAGCCGGTCTACCGCCAGCTTGCTGTTGCCGTATGGGCTCGCCGGCCGGGTGGCGGCGGACTCGGGGATGGGCACCGTCTCGGGATCGCCGTAAACGGCGGCGGTCGAGGAGAAGACCAGGCGCCGCACGCCACTCCCGCGCATGGCGTCGACCAGGTTCAGCGTGCCCACGACGTTGTTGCGGTAGTAGCGCTCGGGCTGTGCCACCGATTCCGGAACCACGATCAGAGCGGCGAAGTGCAGGACTGCGTCGAAGCCGGGGCGCAGCGTGTCGCGCAGAGCGCCCTCGTCCAGCAGGTCGCCCTCCACAAGCTCAGCGCCTGCGGGCACCCCCGCCCGGTGGCCGTGGCCGAGATTGTCGAAGACCGTCACCTGGTGCCCGGCGGCCAGCGCCACGGCGGAGCAGACGCTGCCTATGTAGCCCGCTCCGCCCGTCACCAGCAGCCGCATCGACTGCTGGACGCTACCTGATAGCGGTGCCTAGACGATCAGGCGGGCGGCCGGCGGCGCCGGCGCCACCGCTGGGTTGTAGTTGATCGCCACGCCAGCGCTGCCGTCGATCAGCGCGTTGTAGACGATCACCTGCCCGGCCACCGGGGCCTTGTTGCTGCCGTTGATGGTGATGCTCCCCGTCGGGAAGTAGATCGTGCCCAGGAAGGTCGTGGTCGAGTTTCCCGTCAAAGTGTTGCCGGAGCAGGAGTTGGGCGTGGGCGGGCTGGGCGGCGACGTGTTGCCGGGGGCGAAGAGCACGATCCAGTTGTACTGGTAGCCGCTGAAAATGTAGGTGGAGCCGTTGCCCTGCTGGTTGATGCAGGCGTTGGGCGGGAAGTAGAACTGCACCGCGCCCGGAGTCACCTGCGCGCCTGCGCACGGGTTGTTGAGCGTCCCCTGCGGACGGCACTGGTTCTCGTTGCCGCGGTCGCCGTTGGGCGTGATGGCGCGCACGGGCACCTCGTTGGCGAGGCCGGACCCCGCGGGCGCCTGCTCGCTGTCCGGAGGGTTGCAGCCCTGCGGCGTGGGCAGGTAGGGCCAGCCCGCGTTGAGGGGCGCGATCACGCACTGCGGCGGCACCGGCGCCCACTGGGTGTTGCCGTTGCTGTTGAAGCCGACGTAGCCCAGGCCCTGCGGGTTGGCGTTGTTGTTGTCGAAGATCTCGGAGACCGCGTAGCCGAGGTTGCAGGTGCCGTAGGTCTGGCCGCCGGTGGCGGTGTTGCCGGCGCCCGGCGCGGGCGGCGTGTTGGGATAGCCGGGCAGCTTGGTGCGGTCGCCGCAGTTGCTGCCCGAGTTGCTTTCGGTGATGTTGTTGGCGACGAAGCCCATGAACCCGAAGCCGGCCTGGTTGTTGGCCGGGCAGCCGCTGGGGTTGCCGTACACGTAGTAGCCCTGCGCACCCGGCACGTTGCCGATCACGACCTGGAAGCCGTGCGTGCTGGCGTTCATCGCGGTTTCCAGCTTGCGGCACATCGAGGGCGCGCTCTGGCGCACGTAGGTGCCGGTGCCGTTGGGGCCGTTCCAGGTGTCCTGGCGGACCGCGGTGATCTCGATCCCCCAGGCGCCGCCTGGCTTGAGCGGCTTGCCGCCGGTGGCGGTTACCGCGGTGGCGTAGAAATCGCCGTCGCAGTCGACGCCCTGGCTCCAGAACTGGATACCGGCCGGCTGCGTGTAGTCGATGCTGGAGCCGTTCCAAAGCGGTTCGATCGGAGACCGCAACTCGTTGCTGTTGAAGCCGCCGTTGTCGGTGTAGCCGGAGGGGAACGTGTAGATCCCGGGATCGAAGAAGTGGCAGCCGGAGCTGTTGGTGAAGCCCGGGTCGTTGGGATAGACGCCGGGCGTCATCTCGACCGAGCTGGTCGGCACCGCGGTGGTGGAGTTGGCGGAATAAAGCGAGCTCTGGTACGGCGAGTTGTAGGCCGGGTCGGGCAGCACCGGCGCGCCGGGTACCTTGAGCGTTCCGGTGTAGGTCCAGCCCGCGGGCAGCGAGCTGCAGTCGGCGTAAATGCTGCCGTTGACCGTCACCGGCGCACCGTTCTGGTCGCGCAGGTCGCCGTTGGAGTACACGTCGCCGGTGATGGTGACGCTGACGCTGCCCTGGATCTTCAGTGAGTCGCCGGAGTTGCCGTTGCAGCCCTGCTGGCCGAGCGTGAGCAGCGCCGGCGTCTGCCATTGGTCGCCGACCACGGCTTCGGCGATCGCCGAATAGTTGTTGATCGAGGGAACGCCCAGCACCTGCATGAACGTCACGGCTACCTGGTGCGTCGCTGAGCCGCTGAAGATGGTGCCGTTGAACTGGTTGACCAGGTAGCCGAAGGTGAAGCTGCCCGGATAACCGCTCCAGGTGAAGGTGTTGCAGGTGCTGCCGGCCGGAAACGTGTTCGGGCAGACAGCAGCAGCCGTGTTGTAGGAGCCGTAGTTGGAGATGTGCTCGTTCAGGCCGTAGTAGGTGGCGGCGCTGTTGTTGGCCACGTTCAGGTCGGACAGGCGCTGGTACTGGTCGCCGCCGACCAGCACAGCTGCGTCTACCGCGTTCTGCAGCTCGCGGCGATCGATGTAGGCGCGGCCGCCGTCGATGGCCAGTCCGAGCATGCCGAACAGGACCAGCAGCGTCAGCGCGATCAGCACGATCGCCTGGCCGGACTGGCGCGAGCGCCTAGTACTCAGTGCGGTAAATCGCATATGCCTGCAAAACGAGTGGGACGTTGATGGTGTTCGCCAGTCCCTGGATGACGGGGGTGACGGGCACGAAGTTGTAGCGGATGGTCACCTGCAGCGCCACGTTGGTGGTGTCGATGCTGCTGCCGGGCAGCGGCGTGCCCACGGGCACGATGGCGTCGCATTTTGAGGTCGCATTGACCAGCGGCTGGCCGCCGGGCGCGTTGGGATGCTGGCTGGCCTGCGCCACCTTGGCGGTGGGCGCGGGAACCTCTGTGATGTAGATCCAGCCCACGTTGGGCGGGGGCGCGCCGGCCGCGCTGGTGTCGATCGGCCCATTGGGGCAGTCCTGCGACAGGAACACCGCCGCGGTGTGCTGCTGGATCGAGTTGACGACGTCCTGGTCCTGGGGCAGCGTGGCCGAGGTGCCGGGCTGCGCGGAGGAGCGAACCGCGGTGCGCGCGCCCTCGTTGGCGGCGTTGTCGATGGTGACGAAGTAGTAGATGCCGCGTCCGAAATCGATGATGAAGAAGAGCATCAGCAGCACGATGGGTCCGATCAGGGCGAACTCCACCATGGCCTGCGAACGCTGACCATCAGGCAGTCGCCGAGCCAGCCTCATGCGTGCCCCTGTATGGAGATGTGCTCGTTGGCCGCGAGCTGGATGCCCTGGCCGAGCACGCTGGCCAGGAATCCGGTGACCAGCGGATAGTTGTAGAGCACGATCACGTTGAGATCCTTGCCCGTCCAGAAAAGGTTGTCGGACGCCGGTGCGCTGGTGCAGCAGGTACCGCTGCCTTGGACGTTGCCCAGCCCGTCGTAGCAGATGTAGACCACGACCTGGCCGACGTTTCCGTACGCGCTGGACGGGTAAGGGGCGTTGTATGGCGGGTTGCCCGGGCAGCCCGTGCCGAGGATGGAAGGACCGATCCCAGCTCCCGCCAGAGTCTGGTCGACCGCGGTCTTGATATCTGCATCGTCCAGGTACTGGTTCTGACGCTGCGAGGTGTTGAACCATGCGCCGTGGCGCGCACCCTCGCGCGCCGCCGAATGGATGGCGACGGAGTAGTAAAAGGCGCGCGAGAGGTCGAGCAGACCCGTCATCAGCAGCAGCAGAACGATCGAAGAGATCGCAAACTCGACCATCGACTGCCCGCGCTGCCGTCTGGCGGAAGCCATTCTGAACATGAGTCCGAGGATTATATGGGCGGCCTTTCTGCCCCGAACCCCACTTAGCGCAAGTCCGTCAACCCCTCAAAATGCGGGGTGCAGAAGCGCTCCGTTGCTACTCTTGCTGGTCCGGTGATACGCGACCCCAGCCGAGCACGGAACGTGCTGCTCTGGCACGACGTGCGCGCCCGCGCCATCGACCAGCAGCTGGGCGGCGACCGCCGCTACGTCGGGGAGCGCGTGGCCAGCTGGTTCCGCTGGGTGTTCCTGGTCGTCTTCACGCTGCTGGTGGGCGCGCGGCCGAGCCTGCAGCTGGTGGTGGTGGTGGCTCCGCTGCTGGTCGTGGAAGCGCTGGCCAACCTGGCGCTGTCGTTGACCCTGATGCGGCGCTGGCGGCCGCCGCGCTGGCTGCCTTATGCGACCTTGCTGATTGATTTCGGGTTGGGCTCGGCCATGCTCTTCCTGGCCCAGGGTCCGGCCAATCCGGCCATCCTCGCCTGGTACCTGGTGGTGGTGGCGGGGGCCATCCGCTCCGGGCCGGTGGCCTCGCTGTTGGTGGCGCTGGGCGCGTCCCTGGAATACGGGGTGGCGCTGGGCGTCTCCTCGCTGCTGCCGGCCGTCGGTCAGGTCTTCCTCTTCGTCAGCGTCGCCCTGGTGGTGGCGATCATGACCCGAGAGCTGGAGCGCGAGCGCCGGATCGCGATCGCCCGCGCGGCGCAGGCCGACGCGCTGCGCGAGATGAGCGTGAACATGGACTCCAGCACCTACATCCAGGACGTTTTCGCGGTCGTATTGGAGCGGGCGCTGCGTATGACCGGCGCCGACCGCGGCGGCGTGCTGCTGGTTTCCGACGAGGCCATCGAGGTGGCGGCGGGAGAAGAACTGGACCCCGACGTGGCGCGGGGTGTGGCGCGCAGCGGCGAGCCCGAGTTTGGCGAGCGCAAATCGCAGCTGCTGGTGCCACTGGCCTCCGGCGAGGGCGTCGCCGCGGTGCTCTGGCTGAGCGCGCGCGGCCACAGCTTCGGGAACGAGGACCTCTTCACCGTCAATGCGCTCGCGGGCAGTGCCGCGGTACCGCTGGCTAACGCCCTGGGCTACCAGCGCAGCGCCCAGGAGGCGATCACCGACGGCCTCACGGGGCTGCTCAACCACCGCGAGTTCCGGCGCCGCCTGGACCAGGAGGTCGCCATGCGGCGCGCGCTCCCGCGCCCGATGGCGGTCATGGTCATCGACCTCGACCATTTCAAAGACGTCAACGACTCCATGGGCCACCAGCACGGCGACGAGGTGATCAAGGCCGCCGGCCGCCTGATCCGGACCACCGCCCGCGCCCACGACCTGGTCGCCCGCTACGGGGGCGACGAGCTGGCCGTGATCCTTCCCGACTCCGGCCTGGCCGGCGCCACGGCGCTGGCCGAGCGCCTCGTGGCCGGCGTCCACGCGGCCGGCATCCGCACCACTCCCGCTCACACCCTGACGCTGAGCATCGGCGTGTCCTGCCTGCCAGAAGACGGGCTTTCGGCGGACGAGCTGCTGATGGCCGCCGACCAGGCGCTCTACCTGGCCAAGCGGGAGGGCCGCGACCGCTACCTGACCAACGCCGCCCTGGTCGACCGGCTGGCCGAGGCCGAGCAGACGCTCCTGAAGATGCTGGGCGAGGTCGGACCCCAGCTGGTGGTGCCGGCCGGGCACGCGGTGGACCGCCGCCTGGGTACGCCCCGCCGTTCCTCGCTGGTCGCCGCCGTGGCCGAAGCCGTCGGCAAGCGCGCGGGCGTGGCGGCCGACTACGAGAGCCTGCGGGCGGCTGCCTTCCTGCAGGACGTGGGCGCGCTGGGTGGGACGCACACAGACGGCGCGCACGCGCTCGACGGCGAGCGGCTGCTGGCCCTCGCGGGCTTCCCGGCGCCCGTGCCGCGCGCGGTCCGCCATCACCACGAGCGCTGGGACGGCGCGGGCAAGCCGGACGGCCTGAAGGAGACGGCGATCCCTGTGGAGGCCCGCCTGATCGGCCTGGCCTCGGAGTACGAGCGGCTGGTCGTGGGCCGCGAGGGGGCGCCGCTCACCCCCTCAGAGGCGGTCCTCAAGATCGCGGGCCAGACCGGCTCCTACGAGCCGGCGCTGGTGGCGGCGCTGCGGGGCCTGGCCGACGAGCAGAAGCTGCCGGGCCCGCCGGTCCTGGCCGCGGTTTAACCGCTTCCGCAAGCGCTCGGCCCGGCGCTCCAGGTCGAGCGCCAGCGGGGCAGGGTGCGGTCCCCGGCGGCCGGCCGCCTCGACCACCTCGAGCGCCCGGTCCCAGCGGCCCAGCCGCCACTCCAGCACCCGGGCCCGTGCGATCGCCAGCAAGGGCTCTGTCGGGAGCAGTCTCTGGGCCTCGGCCAGCACCGCCTCGGCCGCTCGGTGCCGGCGCCGGCGCACCAGCACCCGCGCCAGGAGCAGCGCGGCGGTGGCGGAGGCGCGGCCCTGGCCCATGTCCAGCGCGTTGCGCAGCGCCCGCCAGCCGTCGGCGCGCCGCCCCTCGCGCAGCAGGTGGCGGCCCAGCGCCAGCCAGTCCGGCGCCTCCATCCAGGGGTCTTCGCCGTCGAGCCTGAGGAGCAGGCGCGCGTGCAGGTACAGCAGCGAGACCACGTCCTGGCGGTTGTGCTCGAGGGTCGCCTCCAGCAGCGGGCTGGCGCCGCGCCGCAGGTAGGTGAAGTAGGCGTCGGGAACCATCGCCCCCTCCACGTCCTCCTCGCGCTCGAAGCCCAACAGCGCGAGCTCCACATTGCGGAGCGTGCAGTTCTCCAGGCGCTGCCGGAGCAGGGCGCGCGCCAGCTTGAGCAGGTCGACGTGCTCCGGATGCTCGAGGTCACCCGGCAGCCGGGCCATCACCCAGCGCGTGCGCAGCAGCGGCAGGTCGAAGGTGGCGCCGTTGTAGGTGCCCAGGGCCTCGGCACGCTCGAGCTCCTCCTGGAGGGCGTGCAGGAACGCGGGCTCGGCGGCGGGCTCGGGCAGGAAGAGCTGCACCACCTCCAGGCCCGCCGCCACCGGCCGCGCCACCGCTGCCGCGAAGGCGTAGGTGCCGGTGCCGCCGCTGAGCCCGGTGGTCTCGGTGTCCAGGTAGGCGTGGGCGACGGGCGGCGTCCGCCCTTCCACTCGGCCCACCGGGCGGATCTCGGCCCGGCGCCAGGCGGTGCCGAACGGCGTGGGGTAGGGCTCGAAGCCCTTGGGCAGCGCCCTCTCGACCGGCCGCGCAGGACGGGGGGTAGTCGCCTGCGGGCAGGCGAGAGACGCTAGGCGCTCGCGGAGTAGGTCAACGCCTGTGCGCGCAGCAAGCGCAGGCACGCGTCTTTGGCTCCCTGTACGAGATGCAGTGGTCCGATGCAAGAGGGACAGCCGGCGGCGCAGGGGCAATCGGCGACGAGGTCCGCCGCGGCCGCCAGCAGCTGGTCGTGGAGCTCGAAGAGGCGGCGGGCGTAGCCGACGCCGCCGGGGTAGGCCTCGAAGACCGTGACGGTGGGGAGGCGCGTATGGGTGGACCGGACCTCGGCCACCGCGCCCAGGTCGTGGGGGTCGCACATCAGGCGCAGAGCGGCGACGTGGCGCAGCGCGTGGGCCATGCCCTGCAGGGCGGCTTCCCAGGCGGAGTCTCCTCCCCCTCTGGGGGAGGTGCCGCCGAAGGCGGCGGAGGGGTCTGGCCGACCCCCTCCCCCTCCGCTCTGCGGAGGGACCTCCCCGCGGAGCGGGGAGGAGCCGTCACCAACCGTGATCCACCAGCCGGTGGTGTGCAGCGTCTGCTCGGGCAGGTGGATGGGGCCGGCCCCGATGTTCTCGTGGGTGTGGAAGCGGATCTTCTTGAACATGGTCGCCAGCGAGGTGAGCTTGACCTCGCCGTGGGAGCGCGCCAGCGGGGCGCCCTCGGGCCCGCCGAAGGTGTCGAGCACCTCTACGCGCGTCGACATCAGGGCGTCGGTGTAGTGGTCGACCTCGACCGGGCGCACGTAGGCCTTCTTGGCCTCCCAGTCGAGCTGGTCGACGTGGTACTGCGCGCCCTCGTGGAGGTAGATCGCCTGCTCGTGCAGGAAGACGGGCGCCGAGAACTGGTCCATCTCGCCGATGACCTCTGGGCGTGGCCCCGAGGTGTCGACGATCACCACGTTGTCGGCGGCCATCCGGCGCAGCGATACGTTCTCGGCCGGAAAGGCCTCGCGCGACCAGAACCAGCGGTCGCCGGAGCGGGTGGCGCTGCCGTCCTCGGCGAACATCTCCAGCAGCGGCCGCACGTCGGCGCCGCCCAGCGCCTCGCGCTCCAGGAACGGCAGCTCGAAGAGCCCGGCCTGGAGGTGGCCGGCCAGCACCAGCAGGTTGTCGGGGTCGACCAGGCCCTCCTCCGGGCTGCTGCCCAGGAAGTACTCGGGGTGGCGGACGATGAACTGGTCGAGCGGCGAGCTGGAGGCCACGAAGACCGCCACCGCCCCCGACTTGCGACCGGCCCGGCCCAGCTGCTGCCAGGTGGAGGCGATGGTGCCCGGGTAGCCGACCAGCACCGCCGCCTGCAGGGAGCCGATGTCGATGCCCAGCTCCAGCGCGTTCGTGCTGACCACGCCGTCGACCTCGCCCGAGCGCAGGCCCGCCTCGATCGCGCGCCGCTGCAGGGGGAGATATCCGGAGCGGTACCCGCGCACGCGGTGCTGGGAGTCGAGGCGCGGCGCCAGGTCCTGCTGGAGGTAGCTGAGCATGACCTCGACCTGCAGCCGGCTGCGGCAGAAGAGGATGGTCTGGATGTGACGGCGCAGCCAGGGCGCGGCGATCCGCCGGGCCTCCAGCAGCGAGCTGCGGCGGACGCCGAGGTTGCGGTCGAGCAGGGGCGGGTTGTAGAAGACCAGGCGCTTCTCGCCGCGAGGCGCCCCGCTGCGGTCGACCAGCTCCAGGTCGGCGACCTCCAGCAGACGTTGCGCGAGCTGGCGAGGATTGCCGATGGTGGCCGAGGCGCACAGGAAGCGCGGCGAAGAGCCGTAGAACTCGCAGATCCGCTTCAAGCGACGGACCACGTTGGCGACCTGCGAACCGAAGACTCCGCGGTAGGTGTGCAGCTCGTCGATGACCACGTACTCGAGCGCCGAGAAGAGCCGGCGCCAACGCGTGTGGTGGGGGAGGATCCCGGTGTGGAGCATGTCCGGGTTGGTGAGCACGATGTGGCCCGCCTCCCGGATCTGGGTGCGGCGGCCGGGCGCGGTGTCGCCGTCGTACGTGTCGGCCCGGATCTCGACCGGCAGCTGCGCCGCCAGGGCTCCCAGCTCGGCCAACTGGTCCTGGGCCAGGGCCTTGGTGGGAAAGAGGTAAAGGGCGCGGCTGCTGGGCTTTTCCAGGATCCGCTGCAGGACCGGCAGGTTGTAGCAGAGGGTCTTGCCGCTGGCCGTGGGTGTGACCACGACCAGGTGGCGGCCGGCCCTTACAGAGGTGTAAGCCTGGGCCTGATGTGTGTAGAGTCTGTCGATCCCTCGACTGCGCAGGGCGCTGCGCAGAGGCTCGGCCAGGTCATCGGGGAGTTGACAGAACTCCGCCGGACCCGCCGGAATGTAGTGGTCGAGCGTGACGTCGCCCGGCAAAGCCTCGGTGTCGATAGGGGGTAGAGAAGACATCGGTGAGGGGGAACTGACGGTAACCGAACGCATGTTCGCAGTCAATACCGGTGCGGATGTACCCGGTTAACCAGGTCCGCCGCCGAGATGCTCTGGGCCCCGGGGCCGCGATCGCGCAGCGCTACCGGGCCGGCTCATCCGAGGACTTCGAGCGGCTGTATCGGTCCAGCTACTCCCGGGTGCTGGGGACCCTGGTCGGAGTCCTGGGCGAGCGGGCGGCCGCTGAGGACTGCGCGCAGGAGGCGTTCGTAAAGGCCTACCAGGCCTGGCCGCACTGGCGGCCCGACGCCCCGGCCGAGGCCTGGCTGCACCGGATCGCGGTGAATGTGGCGGTCTCCATGCAGCGCCGCCAGCGCCTGCGCGAGGCAGGCGAGCTGGTGCGTCGGCTCGGCCGGCCCACGCCCCCCCAGGATCCGGCCCAGGCCGCGGAGCGCAGCGAGCTCGCCGGTGCCCTGCGCCGGCTGCCGGCCAAGCAGGCCGCGGCCATCGTGCTCCGCCACTACCACGGCTACAGCAACCGCGAGATCGCCTACGCGCTGGGCATTCCCGAGCGCACCGTCGCCTCGCGCCTGGCCGCCGCCAAAGCGCGGCTGCGCACCCTGCTCAGCGAGCGATGAGTACTGCCGGGACGCCCGGCGTTGAATGGGTTGAGTAAGCAGGCGGTGACACGCGAGGAGGGGAACTTCGACGATTGGTTATCGGCCGAGCTGCGGCGTGAGCTGGCGCCGCACGCGCTGCGCCCGGTGCCCGCTCCGCGCTATCGCTTCAGGCGCGTCCGGCGCTGGCCGGGCCGTCTTTCACTCTTCGCCGGGCCGCCGGCGGCCGTGGGCGCCAAGGCGCTCACCGGGCTCTTCGTGACCGCCTTCGCCGTGGCCGCCACCGGCGCCGCCATGACCGGCAGCACCAACCCCGCGGTTTGGGGCGCCCATGTGCGCACCGCCGTCGCCGACTGCAAGACCGACCTGAACCGCGGCCAGCGGGACTGGGGCGACTGCGTGAGCTCCGTCGCCGGCCAGGTGCCGCCCGACACGTCGGCCCCGGTGGTCGAGGCTCCGGCGGCTCCCAAGGCGACCTCGGCCTCGCGCATCGACGACGCCCAGGGGCCAGTGGTCAACGCCCCGCCCGCCCCCAAAGGGGTAGCGGCGCCGGAATCGAAGAAGATGATCGTGCCGCCGAAGCCGACGCGCGCCACGCCGACGCCTGGCGGCGACGACCCGCGCGACAGGACTTAGAAGAACACCCACTCTCTCTCCCCGAGGAGGCCGCCGGACGCATGCCGGCGGTCTTCTCCTTTTTTTGGCGGCAGGCGTTAGGCCGGCGTAACTCCAGGGAGTGCCGGCACCGGCAGGCGTTAGGCCGGCGTAACAGGCAAGCGAATCGTGAACGTGCTGCCGGCACCCAGCCGGCTGTTCACACGCACGGTTCCACCCATCGCCTGGACCAGCTGGCGGGTCAGGGCCAGCCCCAGCCCGGTGCCGCCGGCGCGGCGGCCGGCCTCCAGCTGGCAGAACTCCTGGAAGATCCGCTCGTGGTCCTCGGGGTCGATCCCGACGCCGTCGTCGACCACCGAGACCTCGACGGCGCCCCGCACCCGCCGGGCGCGGACGCTGACATGGCCGCCCTCGGCGGTGAACTTGTTGGCGTTGGCCAGCAGGTTGGTCAGCGCCTGGCAGAGCCGCTTGGAGTCGGCCCGCACCTTCCACCCGTAAGGCACCTCCAGCGCCAGCTCCTGGCCGCGCACCTCGAAGAGCGGGCGCAGCGCGTCGGCGGTCACCGCCACCAGCTGACCCAGGTCGATGGCCTCGACCTTGATGTCCATCTCTCCGGCGGCGACCTTGGAGAGGTCGAGGAGCTCGTTGATGAGCGACAGAAGGTGCCGCCCGCTGACCTCGATGTTGCGCAGGAAGCGCTTCTGCTTCTCGCTCAGGATCGGTCCAGCGTCGGCGTCCAGCAGCTGGCTGAAGCCCAGGATCGAATTCAGCGGCGTTCGCAGCTCGTGGCTCATGGCCGCCAGGAAGCGGGACTTGGCGGCGTTCTCGCGGATGGCGGCCTCGGACTGCCGGCGCTCCCGCGCATCCACGGCGTAGGCGTCGACGCCCACCACGGAGCCGTCCAGGCCGTGCCGGGGCAGCAGCCGGAACTCCCACTCGGTGCCCCTGCTGGATGTGAAGACGCCCTCCTGGGCTTCGCCCGCCAGGGCGCCGCGCAACCACCGGGCCGTTTCGCCATCACGCCCGAAAACGTCCAGGACGTTGAGACCGATCACAGCCCCGGGGTCCGCTCCGACGCGCTCGAAGCCCGGCCCTTCGGCCGCGGTGATCGTGCCGGCGCAGTCGATGGCGACCATGAGCATGGGCATGGTCTGTACGACCGCCCTCAGACGCTGCCGGGTGCCGTAGAGCTCGGCCTGCAGCTCGGCGTTCTCGCGTGCCAGCTCCTCCGGGCGGTCAGGCGGCGCTGCGGGGAGGATCGTCATTCGGCTTGAGAGGTATCAAACCGGGCTTGAGACTGCGTCGAGAGCCGCGAAGCTGTGTGCGGGCGTAAAGATGTGGCCGCGATTCAGGTGCGGCTTGTGGTTTTCCAACGCTGTCCATCGGGACCATCGGTCACCTGGACGCCCATCGCGGCCAGCTCATCGCGCAGCCGATCCGAAGTTCCATAGTCGCGCGCCGCCCGCGCCTGCTCCCGCCGGCGCAGCAGCTCGGCGGCGCCCCCCGGCAGCTCCTGCTCGCCGAGGTCGCGGTCCAGGTCGAGCCCCAGCACGCGGTCGAAGTCGACCAGCAAACGTGCCTTGACAGCGCCGGGCAGGGGCGCGCGCCCCACCTCGGCCATCAAGGCCATCGCGGCCGGCAGGTCGAGGTCGTCGGCGAGCGCGGCCCGGAAGCGCTCGGCGTAGGGCACAGCGGCATCGCCGCCATCATCGGCAGCCTCCGCCGGCTCCGCCGACCAGGCGGCCAACCGGGCCCGCAGCAGGCGCAGCGCCCGGTCGGCTCCGGCCAATCCCTCAACGCTGAAGTTCAGCTTGGCCCGGTAGCGCGCCTGGAGCGCCAGGTAGCGGAAGGCGAGCGGATCGTGCCCCATCGCCTCCAGCTCGGTGATGCGGAAGAAGTTGCCGGCCGACTTGGCCATCCGCGTGCCCGAGAGCAGCAGGTGCTCGGCGTGCAGCCAGCAGCCAACCACCGGGTGTCCCAAGGCGCCTTCGGACTGGGCGATCTCGGCCTCGTGGTGCGGGAACACGTTGTCGGCTCCGCCGGTGTGGATGTCGAAGCGCTCGCCCAGCAGCGCGGTCGACATCGCCGAGCACTCGATGTGCCAGCCCGGGAAGCCCGGCCCCCAGGGACTGTCCCACACCTGCAGCCGCTTGCTGCCGGCCGCCTTCCAGAGCGTGAAGTCGCCGGGCGCCTTCTTGCGCGGGTCGGGCTCGCCGCGCGTGCCCGCGAGCAGCTTCTCGACCGTGTTCCCGGACAGCTTCCCGTACTCGGGAAAGCTGGCGATGTCGTAGTAGACATTGCCCCCGGCCTGGTAGCCGTGGCCGCGCTCGATGAGGAGCGCGATCAGCCGCTGCATCTCACCGATGTAGGCGGTCGCACGCGGATATTCGTCGGCGGGACGGATGTTGACCTTGCCGATGTCCTCCAGGAACGCGGCCGTGTAGAACTCCGCGATCTCCTCCGGGGACTTGTTCTCGAGCCGGGCGCTGACCAGCATCTTGTCCTCGCCGCGGTCGAAGTCGTCCTCGGTCAGGTGCCCGACGTCGGTGATGTTCATGACCTGCCGCGTCCGGTAGCCCAGGTACTCGAGGCTGCGCCGCAGCAGGTCCGAGAAGATGTAGGTGCGCAGGTTGCCGACGTGGGCATAGCGGTAGACCGTCGGTCCGCAGGAGTAGATGGTGACCTCACCCCCGCGCAGTGGCCGCAGCTCCTGCGGCAGGCGGCCCATGGTGTTGTGGAGCCGAATCGGAATCGCCACTCGCCCTGGAGTGTAGAAACCGTCTGTGCGGCCGATCCGGATGCAAGGTGCGGAGGCGACGGCGGAGAGCATCCGCGGCAGGGTGCTGACGCACGACCTGGGGCCCGACCTGCGCAAGGGCACGGTGCTCGAAGCCGGCCACCTGGACCGGATTCGGGCCCAGGCCGAGGTGCACCTGATGCAGCTCGACCCGGGCGACGTCCACGAGGACGAGGCGGCCGTGCGCATCGGCCACGCCCTGGCGGGCGACGGTGTGGAGGTGAGCGGCCCGGTGCAGAGCCAGGTCCGCCTGCTGGCCGCCCGCCGCGGCCTGCTGCGGGTGAATGCGGCCGCCGTCGACGAGGCCAACCACGTGCCCTGGGTATCGGTCTTCACGGTGGTGGACGGCCAGGCCGTGGAGCAGGGCGACGAGGTGGCCGGGGCCAAGGTGATCCCGGTCGCCGTGCCGCCCTCGGTGCTGGCGGAGGTCGACCGCGTGGCGGGCCGCGCGCCGGTCGTCCAGGTGCTGCCCTTCCGGCCGCTGCAGACCGCCATCGTGGTGACCGAGCGCCTGAAGCCGAAGGCCCGTGAGCTCTTCGCCGCCGCCGTCAGCCGCAAGCTGGGCTGGTACGGGGCCCGGGTGCTGTGGACGCGCGAGGTGGCGCGCGCGGGGGCGCCGGTCCGCGAGGCCTACGAGGCAGCCCGCGCGGCGGGCGCCGACCTGGTGGTGTTCGCGGGCGCTTCCTCGATAGATCCCCTGGACGCCGCTTACGAGGAGCTGCAGGCCGCCGGCGGCAAGGTGCTGCGCGTGGGTGCCCCCTCGCACCCGGGCTCGATGCTCTGGCTGGGCCGGCTGGGCTCGGCGCCGGTGCTGGGCATCGCGTCCTGCGCCGGGTTCGGCAAGAACACCGCGCTCGACCTGGTGCTGCCCTTCGTGTTCGCCTACGGGCGCGCCGACGCCGAGGACTTCATCCGCCTGGGCCATGGCGGGCTGGTCGAGTCCGGGGCGGGCCGCCGCTTCCCGCCCTATAGCTGAGCTTCGGCATCTCCAGCTGCGGCCAGCCCACCGCACCCTCCAGCGCGGCCAGGTTGGTGTCGGTGGCCGCCACCAGCGGCGCCAGGTCGAGCCCGTGGTGGGCCGGGAGGTAGGGCCGCAGGTAGGCGGCGCCACTGCGCCACTTGTTGAGCGCGCCGCGCCGGTTGCGGCGGCCGTAATGGAGGCAGCCGGCCGCGACCTGGATCAAGCCCTTGTAGAACCCGCCGTCGGGCCCCTTGCGGTCGGGCATCCAGGCCTCCTCCCAGGCTTCGTGCGCATCCCAGTAGCGGCCGGCGTTGAAGAGCTCGACCCCGCCCTCGAGGCTCATGTCTTCAGCGAGGCCACCAGCATGCCGGCGGCCACCAGGACACTGCCCGCGGCGAAGCCCACGCTGAGGTGGGCGCCCAGGAAGGCGGCCGAGAGCCCGACGCCGACCACCGGCTGGAGCAGGAAGGGCACTGCGACCGCAGCCGCCGGTGCGCCCTCCACGCCGCGGTACCAGGCCCACCAGCCGAGCGCGGTGGCACCGAGTCCCAGGTAGAGGACCTCGCCCGCGCCGGCGGCGTTGATCGCCGGCCTGGCGCCCGCCGCCAGTTCCACCGCCGCCGCCACTGCAGTGAAGGGCACGGCCCAGGTGGCCGCGGCCGCGGTCACCGCCAGCGAGCCGCGGGCGCGCACCAGGTGGCCGCCCAGCACCGTGAAAAGCGCCCAGGTCAGGCTGGCCAGCACCAGCAGGACATCCCCCAGCGGCGAGCCGGCGCCGGCGGGTCCGATGACCACGGCGGCGCCCGCGATTCCAAGCCCGATGCCCAGCCACTGCAGCGGCCGCGTGCGCTCCTGCAGGAACAGCGGCGCGAGCAGGGCCACGAAGACCGGCGTCATCAGCGTGAGCAGGCTGCCCGTGGCCGCGCCCGAGAGGTAGGTGCCGACGGCCTGCACCAGCAGGGTGACCGCGAGGATGGCGCCGAGCAGGGCCACGCGCCCCTCGCGCAAGCGCGGCCAGCTGCGCATGACCGCCAGCAGGGCGAGCACGCCGATCACGAGCCGGACGAGGCTGAGCGTGGCTGGCGGCAGGTGATTGCCGAACGCCAGCTGGCTGACGACGTAGAGCCCACCCCAGAGCCCGGCGGCCAGTGCTGACCAGAGCATTCGAGGAGCGAATCTACAAGAGCGTTGCGCGTCAGGCCGGGCCCTGACCGGCCGGCACCCGACGACATAGTTCGCCCGAATCGCAGCTGGTCGCGCCAGCGTCAGGAGGACGGGTCAGCGGGGGGAACCTGGGTTCCCTCCGCTAAAAAGGTGCGAATCTACAAGAGCGTTGCGCGTCAGGCCGGGCCTGACCGGCCGGCACCCGACGACGTAATGCGCCCGAATCGCAGCTGGTCGCGCGAGCGTCAGGAGGGCGGGTCCGCGGGGGGAACCTGGGTTCCCTCCGCGATAATCGCCCGGTGGACGAGGTCTTAGCGGAGTACGACCGGGTCAACCTGTCCAGCGACCCCATCTACCGCTACATCCGCACCACCAAGCGCGGCGAAACCAAGCTGCTCGACAACGCCTGGCTGCAGCGCCTGCGCCGCATCCACCAGTTGCAGAGCGCGTGGTGGGTCTTCGCAACCGCTGAGCACTCGCGCTTTCAGCACTCGCTGGGAGCCATGCACCTGGCCGGCGAGTGGGCGCGTCATTTGTATCCGAGCCTGCTCCGCGCGCATCCAGATGCGCCGTCACCCGGCCTGGTCGAGGAGACGCTGCGCCTGGCGGGCTTGCTCCATGACGTGGGCCACGGACCCTTCGGTCACTTCTTCGACGAGACCTATCTGAATCGCTGGCGGATCGACCACGAAGTCATCGGCCGCCAGCTGGTGACCGGCGAGCTGGCGCCCTTGATCGAAAGCGTCGCCGCCTCCCCCAACCAGGAATTCGCCGCCGGAGAGCGTGTCGACGCGCGCTGGGTGGCTTACCTGATCTCGACCGAATCTCTCGAAGATTTCGAGGCGCCGCCATGGTTGGCCGCGCTGCGGCCGTTATTGGTGGGTCCCTTCTCCGCCGACAACATGGACTACGTGCCCCGCGATTCCTACATCTGCGGGGTGGCCGCGGGGCCCGTCGACGTGCAGCGGATCATCCACTACTCCTTCATCTCGGACTTCGGTTTGACGCTGCACAGCCACGGCGCCGAAGCGCTGTTCATGTTCCTGAACGCGCGCCTCTATCTGTATCACCAGGTCTACTTCCACCGCACCGTGCGGCGCATCGACCTGCAGCTGCGCGAGATCTTCGCGCCCACCATGGACATCCTGCTGGGCGGCAATCCGCTGGAGCGGCTGCCGCAGTTCCAGCGGCTGAACGAGTGGTACCTGATGACCGAGGTCGACCGCTGGGCCAAGGAGGAATCCGGGGAGAAGCGCGAGTTGGGACGCGCGTGGGGCGACATCGTGGCGCGCAAGCTGAAGTGGCGGATGATCTTCAGCGATTACGTCGAAGCGCACGACGTGCCCAGCGGTGTGCTCACCATGGACCGCGACCAGTTCGCCGCGCGCCTGCGCAGCAAGCTGCCCGAAGGCTGCCGCGACGTGGAGTTCGAGGTCGATGTGGCCAGCCAGGAATCGCGCGCCTTCAATCCCCTGTCGGAATCAGCCGACATCCTCTTCTACGAGCCGCTCGACAACTCCTACCGACACAGCCGCGTCTTCGACCTCTTCCGGCGGCTGCCGGTGCGCATGGTGCTGTTCCGGATCTTCGCGCGCGAGGACACCTACCGGAAGGAGCTCGTGCACGCCGCGCAGCAAGTGCTGGCAGCCGACTGACTGAGGCGTTTGTATACAAACGGCTGCCCGAAGCGGGTCCGGGCACTGCCGAACGTATACAAACGGCGGGTCGAGGCCGGCTGCGGAGCTAGAGCGCGCGCTTCTCGATCGCTGCCCGGTCCAGGATGCGGATGCGCCGCCGCCGCAGCTCCAGCGTCCCCCGCTTCGCCTCCGCACGCAGCACCCGGTTGACGGTCGCCCGCGCGGTCCCGGCCAGTCCCGCCAGGTCGTCCTGCGTCAGCGGCACCTCGCCGTCCTCGTACAGCCGCGCGACCGTGAGCAGCCGGCGCAGCACGCGCGCGTCGGCGGGGACGTAGAGCGCCTCCACCAGCTGGTCCGAAAGCCGGCGCACGCGCTCGGCAAGAAGTGACGTGAGCGCGTCACCGAACGCCGGCTGCTCGGCCCGCAGCCGGTCGAACTCGGGCTTGGTGAGCGTGACCGTTTCGGTCGCGTCGAGCGCGGTGAGCGCGGCCGTGCGCCGGGCGTCGGGGCTGAGCAGCGCCAGCTCGCCGAAGACGTCCCCGGGCCCCAGCAGCGTGAACGTCACCTGGTTGCCGTACTGCGTGGTCATGCTCACCGCCACACGGCCGCTGCGCACCAGGTGAAGGGTGTCGGCGAGGTCGCCCTCATGCGCGATCACCTCGCCCGCCTTGTAGCGGCGCAGCCGCGCCAGCGCGCCCGGCCGGCGGGGCTCGCGCGCCAGCTCCTCGAGCAGCTCCCTCATGCGCGGCGCAGAGTATCGCCAAGATCACATTCGCGGCGTTGCCGCGCGCATCGAACCCGCTTCACATCGGGCCTACCTTGCTGAGCATCCGGTCCGGCCGGCAGCCGGGCCGATAAACCGAGAGGAGGTCGTGGTGATGCAGGCGATCAGCACCCAGAAGATCCAGAGGGCCGAGCCCTCACAGAAGCTCGTGTTCCTGGCGGCCGGCGCGCTCCTGGCCATCCTGTGCCTGGTGGTCCTGGTGGCGGCGACGCTCAACGGCGGCACCGCGACGACGCGAACCGTGGTCAACCCGCCCGCCAGCGCGGTCGGCTCGACCGACAGCGGTGGCAGCGGCGACCACAGCCAGCCGGACCACGGATACATCCCCTAGCTTCCAGGTCGGGGGGAGGGACATGGGAGGTCGGTGCCGAAAGGCACCGGCCTTCTTTTATCGGCTGCGGGTGTCCTCGTCCTCGCCGCGCAGCGCGCGCGCCACGCCCTGGAAGTCCCTGGCGATGGAGTCGATCTCCGCCTTCTGCACGGAACCGGAGTCAACCGATTTCTTCAGCGTCTCCGCGATCCGCGCCAGGTGATGGGCCACCGCCTCCATCTCGGGGTGTGCGCCCGGCCCCTCGCGAGCCATCTCGGCCAGCCGGTCGACTTCAGCGGCGATCTGACGCAAGTAAGCGGCGCTTCGCTTCGCATACTCCCGCTCGCTCGCCACCCCCAGCGGCATCGGCGCGAATCTAGCATTTCCCTCCGCTACTGTCAGCGCTGCCGTGGTTTTGCTGCCGGAAGGCACGCTGACCTTCCTGCTCACCGACCTGGAAAGCTCCACGCGCGCCTGGGAGGCGCAACCCCAGGCGATGCGTGCGGCCATGGAGCAGCACGACGAGATCGTGCAGCAGGCCGTGGACGCGCACGCCGGCATCCAGGTCGAAGCCGGCCGTGAGGGCGACAGCGTGCTGGCGGTCTTCCGCACCGCGACCGACGGGGCCGCGTGCGCGCTTGCCCTCCAACGTGGCTTTGCCGCGGCGGCCTGGCCGGAGGGCTTGCGCCTGGCCATCCGGGTCTCTCTCCACACCGGCGAGGCCCAGCTCCGAGGCGCGCACTACTTCGGGCTCGCCCTCAACCGCTGCGCCCGCCTGCTCGCGCTCTGCCACGGGGGCCAGGTGCTGGTCTCGATGGCGACCCGCCAGGTCCTGGGTGACGCCCCGCCGGCCGGCTCACAGCTCCTGGACCTGGGGCTGCACCGCCTCAAGGACCTCAGCCGGCCCGAGCACGTGTTCCAGCTGGTGGACCTCGAGCGTCCGGTGGAGTTCCCGCCGCTGCGCTCCGTGCGCGGCCGCCCCAGCAACCTGCCCGTGCAGCTGACCCGGCTGATCGGGCGCCGGGAGGACCTGCTGGAGCTGGCCCGGCTGCAGGCCGAGTCCCGCCTGCTCACCATCACCGGCCCCGGTGGGGTCGGCAAGACCAGGTTGGCGGTCGAGCTGGCGTCGCAGCTGGTCGGCGCCATGACCGACGGCGTCTGGTTCGTGGACCTGGCGGTGGTCACGGATGCGGCGCAGCTGCCGCGCGCCGTGGCCAGCGCGCTCGACCTGGAAGAGCAGACCGGCCGGCCGGTGCTGGACACGCTGGTGGAGCACTGCGCCGAGCGCGAGCTGCTGCTGGTGCTCGACAACTGCGAGCACCTGGTCGAAGCCGGCGCCCGGGTGGCCGAGGCCCTGCTGCGGGCGGGTCCCGACGTCAAGATCCTGGCCACCAGCCGGGAGGCGCTGCGGGTGCCGGGGGAGACGGTCTGGCGCGTGCCGGCCCTGGCCATCCCCGACGCCACGCGGCTCTTTGCCGATCGGGCCCGCGCGCGCCAGCCGGATTTCGACCTGACCGAGGCCAACGCGATCGCCGTCAATGCGATCTGCGAGCAGCTGGATCGCATGCCCCTGGCCATCGAGCTGGCCGCCGCCCAGGTCGCGATGATGCCGGTCGCGGAGGTGGCGGCGCGCCTCCAGCAGGGCCTCCCACTGCTGGGCGGCGGCAGCCGCACCGCGACGGCGCGGCAGCAGACGCTGGAGGCCCTGATCGAATGGAGCCACCGCCTGCTCGAGCCGCGCCAGGCGCTGCTCTTCCGGCGGCTCAGCGTCTTCGCCGGCGACTTCGCGCTCTCGGCCGCCGAGGACGTCTGCTCCGAGCTGGACGTGCCCCGCGACCAGGTCGCCTACGTCCTCTCCGAGCTGGTCGCCAAATCGCTGGTGCAGCCGGCGGAGGGCCGCTACCGCCTGCTGGATACCATTCGGGCCTTCGCGCAGGCCCGGCTGGCGGCGGCCGGCGAGCTGGAGGCCGTGCGCTCCCGCCACGCCGGCCACTTCCTGGAGGTGGCGGGGTCCTGGGCGCCGGGCCAGCGCGCGGCCTGGCTGGACCGGCTGGAGGCCGACCACGACAACCTGCGGGCGGCGCTGCGTTGGGCCACCGCCGCCGATCCCGTCCTGGCCCTGAGACTGGCCTCCGCGCTTTACGACTTCTGGTACCTGCGCGGCTATGTGATCGAGGGTCGCGAGTATCTGGAGCGACTGCTGCCGCGGCTGCCGCCCGACGCGCCCGGCTGGCGCCGGGGCATCCTCGACACGGCCGGACTGGCCTATGTGGCCGGTGATTTGCAGCGCGCCCAGGCCCTGCTCGAGCAGGCGCTGGCGGCGGCCCGCTTGGCCGAGGATCGGGAGTCGCTGGCGCGCGGGCTGGTCTACGCCGGCGCCATCGGCGTGGCGGAGGGGCGGGCCGCCGAGGCCGAGGCCGCGCTCACCGAAGCCCTGCAGCTGGGGCGCCAGGAGGGCTATCCGCGCGTGGAGGCGGAGGCCCTGCACCAGCTCGGCGTGCTGGCCAGCCTGCGCCCGGACCTGGCCGCCATGCGCGGCCTCCTGGAGGAGAGCCTGGCCGTGCGCCGGGCCATGGGCTGCGCCGACGAATCCAACACCACGCTGACCTTCCTGGCGGCGGCCGCCATGCTGGGCGGCGACGCGGCAGCTGCCAGGTCGGCCATCCAGGAGGCCCTGGAGGTCGGCTTCGCCCTACGCGACCGGCGCGCGGCCTGGTCGCTGGACGTGCTGGCCTGCCTCGACGCCCAGGAGGGCCGGGCCGAGCAGGCGCTGCGATTGGGCGGCGCGGCCGCGGCCATGTTCGACGCCACCGGGCAGCAGCCGCCGGGCGGCTGGCGGGCCTTCACCGAGCCCATCCTGGCCCGCGCCCGGGCCGCACTGGCCGGGGAGGCGGCGGCGCAGGCCTGGCAGGCGGGCCGGGAGCTGGGTTTCGACGAGGCGCTGGCCTACGCCCTGGAGGCCGAGGAGCTCACGGTCTAGAAGTCGTCGTCGCCGCCACCGAAGCCGCCCTCATCGTCGTCGCCGCCGCCGCCGTCATCGAAGTCGGGTCCGAAGTCGTCGGCGTCGTCCGAGCGTTGCGTGGCGAAGGTGCTGACCAACCGCTGCAGCCGGCGGGCGCCGCAGTGGCGGCAGGGCGGGTCGGGCGCGTCCCAGCGCGGCAGCAGGGCGGAGGAGCGCTTCCCGCACTTGGCGCAGCGGTATTCGTAGATCGGCACTTGCCTACGATTTTGCCGTGATCCCGCTGGCGCGCGTGCGGGCGGCGGCCGAGCGCGCGGCGCCCTTTGTCCTCCGCACCCCGCTGCTGCCGCTGCCCGGCGGGCGCTGGCTGAAGCTGGAGTGCCTGCAGCCGGCGGGCAGCTTCAAGGTCCGCGGCTACTTCGCGGCCGCGCTCGCCCTCTCGGAGGCGCAGCGCGCAAAAGGGCTGCTCACGGTCAGCGCCGGCAACGCTGCGGCGGGCTGCGCCTACGCCGCGCACCGCCTGGGCGTGCCCTGCCGGGTGGTGATGGTGGAGAGCGCGCCCGCGCCCAAGGTGGAGGCGGTGCGGCGCTGGGGGGCCGAGCCGCGGTTCCTGCCGCGCGAGGAGCTCTTCGCCTGGATGGCCGGCCGCGGCTGGGAGTCGGAGCCGGAGGCTTTCATCCATCCCCACACCGACGAGGAGCTGGCGGCCGGCCACGGCGGCCTGGGCCTGGAGCTGCTGGAGCAGCTGCCGGTGGTGGGCCGCGTGCTGGTGCCGGTAGGCGGCGGCGGCCTGGTCACCGGCGTCGCCGCCGCCCTCAAGGGCTCGCGGCCCAAGGTCGAGGTGGTCGGGGTGATGTCCGACGGCTACCCCCTCTGGCCGCAGGCCCTGGCGGCCGGAGGCGACCCGCACTTACGGCCGCAGACCATCGCCGACGGCACCGCCGCGCCCTTCAACGGCGTCATGTTCGACCGCCTGCGGGAGTGCGTGGACCACTGGCTGGTGGTGCCGGAGCCGCGGCTGCGGGCGGCCATCCCCGAGCTGGCGGCGGCCGGCAAGGTGGTGGCCGAAGGCGCCGGCGCCCTGGCCTACGCCGCCCTGGAACAGCTGCCGGAGGATGTGCCCACGGTCGCCATCGTCAGCGGGGGCAACCTGGATCCCGGACTCCTGGTGGAGCTCCTAGGGACGCGACCCCAGGGCGGGGTGCTGGATTTCGCGTCCTGACGCTCCGAGGCGTCAGCCGGCGCCGAGGAGCGGAAGGAGCGCAGCTGCAGCTGCGTGACTGAGCACCGCAGAAGTCGGCGTCCGCATCGGACGTCCGGACGCGAAAGACACTCCTTGTCCTGGGGTGGCGTCCCTCAGGCGGGCCGCTCCAGGACGCCGTCCGCGGCCACTAGGTTCAGGGCCGCCTGGTCGCGGCGGCTGCTCAGCAGCAGCGCGCCCTTGGCCGGCGAGACCCAGCGCAGGGTGTCCGCCTCGGGGTTGGGGCGAAAGCGGCCGCGGCGGTAGGCCATCCACCAGTAGGCGCCCACGTTGAGGGCGCCGTCCGCGTCGCTGATCACCACCGAGCCCAGCGGCCGGCCGCATTTGAAGGCGAGGCCGGTCTCCTCGGAGACCTCGCGGATGGCTGCGGCCCGCAGGGACTCGCCAGCCAGCGGCCGGCCTTTGGGCAGCGACCAGCGCCGGCTCTCCGGATGCCGGACGAGCGCCACTTCGAAGCCGCCGGAAGCGGGACGCCAGAGGATGCCGCCGGCGCTGACTCGCCGCACGCGCGCCATTCCGGCGCGAAGGCTACCTAAAGTCGCCTGGCGACGCTACCCCGCTAGAACTTCGGTGCACACCTCGAGGGCGCGCTGGACGTCTTGCGCGGTGATGCCCAGGCGGGTGACGAAGCGCACGCGGCCGTTGCCGCCGCCGCCCTTCAGGCCGCGCTCGGCGCAAGCCTTCAGGAAATCCTCGGCCGGCATCGAGGTGAGCTCGAAGATGACCAGGTTGCTCTGCACGCGGTCGAGGTCGATGCGAATGCCCGGCAGCTCGGACAGGCCCTCGGCCAGGGTGCGGGCGTGGGCGTGGTCGGTGGCCAGCTGGTCGACCCCCTGCTCCAGCGCCATCAGCCCGGCCGCGGCCAGAACGCCGGCCTCCCGCCAGCCGCCGCCCACCATCTTCCGCCAGCGCGCAGCCCGGTCGATGACGTCGGCCGGACCGCAGAGCACCGATCCCACCGGCGCGCCCAGGCCCTTGGAGACGCAGAAGGTGACGGTGTCGACCGGCGCCGCGACCTCGGCGGGTGAGGCTCCCACGGCCAGCGCGGCGTTGAAGACGCGGGCGCCGTCCATGTGCACCGGCACACCGCGCTCGTGCGCGACGTCCGCGACCTCGCGCACGGCCTCCAGCGGCCAGGCCACGCCGCCGTGCCGGTTGTGGGTGTTCTCGATGGTGACGGCGCCCGTGAGCGGCTGGTGGTAGTCGTGCAGCGGCCGGAAGGCCTTCTCGACCTGCGCGCGCGTCATCACGCCGCGGTCGGTGGCGATAGGCCGCACCTGGATGCCCCCCAGGGTGGCCGTGCCGCCGCCCTCATAAAGGAAGACATGGGACTCGGAGTCGGCGATCAGCTCCCGGCCCGCGGGGACCTGGGCCAGGATGCCGAGCAGGTTGCCCATGGTGCCGCTGGCCACGAAGAGGCCGGCCTCCTTGCCCACCGCGGCCGCGGCCCGCTCCTGGAGCCGGTTGATCGACGGGTCCTCGCCGAAGACGTCGTCGCCCAGCTCGGCCTCGGCCATGGCCCGCCGCATCTCCGGCGTGGGCATGGTCAGCGTGTCGGAGCGCATGTCCACCACTGCCACGGGTCAATACAGTATCGGCGGTGAGGGCGGACCTCCTGCTGCGGCACGGGGTTGTCCACCCCCTGGGTCGCTTCGGCGCCCGCGCCGTCAGCCACCTGGCCGTCGCGGGTGAACGCGTGCTGGCGGTGGGCGGCCGTGAGCTGGACGGACTGCGCGACCGGCGCACGCGCGTGGTCGACCTCGGCGGGCGCTGCGTGCTGCCCGGGTTCGACGACGCGCACGCGCACGTCGTCTACTACGGGCTGACATCTTTCGGCGCTGACCTGACCGGCAGCCGCAGCCTGGCCCAGCTGCAGGCCCGCGTCCGGCGCGTTGATGACCGTCTGCCGCCCGGGCGCTGGCTGGTGGCGCGCGGCTACTCGGCGCAGGACCTGGCCGAAGGCCGCCCGCCCGTGCGCGAAGAGCTGGATGCGGTGGTAGGCGAGCGACCGATGTATGCCGACGAGCGGGGCGGGCACAGCCGAGTGGCCAGCAGTGCGGCGCTGGCGCTGGCCGGCCTGGGCCCGTCTACGCCGGATCCCGTCGGCGGAGCGCTCGGCCGGCGCCCCGACGGTTCCCTGGATGGGCGCCTCATCGAAGCCGCCATGCGGCTGGTGTCCGACCACCAGCCCGCGCCCGCTTTCGAGGAGCGGATGACGGGGATCCTGCGCTGCCAGCGGCTGCTGCTGGCGCGCGGCATCACCTCGGTGGGGGCGGCGGTCAATCGCGGCTTCGCCGATGATCTGGCGGCATTTCAGGAGCTGGCGGATCGGGGCCGGCTCCAGCTGCGCGTCAACGAATTCCTGTCCTGGGAGCTGCTGCCCGCGGCGCGACGGCTCGGCCTGCGTCGCGGATTCGGCGGCGGCCGCCTGCGCGCGGGGCCGGTCAAGGTCTTCGTGGACGGTGGCGCCGCGGCCGGTGCGGTGGCGCTGCGCGGCGCGCGCGACCAGCTTTGGCGCACTTCCCCGGCGGACCTGAAGCGCTTGGTCGCGGAAGCCAACGCGGCGGGACTGCAGGTGGCCGCCCACGCGGTCGGCGACGGCGCCATCGAGGCCTTTTGTGACGCGGTGGAAGCGGCCGGACCGCCGGCGCTGGCGCTGCGCCATCGCGTCGAGCACTGCACGGCCTGCCCGCCCGACCTGCAGGCGCGCCTGGCGCGACTGGGCATGGTGGCGGTTATGCAGCCGCTCTTCGCGAGCGTGGGCCGCGCCCGTGCGGGGGGCGCCTTTCCGGACGCGGTGCGCCCGCATCTGGCCGCCCACAGGGCGCTGCTCCGCGCCGGCGTCCGGCTGGTGTTCAGCTCAGACCTGCCGGTGGTGCCAGACCCCGACCCCTGGGCCGGCATCGCGGCGGCCGTCACGGACACCGCCGGTCCGCTCACGCTCCTGCAGGCGCTGCGCGCCTATACCGCGGGAGGCGCCTACGTGGCTTTCAGTGAACGCGAGCGTGGGACCCTGGAGCCGGGGATGCTGGCCGACTTCCAGGTCCTGGACGCCGATCCCTTCGGATTGGCGCCAGAAAAATGGCCGGGGCTCCGGCCGACCGCGGTGGCGGTGGCTGGAGCCCCGGCTTGGGGAACTCTCTGAGGGCGGGGCGAGCCCCGCCCCTAAGACGAGCTCTCGGTCGTTGAGGGCGTGCTGGACGGGGTTGACGTGCTGCGGCGGCTGCGCGTGGACGTCGAGCGAGAGCGGCTGGTGCGCGGCCGGCTGCTGGCGCCGGTGGCGCGGCGAGCCGTGGTGCGCGCGCGGCGCGCGGTCGTGGAAGCGGCCGTCGAGGCCCGGCGCCTGGTCGAGCCGGCCGCCGAAGAGGCGCGGCGCCGCGTCGACGTCGTGGCGCGCTTGGCCCGGGTGCTGGTGCGCTTGGCCGCGGTGCTTCTGCGCGAGGCGGTGGACGAAGCCCGGCGGCGCGCGGTGCCCGCGGTCCGCGACGCGGTGCGGCGGGCGCTGGATGCGCTGCGGCCGGCGCTGGACGCGGCGCTACGGGTGAGCCGCTCGACCTCGCGCGTCAGGCGCTCGATCTGACGCTGCAGCTGCTCGACGACGCCGCGGTCGGCGACCCGGCTGAGCTGCTTGTCGACTGTCTTACGCAGGTCCTTGTACTGCTTGTCGGCCTGCTTTCGCCACTCGGCGGGAATGCTCTTCTGCGCCTGCTTGATCGCACTGCGCGCCTGTCCGGCCAGGCCTTTGGATGACGAACGCTTGCGGGTGGTTTTTGCCATTAGGCTGGTTTCCCCCTATCGATTTAGTGGGCGACGCGCCGCATCATAACGCAACGCGTTAGAATTGAACACGTCATGGCCGAGAAACATCTGATCAAGAAGTATGCGAACCGCAAACTCTACGACACCAACACCAGCCGTTATATAACTTTGAACGGAATTTCGGAGCTGGTTCGCGAAGGCTACGACATCGAGGTCGTCGATCGCGAGTCTGGTGCCGACCTTACGCCTCTCATCCTCTCACAGATCGTGATGGGTGAACAGAAGAGAGGTGGTGGCGCGCGCGACAACGGTGACAGCCCGAGCACCGACCGCGGCAGCGCGCTGCTGGATTACGTGCGGCGCACGCTCAACGTCCCCGCGCAGCTGGTCGGCAACGAAATGGGCCGGCGCAAGGGCGACGTCGAAGACCTCATCGAGTCTGCCATCGAGCGCGCGCTGGCGCAGCTCAGCCTCCCTTCTCGGCGCGAGGTGGAGCGTCTGTCCGAGCGTGTGGAGGCGCTGGCACGCCGAGTCGACCGTGCTACCGGCGGCGGCACCACGCGCACGCGCGCAGCGCGGAAGCCCGCTAGGCGGAGCCGTACACGAAAGGCCGCTGCACAACGGTCGACCTGATCACGAGGTCGCCCTCCGCGCGGTAGTCCGCGTGCAGCACGCGCGGATCGTCGCGCAGCGCTTTGGTCATCTGGTCCGCGGCACCGGCGAGCCGCGTGGGATCGCCGATCGCGGACAGCGTCCAGGGTCCGCGCACGGGTGCGCCGTCGACCTCCAGGCTCTGGTTGCCACCCTTGATCACGCTGCCCGTGACCAGGCGCTGATCATTTAGGGCCAGCGCCTCGGCGCCCGCTACGCGCAGGCTGTCGACCGCGTCCTGCAAATCGAGGGCCGTCAGCGGCGCGTCCACGGTGATCACGACGCCCGGTCCGTGCACGGCGGTCAATCCGTCGACCATCCGCAGCTGCGCCAGCTCCGCGTTGAGCTGGTCGACCGCCTGCTGATCGCCACCGCTCTGCAGCGCAGCGCGGCGCGCGGAAAGCGTGCCCGCGTCGGTGGCCAGCGCGTCGTTGGCGCGGTGCAGGTCGTCGATCAGGAAGGCCAGCGTGGTGGGGTCGACGCCCGACAGCGTGCGCTCGACCTCGAACTGGCTGCGCACCTGCACGACGGCGATAAAGGCCAACAGGCCGGTCAGTACGCCGACCACCAGCGCCGTCGAGCTACGCCGGCTGCGCATAGCGCACCTCCAGCGTCGAGTCGTAGGCGGGGAGAGTCAGGTCGGGACTGCCCTGGAAGCTGAGGGCCAGCCCGTAGGCGCGCTGCCGGTTCCGCAGCCCGCCCAGGTTGGAGGCGTCGCCCAGCTTCTGCTCCATCTGGTTGCGGTTGCCCACCGCCGTGACCTGGAACGGCGCATAAAGAGGATTGCCCTGGTCGATCACGACCGTGCCCGCGGGTCCGCTGAAGGAGCTCAGCGGTGAGATGCGGTGCCCGTTGACGGCCACGCCTTCGGCGCCCGCCTCGAAGAGCAGGTTGACGACGTCCTGGATGTCCTGGAAGTTCACCAGGTAGTCGGTGGCGCCGGCGCCAGGCTGGCCGTTGCCCAGGGCTACGGTCACGCCCGGGCCGCGCAGTGAGGTGGCGCCGGCGTGCGCGCGCAGGAGCGCGACCTGGTCGCGGAGGCTTTGGGTGGCGCCTGAGCGCTGGCCGGCCTGTGCCTCGAGGGCGTCGATCTGCGCCTGCAGAGTGGCGATCTGGGATCGGTAGCCGCTGTTGGCCTGCTCCAGGTCCTGGACCGTGCGCACCAGCGCCTCGGTCCTGGCCACCCGGTTGCCCGGCACCAGCAGCTGGGTGCGCAGCTGGGCCGCCAGCAGGTAGCCGAAGGCCAGCGCGGTCAGTGCGACCAGCAGGTAGGCGCCGGCCTTGCGGACGTTGATCACGACTGCCGATTATCCCGGGACCGGGTTGTACCATCGGGTCGTCCCGAGCCCGCAGCGGCTCGGTTAGTGAAGAGGGATTGATGGCGGTCGAAGTCCGTTCGCAGTCGGCATACGCGACGGCCCAGCGGCGGTTCGACGCTGCGGCCGACGTGATCGGTCTCAGCGAAGACCAGCGTCGCCTGATGCGCGAGATCAAGCGCGAGCTGGTGGTCCACTTCCCGGTCAAGCTCGACGACGGCCGGGTGCGCGTCTTCACCGGCTATCGCGTCCACCACAACATCAGCCGCGGTCCCGCCAAGGGCGGCCTGCGCTACCAGGCAGGTCTGGACCTGGACACAGTGCGCGCGCTGGCCATGCTGATGACCTGGAAGTGCAGCGTGGTCAGCCTGCCCTACGGCGGCGCCAAGGGCGGCGTCGACGTTGATCCACGAACGCTCTCCGCCAACGAGCTGGAGCACATGACCCGCCGCTTTGCCACCGAGATCGCGCTCCTGATCGGTCCCGAGCGCGACATCCCCGCGCCCGACCTGGGCACCGACGCGCAGGTCATGGCCTGGATCATGGACACCATATCCATGCATTCCGGCCACTCGGTGACGGCGTCGGTCACCGGCAAGCCGGTCGATGTGGGCGGTTCCGAAGGCCGCCACGAGGCCGCCGGGCGCGGCGTCACCTACCTGACGCTGGAAGCGCTCAAGTACCTGCACGTCGAGGACGAGACCCCGACGGTGGCGGTGCAGGGTTTCGGCAAGGTCGGCAACGCGACCGCGCGCCTGCTGACCGAGGCCGGTCTCCGGGTGGTCGCGGTCAGCGACAGCAAGGGCGCCGTGCACAACGCCAAAGGCCTCGACCTGGAGGCACTGGCGGAGCACCGGCAGGTGCGCGGCGGCGTGTCAGGTTTCAAGAAGGGCGAGGACATCGGCAACGACGACCTGCTGGGCCTGCCGGTCACAGTGCTGGTGCCCGCCGCGACCGAGAACCAGATCACCGAAGCCAATGCGGACCGCGTGCGCGCGCGACTCATCACCGAAGCCGCCAACGCGGCGCTTTCGCCGGAGGCCGATCGCATTCTCAACGACCGCGGGGTCTTCCTGGTGCCCGACATCCTGGCCAACTCCGGCGGTGTGATCGCCAGCTATTTCGAGTGGGTGCAGGACCTGCAGGCCTTCTTCTGGGAAGAGGAGGAGGTCAACACCAAGCTGCACCACATCATCACGCGTGCCTTCTACGACGTCCTCCACACGAGCGTGAACAAGCGGGTCGACATGCGCACCGCCGCCTACGTGATCGCTGTGCAGCGGGTCGCCAACGCCACCACCGTGCGGGGGATCTACCCATAGCGTCGGAGGCCGGACACCGCGTACTCGTCACCGGCGTCAGCCGCGCGCTGGGCGGTGAGCTGGCGCACCGCCTGGAATCCCGCGACGACGTGGCGGCCATCTACGGCCTCGACATCGAGGACCCCAGGGTGGGTCTCGACCGCACCGAGTTCGTGCACGCGGACACGCGCCATTCGCTGCTGACCAAGCTGGTGCGCGGCCTGGGCGTGGACACCGTCGTGCACTGCGCAGTGCTCACCGAAGGTCGCGCGAGCCCGCGCACGGTGCACGAGACCAACGTGATCGGGACCATGAACCTGCTGGCCGCCTGCTCCGGCGCGGACAGCCCGGTGCGGCGCGTGGTCGTGAAGTCGTCGGTCGCCGTCTACGGCTGCGAGCCCTATGCGCCCTCCTACGCGCGCGAGAGCTACGCGGAGAGCGCGAGCGCGCGCGAGTTCCTGGCCAACGACCTGCGCGAGATGGAGCAGCTCGTCTCCGACTTCCAGGTGCGCAGCGGCAGCACCGCGGTCACGGTGCTGCGGCTCGGCCACCGCCTGGGGTTCCAATATCCGACGCCGCTGGGCGAGTACTTCCTGCTCTCGCGCGTGCCGACCTTCCATGGCTTCGACCCCCGGCTGCAGCTCCTGCACGACGATGACGCCGTGGAAGCGCTGTACTACGCCGCGGCCGCAGACCATGGCGGCGTTTTCAACGTGGCCGGCGACGGCGTGCTCCTGCTGAGCCAGGCCATCCGCCTGGCAGGGCGACGCCAGCTGCCGGTGCTCTTCCCCTTCTGGCGGGGGCTGGCGCGGACCGGTCTGCGAGTGACCGGCTACGACATGCCGGCCTCGCTGGCCGACTTCCTCGCCTACGGCTGCGTGGTCGACATCGACGCCCTGGAGCGCGAGTTCGGCTGGCGGCCGCCGCACACCACGCGCGAGACCCTGATCCAGTTCCTGGGGCGCGGCGAGCCCGAGCCGCAGAACGTTGGTCCCCAGGAGTACGAGCTGTCGCAATACCTACAGCGCCGGCGGCGGCTGGCGGCGCACCGGTGAGCGAGCTGACCTCCTCCGACGACCGGCTCCGGCACCAGCTGGGGCTGCTTTACACGGACGTCAACGCCGAGCTTCGCCGGCGCGGACCCAACGGCCATCGCAATGGCCACCGCCCCGCCCGGGTCAGGGTGCCGGCGCCGGTGCCGGACGTGATCGAGAAGGTGAAGGCCGAGCTGCCGGTGCTGGCGCTGCAGGCGGTCGGCGAGCTCTCGCTGCGCCTGCGCGACCTCACAGGCCGCGACGTCATCGACCTGGCGACCATGATGGCCATCGTCCAGTTCTTCTCCCAGCAGGTGGAGCTGGCCAACCGCGGCGAGGCCGTGCAGGTCGACGACTTCGGCTTCGACCAGGAGTGGACGGAGTCGCTGCTGCCGATCTTCCGCTGGGTCTACCGGAACTACTGGCGCGTGGAGACGACCGGCCTGGAGCACGTGCCGGCCGAGGGCCGCGCCCTGCTGGTCTCCAATCACGCCGGCGTGCTGCCCTGGGACGGCTCCATGATCAAGACCGCCCTCCTCGAGGAGCATCCCCACCCGCGGCACGCCCGGGCCCTGATCGCGCAGTTCTTCTTCGGCATGCCCTACCTGTCCTGGTTCCTGCGCCGCACCGGGCAGACCGTCGGCCACCCCGATGACTCGGTGCGGCTGTTGGAGCGGGATCAGCTGGTGCTGGTCTTCCCGGAGGGCGTGAAGGGCACGGGCAAGCCCTGGGGCGAGCGCTACCGGCTGCGCCGGTTCGGCCGGGGCGGGTACGTGCAGGTGGCGCTGCAGGCCCGCGCGCCCATCATTCCCATCTCTGTGGTCGGCTCGGAGGAGATCTATCCGATGATCGGCGACATCGGCCCGATCGCCAAGCTGATCGGGTTCCCGTACTTCCCCGTCACCCCGCTGTTCCCCTGGCTGGGGCTGCTGGGCACCCTCCCGCTGCCGTCCAAATGGCGCATCCAGTTCCACCCGCCCATCCGCACCGACCTGATGGACGCCGAGGCTGCGGACGACCAGAACCTGGTCATGACCGTTTCCGACCAGGTGCGCGACACCATCCAGCAGGGCCTGTACGAGAACCTGCGGCTGCGCCGCTCGACCTGGTTTTGATTCGCGGGAAGAACCTGCGGTTCCTCCCGCGGACCTACCTCCCTTTTGGCGACGCGCTTCGTCCCCAACGCCTGGAAAGCGGGACTCACACGGGCCGGCGCAGCCGGCCCTTATGGCGCCTCTGGCTCCCCTTAGCGGACCTTCTGGGCGATCAGGCTGGGGCTGATCTCGGAGGCCGCCGGCTCGTACTCCTCGATCATGTCGCAGGTCCGCGCCTGGCTGACCCAGTACTGGACCATCGATAGGGAGGGGGCGCCGGCGCCGATCACCTCGACCAACCGCCGCTGAAGGTCCTCGGGGTCCTGCTTCTTCAGGATCTTGAGGTCGGTGATCCCGAAGCGCCGGAGGACGGGAATGAAGCGCTCCATCCCCGAGATCTCGAGCAGCGCGCACTCGTGCGCGCAGTAGAGCAGCCGCTCGGTGCTGATCCCGGTCCGGCGCGAGATGCGCTCGCGGTCGAAGTGCAGGGTGCAGGCGTGCAGGAGCTGGTTGCTGTGGCGGATGCCCAGCCCGCGCAGCCGCGAGCACTCGTCGGCCGTGATGCCGCGCAGGTACTCGAGGGTCTTCATCGCCATGGGGTGGCCACCGGCCTAAAGGATAGAATCGCCCCCTGACCGAAACCAGCGCCGCGGCCACTCCCGCGACGGCTGCGCCCGAGCAGCGCGAGACCATCCTCGTCCTCGACTTCGGGGCCCAGACCGGCCAGCTGATCGCCCGCCGCGTGCGCGAGGCGCGCGTCTACTGCGAGGTCGTCCCTGGCACCACGCCCTGGTCCGAGCTGGCCCGCCGCCAGCCCAAGGGCCTGATCCTGTCCGGCGGCCCGGCCAGCGTCTACGAGGCGGGCGCGCCCCAGGTCGACCCCGAAGCCCTGCGCGCGGGCATCCCCGTCCTCGGCATCTGCTACGGCATGCAGCTGATCGCGCACCACCTGGGCGGCGAGGTCGCCCCCGCCACCAGGCGCGAGTACGGTCCCGCGCTGCTCGAGGTGCAGGACCCGGGCGGCTTCTTCGACGGCCTGGCCCCCGAGCTGCCGGTGTGGATGAACCACGGCGACCACGTGCTGCGCCTGCCGCCCGGCTTCCGTGCCCTGGGCCGCAGCGGCAACTCGCCGGTGGCCGCATTCGCCAACGACGAGGGAATCATTGGCATCCAGTTCCACCCCGAGGTCGTGCACACGCCCGACGGCCGGGAGATGATCCGCAACTTCGTGCTGCGGGTCTGCGGATGCTCGCCGACCTGGACGCCGGGCTCCTTCATCAGCGAGTCCGTCGAGCGCATCCGCGCCCAGGTCGGCTCCGGGCGTGTCATCTGCGCGCTCTCCGGCGGCGTCGATTCGGCGGTCGCGGCCACCCTCGTGCAGCGCGCCATCGGCGACCAGTTGACCTGCGTGTTCGTGAACAACGGCCTCCTCCGCAAGCAGGAGCCGGAGCGCGTGCTCGACGTCATGCACGGCAACCTGGACATGAACATCCGCTACGCCGACGCCGCCGACCGTTTCCTGGCGGCGCTGGAGGGGATCAGCGATCCCGAGGCCAAGCGCCAGACCGTCGGCCGCGTCTTCATCGACGTCTTCGAGGAGGAGGCGCGGGCGCTGGGCGAGATCGACTTCCTGGCCCAGGGCACGCTCTATCCGGACGTCATCGAATCCACGGCGCATGACACGGTGGCCAGCGCGGCCAAGATCAAAACTCACCACAACGTGGGCGGCCTCCCGCCGGGCCTTCGTTTCCAGCTCATCGAGCCGCTGCGGTACCTCTTCAAGGACGAGGTGCGCGCGGTGGGCGCCGAGCTGGGGCTGCCCGAGGACATGGTCCAGCGCCAGCCCTTCCCGGGCCCGGGGCTGTCCATCCGCTGCCTGGGGCCGGTGACGCGCGAGCGCCTGGACGTGCTGCGCGAGGCGGACTGGATCGTGGTCGACGAGATCAAGAAGGCGGGGCTGTACCGGCAGGTCTGGCAGTCGTTCGCGGTGCTGACGCCGCTCTCGACGGTAGGCGTGATGGGAGATGGCCGCACTTACGCCAACGTGGTCGCGGTGCGCATCGTGACCAGCGAGGACGCCATGACAGCGGACTGGGGGCGGGTGCCTTACGAGGTTCTGGCGACCATCAGCAACCGCATCGTCAATGAGGTGCAGGGCGTCAACCGGGTGGTCTACGACATCACCTCGAAGCCGCCCGGCACCATTGAGTGGGAATAGTTCGTTTTCGTGAGAACGTCCCGCTAGACCGCGCGCGGCGGGGCCCTTTTCATGAAAACGCCCCGAATTTGGCCGCGCGGTGAAGATCCTGGTCGTCGGCTCGGGCGCCCGCGAGCACGCCATCGCCTGGAAGTGCGTCCAGTCCGAGCTCACCACCCGCGTCTACTGCGCGCCCGGCAACGGCGGCACCGGCGGCCTCGCCCGCAACGTCCCCGTGCAGGCCGACGACGTCGTGGGCCTGCTCCGCCTGGCCAAGAAGGAGCGCATCGGCCTGGCCATCCTGGGCAACGACGCCTCCGTCGCGGCGGGCGCCGGGGATGTCCTGCGCGACGCCGGCTTCCCGGTCTTCGGCCCCTCCCGCGCCGCCGGCCGCATCGAGTCCAGCAAGGCCTTCGCGAAGGAGCTGATGGGCCGCGCCGGCATCGCCACCGCCGCCCACGGAGTCTTCACCGAGGCCGGCCCCGCGCTCGATTTCGCGCGCCGCCACCAGGGCCGGGTGGCGGTCAAGGCAGACGGCCTGGCCCTGGGCAAGGGCGTGGTGGTGTGCGGCAACCTGGCCGAGGCGGGCGCCGCGATCGAGGCCATGCTCCTCAAGAAGGCCTTCGGGCGCGCCGGCGCCACCATCGTCGTCGAGGAGCGCCTGGAGGGA
Organism: Candidatus Dormiibacterota bacterium; assembly: GCA_036378695.1. Classification (GTDB taxonomy): domain Bacteria; phylum Chloroflexota; class Dormibacteria; order Dormibacterales; family Dormibacteraceae; genus CF-28. The sequence goes on from DASUVY010000081.1 coordinate 57,269, forward strand.
CCGGAGCTCTCGGTCTTCGGCGTCACCGACGGAACCCACGTGCTGCCGCTGGCGCCGGCCCGCGACTACAAGCGGGCGCGCGAGCACGACGAGGGACCCAACACCGGCGGCATGGGCGCCTACTCCCCGCCGCGAGGCGTCGATGACGCGCTGGTCGAGGAGGCGACCAGGACCATCCTGGAGCCGGCGGTGCGGGAGCTGGCGCGCGCGGGCACCGAGTACCGGGGCGTGCTTTATGCCGGGCTCATGCTCACCAACGAAGGGCTGCGCGTCATCGAGTTCAACGCGCGCTTCGGAGACCCCGAAGCCCAGGTCATCCTGCCCCGCCTGGAGTCGGACGCGGTCAGCCTCATGCTGACGGCTGCCCGCGGCGACCTCTCGACGCTGCCTCCTCTGCGCTGGAGTCCGCGCAGCGCGGTCGGCGTGGTGGTGGCATCCGCGGGCTACCCGGAGGCCTACGAGACCGGTTTCCCGATCTCAGGCCTGGCCACCATCCCCGCCGGCACGCTGATCTTTCACGCCGGCACCCGCTTCCTGCCCGGGCGGGGGCTGGTCACCAGCGGCGGCCGGGTGGTGACTGCGGTGGGCTTGGGCGCGGACGCCGGCGAGGCACGGCTGAACGCCTTGGCCGGAGCGGTGCGGGTAGGATTTGCCGGAGCCTACTTCCGATCGGATATTGCCCAGGAGGCTGAGCTTGGCTGAGGTTGGGGTGATTCTCGGCAGCAAGTCCGACCTGCCGCTGATGGAGTCGTGCACGGCCCAGCTGGAGGCCCTCGGCATCGAGCACGAGCTGAAGGTCTGCAGCGCACACCGCGATCCCGCGGGGGTCATGGAATGGGCCAGCAGCGCGCGCGAGCGCGGGCTGCGGGTGGTGATCGCGGCCGCCGGCGGCGCCGCCCACCTGCCTGGCGTGGTGGCGGCCTGGACCGACCTGCCGGTGATCGGTGTGCCCGTGCCGACGCAGCACCTGGGCGGCGTGGACTCGCTCTACGCGATCGTGCAGATGCCGGCCGGCATACCGGTCGCCACGGTGGCCATCGGCGAGGCCGGGGCCAAGAACGCGGCCTGGCTGGCGGCCCGCATCCTGGGCCTCACCGATGGCCGGATGGCCGAGCGCCATGGCGAGGCGAGACGCGCGCTGGCGCAGCGCTAGAGAGGTGCAACCGAAGATGCCAGCCGGACCTTCGTCGCCCATGCGCCACATCTGCGGCGTCGCCTCCTGCGCTTCTCGGTCACGCAGCTATAGCTGCGCTCCCTCCGATGCTCGTCGGCTCCTTGCACCTGCAGCACCTGGCCGCCGAATCTCTCGGCCGCCCCTTCGGTTGCACCTCTGATGGCCAAGAAGAAGCAGGCGCCGGCGCTCCAGCTCACCGACACCACCTTCCGCGACGGGAACCAGTCGCTGCTCGGCGGGCACATGCTGCCGGACGAGATCCTGCCCATCGCCGAGCGCATGGACGGCATCGGATTCCATTCCGTGGAGGCCTTCGGGGGCGCCACCTTCGAGACCTTCCTGCGCCTGGGCGCGGACCCCTGGGAGTACCTGAAGGGACTCCAAAAGGCGCTCCCCAAGACGCCGATCCAGGCCTTGATCCGGGGCCAGAACCTGGTCGGCACCCGCAACTACGCCGATGACGCGGTCGAGCTCTTCGTGCGTCATGCCGCGGCCTGCGGCGTCGACATCTTCCGCGTCTTCGACCCCCTCAACGACCTCCGCAACATGGAGGCCGCGATCCGGGCCGCCAAGGCGGCCGGCAAGCGCGTGCAGGGCGCGCTCTCCTACGCCATCAGCCCGGCGCACACGCTGCAGCTCTGGACCTCTCTGGCCAAGGGCCTGGCCGACATGGACTGCGACGAGGTGGTGGTGAAGGACACCTCGGGCCTGCTCTCGCCTCAGGTCACCTGGGAGCTGGTGACAGCGCTGCGGGAGGCGGTGTCGGTGCCGATCGTGGTGCACTCGCACTGCACCAGCGGGATGGCGCCAATGTCGTACATGGCCGCCATCGAAGCCGGCGCCAACGTGGTCGACACGGCGATGTCGCCGCTGGCCTGGGGCGCGTCCCAGCCCGGCTGCGAGAGCGTGGTGGCGGCGCTGGCCGGCGGCGACTACGACACCGGCCTGAACATGGACCGCCTGGCCGAGGTCACCGACCTCCTCGAGCCGGTCAAGCGCCGGCACGTCGAGCACATGTCGAGCTTCGTCGACCGCGTCGACTCCGACGTCCTCCGCTACCAGATGCCGGGCTTCATGCTCGAGGACATCCAGCGCCAGCTCGCCCAGCACGACGCCGCTGCGCGCTTCGACGAGGTCTTGAAGGAGGTCACGCGCGTGCGCGGCGACCTCGGCGACCCGCCGCTGGTGGCGCCCCTGCGCCAGATGATCGCTTCGCAGGCGGTTTTCAACGTGCTCGGCAAGGAGCGCTACGAGACCGTGACGCAGGAGCTCAAGGACTACCTGCAGGGCCTTTACGGGCGACCGCCCAAGCCCGCCGATCCCGAGGTCCGGCGCCTGGTGCTGGGTCGTGAGGAGCCGATCACGATTCGGCCCGCCGACCTCCTGGAGCCGCAGGTCGAGGAGGCGCGCGCGCAGCTCCGTAAGCAGAAGCTGGACCCCTCGGACGGCAACGTCCTCAACTACCTGCTCTTCCCAGGGCTGACCCTGAAGCTGCTGCGGCCGCCGAAAGAAGAGCAGGCGCAGGAGAAGGCGCCCGCGGCCAACGGGTCGGAGCCTGCGGCCGCGGCGCCGCCGCCCCCTGCCCCCGAGCCGGCCGCGGCGGCGCCGGCTCCGACCGCGGCCGAGTTCGAGGTCGAGGTGGAGGGCGAGGTGTTCAAGGTTCGGGTGTCCGGGGCGGGCATGGTGGTGGCGCCGGCGGGCGCGGCGGGTGCGGCGCCGGCCGCGGCGTCGGCTCTGCCCTCCCGCGACGGAGCCGTGGTGGCGCCGATGCAGGGCCTGATCGTGAAGCTGCCCGTGAAGAAGGGCGACGCCGTCAAGCTCGGCGACGTGGTCGCCGTGCTGGAGGCGATGAAGATGCAGAACGACATCGTCAGCACGGCGGCGGGCAGCGTGGTCGACGTCTACGTCAAAGAAGGCGACGTGGTCAGCCCCAACCAGGCACTGCTGGCCATCGCTTAGCGGTGCGGGTCGCTTAGCGGTGCGGGTCGCTCTTTTAGGCACCGGCAAGATGGGCGCGCCCATCGCCAGGCGGCTGGCGGCCGCGGGTTTCGAGCTCGCCCTCTGGAACCGCACGCCCGAGAAGGCACGCGCCCTGGGTGTGGGCGGGGTCGAAGAGAGTCCCGGGGCGGCCGCCGCGGGCGCCGAGGTCGTGCTCTCGATCTTCACCGACGCTGCGGCGGTGCGCGAGGTGTACCGGCGACTGGAACCGGGCGAGGGCCAGGTCTTCGTCGAGATGTCAACGGCCGGGCCCGAGGTGCTGGACGAGCTGGCCGAGCGCTTCGCGCACCTGGTGGCGGCGCCGATCGTGGGCAGCATCCCGGCGGTCGAGCAGGGCAAGGCCATGATCCTGGCCGGCGGCGAGGCATCGGACGTCGACCGGGCCAAGCCGGTCCTGGCGGCTTTCGGTGAGCCGCAGTACGTGGGCAGCCGGCGCGAGGCCGCGGGCTTGAAGCTTCTCAGCAACGCCATGCTCGCCCTCTGGTCGGCGGGCGCGGCCGAGCTGATGGTGGGAGCCCGCAGGGCTGGCCTGGACCCGGAGGCCGCCTTCGGGCTGCTGCAGCGGCAGATCCCCTACCTGCAGGCGCGCAAGGCCTCGTACGTCGAAGGCCGGCACGCGCCCGCCATGTTCTTCCTGCGCGACATGGTCAAGGACGTCGACCTGGCGCTCGAGTTCTTCCACGCCGGCGGCGCCTCGACCCCCGGCCTGGCTCTGGCGCGGGAGCTCTACGCGGCGGCGGTCCGCGAGCACGGCGAGGCCGAGCTGAGCGCGGTCATCGAGCGTTTTCCATGAAAAAACTCTTCAAGAAAGTGCTGGTGGCCAACCGCGGCGAGATCGCGGTCCGCGTCTTCCGGGCCTGCCGCGAGCTCGGCATAAAGACCGTCGCCATCTATTCCGACGCCGACCGGGGCGCGATCCACGCCCGCTACGCCGACGAGGCTTTCCACATCGGTCCGGCGCCACCCAGCGAGTCCTACCTGCAGCTGGAGAAGATCGTGAAGGTGGCCGCCGACCACGGCGCCGAGGCGATCCATCCCGGCTACGGCTTCCTGTCCGAGCGCCCCCAGTTCCCGGAGGCCTGCGCGGCGCACGGCCTCACCTTCATCGGCCCCCCGGCGGCGGCCATGCGCGCGATGGGGTCGAAGCTGGAGGCCAAGGCGCTGGCGCGCCAGCACGGCGTCCCGGTCACTCCCGGTTCCGATGCCATCGACGACCCCCACAAGGCAGCCGAGGTCGCCCGTGGCATCGGCTTCCCGGTCATCGTCAAGCCAAGCGGCGGTGGCGGCGGCATCGGCATGAAGGTGGTGGAGCGCGAGGACGACCTGATCCCCGCCCTGACCACCGCCACCAACGCGGCCCGTTCGGCCTTCGGCGACGCCACCGTCTACATCGAGAAGTACGTGGCCAAGCCGCGCCACATCGAGATCCAGGTCATCGCCGACCAGCACGGCCACGCCGTGCACCTGGGTGAGCGCGAGTGCTCCATCCAGCGCCGGCACCAGAAGATCCTTGAGGAGACGCCCTCGCCGGCCGTGACGCCCGACATCCGCAAGCGGATGGGGGAGGCGGCCATCAAGGCGGTGAAGGCGGCCGGCTATGCCAACGCGGGCACTGTGGAGTTCATCTTCAGCGAGGGCGATTTCTACTTCCTGGAGGTCAACGCCCGCCTTCAGGTCGAGCATCCGATCACCGAGGAGGTGACCGGCATCGACCTGGTCAAGGAGCAGATCCGGGTGGCGGCCGGGCACGAGCTCTCCTTCGGCCAGGACGACGTTGAGTGGAAGGGCCACGCCATCGAGATGCGCATCAACGCCGAGGATCCGGCGCGCAAGTTCATCCCCAACCCCCGGCGCATCAGCCGCTGGGTGGCGCCCGCTGGGCCCGGCGTGCGGGTCGATTCGGGTTTCGGGCCGGGATCCGAGGTGCCGCCCAACTACGACTCCCTGGTGGCCAAGCTGATCGTGGGCGGCGCCGATCGGGCGGAGGCGATCGCCCGCGCCCGGCGCGCGCTGCGTGAGTTCGTGCTGGTGGGGCCGGCGACCACCATCCCCTACCACCGCGCGATCCTGGAAAGTCCCGACTTCCTGGCCGGCAACCTGAGCACCAGGTTCATCGACGACCACCCGGAGCTGCTGGAAGAGATGAAGCGCTTCCTGGGCGAGACCTCGCCCATGGACTACGGCGCCGACGCCCGCCAGGTGGCCGCGGCGGCGGCCGCGGTGGCGGCGCTGGTGCGGCCCTCGTGATTCGCGTCGAGAGCCTCGACGGCGGCGTGCGGCTGGTGGTCGTCGACCGGCCGGACAAGCGCAACGCGCTCAGTCGCGACATGGTGCGCACGCTGCGCGACCGGGTGGCCGAGGCCGACGGGGAGCGCAGCGTGCGGGGCGTGGTCATCACCGGCGCCGGCAGCAGCTTCTCGGCCGGGGTCGACGTGGGCGAGTTTGCCTCGGGCACGGCGGACAGCGCGCACGCACTGATCGAGATGCTCAAGGACCTCTGCGCCCAGATCCGAAACCTCTCCAAGCCGGTGGCCGTGGCGGTGCGCGGGTACTGCCTGGGCGGCGCCCTTGAAGTTGCGTTGGCCGCCGACTTCCGGGTCTGCGCGCCGGACGCGCACTTCGGGATGCCGGAGGTGAGCGTGGGGCTGCCTTCGGTGATCGACGCGGCCCTGCTCATGCAGTACATCGGGCTGGGCCGCGCCAAGGAGATGCTGCTGACCGGGGAGCCGATCACGGCCGAGCAGGCGTTGGCCTGGGGGCTGGTCAACCGGGTGGTCGACGCCGAGTCGGTGGTGCCGGAGGCGGCGGCGTTGGTGGTGCGGGTCGCTGCCCATCACCCGTCGACCGTGCGCGCGCAGAAGGAGCTCATCGAAGACTGGCTGAACGAGCCGCTCGAGGAGTCGATCGAGAACTCGATCGGCTTTCTGGTCGAGGCCTTTCGGGAAGGCGTGCCGCAGCGAGCGGCGCGCGAGTTGCTGGAGCGTCGGCGCAAGGTTTGAGCCGGGAGCACGCCTCCGAGCAGCCCTACACGACGCGCGCCTCCCGGGAGCTCTGCCGGTCGGGCCGGCTCGCGTTGGTGGTCGACGAAATCGAGATGCCCGGCGGCGGCCGGCACCAGAACCGCTGGTTCCGGGCCACCTCGGCGGCGTTCATCGTGCCCGTCTTCGAGGACGGTTCGACGGTGCTGGTCCGCCAGTGGCGGCATCCCTGGGGGCAGACCTCCTGGGAGGTGCCGGCGGGCACGCTGGAGGACGGTGAGGAGCCCCTCGCCGGGGCGCGGCGGGAGCTGCTGGAGGAGGCGGGCTTGCGAGCGTCTTCGTGGACGCCGCTGGGGGTGCTGCGGCCGTCGGCGCTGCTCGACTCGCGGCAGTTCCTGTTCCTGGCCCGCGGGTTGGCCGAGGAGGCGCGCGCGCCGGAGACCTACGAGGCCGACATGATCACCCGCCGCCTGCCCCTGGCCGAGGCGGTGGAGCAGGCGCTGGGGGGCGGCATCTTGCACGCGACTGCGGTCAGCGCCTTGTGCCTGGCGGCCCGGACGGTGGCCGTCTAAACAGCCCTTTTCATGAAATCGGCCGACCTCCGCCGCGGTTTGGGGTGCCTTTTCATGAAAACGGGCCCGAGGGCCGCCCGGACCTGGGCCGCGACCGACTGGGGTGCACCCAGCACGTCGGGCGCCGTAAAGCGCAGGACGGTGTAGCCGGCGCGGACGATTGCGTTCTGCCGTCGGTCGTCCTCAACGAGCCGCTCACGATGGTTGCCACCGTCGTACTCGATGACCAGTCGCGCTTCCGGGTAATACAGGTCGGCGCGTCTGAGGCGGCCATCGGTATCAAGCAGATCAACCTGCGCCTGCGGCCGGGGCAGCCCGGCCAGGACCAGCAGCATCCGCAACCGGCTCTCCATCAGCGACTCGGCCGCCGGCTCGCAGTGCTTCCGAAGGCGCGGGCACAGGTCGCCAAGGGCGACGAGCCCCGCGTGCAAGCCCATGTCCGCGATCGCCACCGCCTCCAGCAGCGGCAGGCGCCGCGCCAGGTCGTCGAGCGTGCGCACGATCGAAGTCGCCGGCAAGCCCTTCCCCATCACGATCTCCGACCTCGCCAGCTGTCGCCGGCTCACCCAGAGATCTCGAGCCGCGACCCCTGAGCCCGCGGGCACCAGCACCTCGATCGGGTTGCAGGGCGCCACGTCGAGCCCGTGCAGGAAGGCCGCGCTGCGGCCGCAGAAGGCGGCGTCAGGCGGAAGGCGCTTGGCCACCGCGGTGAGCGTCAGCAACGGGCTGTCCGGCACCCGGTTCAGCACGTAGACGCCCACCCCGACCCGGCGCCAGACCGGTGAGCGCAGGTGGGCCCGCGACAGTCCGGCGGCGCGGGCTTGGCGCAGGGTGAAGGGACCGTGCGCGAGCTCGGCCGGGATCAGAGGACGTCTGGCCACGGCCCAGAACGATCGCGGCCCGCGGCCGCCAGGCACAACCTCGCTTGTTAAGGGTGCGGTTTCATGAAATCGCCCCGCTCAGCCGCGCGGAGGGGCGCCGATTTCATGAAAAGGTCCCCTTTCGGGGGTTAGCTCAACGCGCTGAGGTCGACGTCGTACTCGGTGGTCGCCCCGACGCCGTTCTTGTCTTGGAGCGCGGGCAGAACCACCAGCTTGGCGGCTTTCGAGGTCGTCAGAAGCACCTCCCGGCCTTGCACGGTCGGAGTCACCGCCACGGGCTTCCCGCCGGTGTCGAGCAGCTGCAGGCCGGCCGTGACGCTGGCCGGCGTGAGGTCCGAGTCGAACTCCACTTTGTAAGCCGTGCCGTCGTAGGTCACCGACAAGACCGTGGGTCCGGCGCCGTAGGCGAAGGCCGACCCGTCGACCGCGTGGTCGACGAGCACGGCGCCGCTGGGGTCGGCGACCAGCGTGAGCGTTTCGTCGAGCTGGTCGACGTCCTTGCCGGTGGCGTCCGCCAGCACCAGCCGCTCCACGAAGCGAGCGCCGGCCGAGGTGGAGCCGGAGAGCACGGTGAACGACCGCGACAGCTTTGGCGTCGTGGACCGCAACAGCTGCGGGCCGCCGGGGGCGGTGAAATCGGCGCGGCCCTTGGCGTCCAGGAAGGCGCCGGCCTGGTCGGAGGCGCCCGCCACCCGCGCCTGCATGAAGGAGTTCACCGCCGCCGCCGCTTTGTCCAGTGGCGCTACGACCGTGGCGGCAGTTCCGGTCAGGAGCTGCCCGGACCAGACGTTGCCGCCGCGCACGAAGCCCAGGTTCTGGCCCGTCGGCGCCAGGCTGGGCTGCGTGTATTCGCCCGGGGCGACGGCGCTCTCCTTGTGGTTGCTCACCTGCACTTCGACCAGTCCGGCCTGGCCGGCGTAAACGATCAGCTCCGCCTGCGTCCACGACGCGGAGGCGGGCGTCACGGCGCTGACCTTGGCGGGCGAGCTGCCGTCGTACCCGGCGATCCAGAGCCCGTCCGCGGCCGTGTAGAGAACCTTCTGCGAATCGGGCGACCAGGCCAGGAAGGCGGCCGGGGACTGCTGCCAGTCGGAGACCTTCTTGGACGCGAGGTCCAGGACGTGCCCGCCGTACCAGAGCCGGGAACCGTCGGGCGAGAGCGCGACCGCAGTGCCCGCCGCCAGCGCACGGTCGAGCTTGACCTCCCCCGACGGCGTGAAGATGGAGCTCGCCGTGACGTACTCGGGCTTGTCGCCGACCCAGCCCACGGCCAGGGTTGCGACCGCTGCCAGCTGGGTGAGCTTGGAGCCGTCCGCGCCGACGGTGCTCACGGCGGCGGCGGTTCCGAAGATGACGCTGGAACCGTCAGGCGAAACCGCGAAGCGCTGCACCCCGGGTCCGGCCACCGCCACCGGGGCGGCAGAGCTGGACGGCGACGCCTTCAGGAGCCGTCCGTCCGCGCCCACCCAGAGCAGCGCCGAGCCGTCCGGCAGCCAGGCCAGACCGTTGCCCACGCCGGCCGCGAGCTGGCGCTCGCCGGAGACGCCGGGGGGCGGCGTGGCGGAGGGTGTCGGGGACGGGGTGGGCGAAGCCGAAGGCGCGGGTGTGGGGGCCACCGTGAACAGCGCCGGCTTGACGGCCGGCACGGCGGCGCCCGTAGCGGTCTTGGCCACGGCGGGCGCGATGTTGACCGTGTACTGGGTATTGGGCGCGAAGGAGCCGGACGCGGGTGTGATCTTGAGCGTGGTGGAATCCGTCCACTGGAAGTTGACCTGCGTCGCCGGCGTGATCTGGACGGCGGCCTGGGTCGAGGTCGGATCCATGGGCTGGCTGAACTTGACCTCGATCGGCTGCACCGCGGCCACCGGGTGGATGCCATCGACGTTGTAGGTGACGTAGACGGTGTTGTCGGTGCCGCCGTGGCTGAGCGCCACCACCACCAGCGCGATCATGACCACGCCGGCCACCGCGCCCGCCCAGGCGAAGCCCGGCGGAGTGAAGAGCGCGCGCCAGAATCCGCCGCCCCTGCGCTCCCGGTGCCGGCGCTCGCTGCGTCCCCAGGCCTCCTGCATCAGCTCCCTTCGGAGCTGCGAGCGAAAGGCGGGATCGGCGGTGACCTCCGGCGCCTGGACGGAGGTGAGGATGGCGGCCAGCCGGCGGTCCTCCGTGTCCGGGAAGAGCTCGTCGAGCTCGTCGAAGTCGCCGCCGAAGTCGCGGGGGCTCATCGGACCTTCCTCGGGGCCGCGCCCACGTTCTCCCGGATCCGGGTCACGCCGCGGTGTATGAGGAGCTTGACCGCGCCGGAGCTCTTGCCCATCACGGCGGCGATGTCATCGATCTTCATGTCTTCCTGGAACTTGAGGACCAGGGCCGTGCGCTGCGGGGCGGGCAGGGTCTCGACGAGCCGCCAGATCCGGCGCACCTCCTCGTTTTGGATGGCCAGCTCGTCCAGCGCCGGCCCGCCGGCGGAGATCGCGAGCTGGCTGTCGATGTCCTCGGTCGGCCGCTGCGAGCGGTAGCGGTCGTTCACTGCGTTGACCGCGATCTGGTAGAGCCAGGCCGAGAAGGGCCGGCCCGTGTCCTGATAGCGGCCGATGCCGCGGAGGGCCTTCATGAAGACCTCGGAAGTGACGTCCTCGGCTGCTGATTGATCCCTGACCCTCGAATACACGAACCGGTAAATCTGGTTGAAGTGGCGGTCGTAGAGCTCCCCGAACGCGCCGGGGTCCTGCTTCGCCTTCGCCACGAGCGCAATCTCGTCGGCGTGCGCGGGCAGGCTGCTCATCCGCCTTTTCCCCGGTTCGAACGGGTCACGGACGAGCTTGGTTACGAGCGGCGGCCATGCAGAACTGGAGATTATCGAGAAGCCGCCGCGAGGCCAGATCTTGTGGCCACTTTCCGTAGCCGCCACAAGATGTGGCGGGGCCATCCGCCACTTATAATTCCCCTCGCCCTTTGATCGAGCGCTACTCGCCGCCCCGAATGAGGGAGATCTGGTCGGATCGTCACCGCTTCGACCTATGGCTGCGCATCGAAATCCTGGCCTGCGAGGCCTGGTCCGAGCGGGGCCGCGTTCCCGCCGACGCGCTTCCCAAGCTGCGCCGGGCCGGCTTCGACGTCGAGCGCATCCGGCAGGTCGAGGAGAGCGTCGGGCACGACGTGATCGCCTTCCTCACCGTGGTCGGCGAGACGGTGGGCCAGCCCGAAGCCCGCTGGCTGCACCTGGGCCTGACCAGCTCCGACGTGGTCGACACCGCCTTCGCGCTCCAGGTCAAAGAGAGCGCGGCGCTCATCGACCAGGACCTGGGCGCCCTCCGCGAGGCCTGCGCGGCCCTGGCCCTGGAGCACCGGCAGACGCCCATGGTCGGCCGCACCCACGGCATCCACGCCGAGCCCATCACCTTCGGTTTCAAAGTCGCCGGCTGGGTGGCCGAGCTGGACCGCGCCCGCCGCCGGCTGGCCGGCGCCGCCGCGGAGGCCGCAACCGGGAAGCTCAGCGGCGCGGTCGGCACCCACGCCACCGTCGACCCCGAGGTCGAGGAGTACGTGTGCGGCCGGCTCGGCCTGCAGGTCGACGAGGTCTCCACGCAGGTCGTCTCCCGCGACCGCCACGCCGCCTTCCTGAATGCGCTGGCGGTGGCGGCGGCGAGCATGGAGCGCATCGCTCTCGAGATCCGGCACCTGCAGCGCAGCGAGGTGTCGGAGCTGCGGGAGCCGTTCGGCAAGCAGCAGAAGGGCTCCAGCGCCATGCCTCACAAGCGCAACCCGGTCCTGACCGAGCGCATCTGCGGCCTGGCCCGGGTGGTGCGCGGCTACGCCGCCACCGAGCTGGAGAACGTGGCACTCTGGCACGAGCGCGACATCAGCCATTCCTCGGCCGAGCGGGTGATCTTCCCCGACGCCTGTGCGCTGGTCGACTACATGGCGCTCCAGCTCACCAAGGTCGTCACCGGGCTGGACGTCAACGTGGCCCAGATGCGCCGCAACCTCGACCTCTGGGGCGGCGTCGTCTTCTCCCAGCGGGTGCTGCTGGCGCTGGTGGAGGCCGGGCTCAGCCGCGAACACGCCTACGCGCTGGTGCAGCGCGCCGCCCACCGGGCGCTCGACGGCGAGGGCGGCTTCCGGGCCAACCTGCTGGAAAGCCCCGAAGTGCGCGAGCGCATCGGCGACCGGCTCGACGAGCTCTTCGACCCGGCCGCCGACCTCCAGAAGGCCGACGTGGCCTTCGAGCGCATCGGACTCCTGCAAAAGGTGAAGGCGTGACCCCGGGGCCCGCGGTCACGGAGACCGACATCAAGCTGCCGGTCTTCGCCAAGGGCAAGGTCCGCGACACGTACGAGCTGAGAGACGACCGCCTGCTGATGGTGGCCACCGACCGCCTCTCGGCCTTCGACTACGTGCTCCCGAACGGGATCCCGGATCGGGGCAAGGTGCTGACCCAGCTCTCCATCTTCTGGTTCAGCCAGACCCACGAGTTCCAGGAGAACCACCTGATCTCGGGCATGGTTCCCGACCTGCCGCCGGAGCTGCGCAACCGCCTGGCTGACCTGGTGGGGCGCTTCATGATCGTGCGCCGCGCCAAGCGGATCGACATCGAGTGCGTGGTGCGCGGCTACCTGGCGGGCAGCGCCTGGGCCGAATACAAGGAGTCGGGCACGCTGGCCGGCGAGAAGCTGCCGCCCGGTCTGGCCGAGAGCCAGCGGCTGCCCGCCCCCATCTTCAGCCCGGCGACCAAGGAGGACACCGGGCACGACGAGAACATCACCTTCAACCAGATGAAGAAGCGCGTGGGCGCCAAGCTCGCCAACGAGCTCAAGGAGCGCAGCCTGGCCCTCTACGCGCACGCGGCCGACTTCGCCCAGCGGCGGGGCCTGATCCTGGCGGACACCAAGTTCGAGTTCGGTACCATCGGCGACCGCGTGATCCTCATCGACGAGGCGCTGACGCCGGACAGCTCGCGCTACTGGGACCCGGCCGGCTACCAGGTCGGGATCTCGCCGCCCTCATTCGACAAGCAGTTCGTGCGCGACTGGCTTTCGCGCTCGGGCTGGGACAAGAACTCGGCCCCGCCCGAGCTGCCCGAGGACGTGGTCGCGCAGACCCGCGACCGCTACCTGACGGCCTACCAGCGCATCGTGGGCAAGCCGCTCTTCCCGCCCAAGGGGCGCAACGAATGACCCCCACCTGGCTGGCGCGCGTGATCGTGACGCCCAAGCCCGTCGTCAACGACCCCCAGGGCGTCACCGTCGCGCAAGGCCTGCGCACGCTGGGCTTCGACGAGGTCAGCACCGTGAGAGTCGGCAAGTACATCGAGATCCAGGTGGGCGCAGGCAACAAGCGCGAGGCACGCGAGCGGATCGAGGAGATGTGCCGCAAGCTGCTGGCCAACCACGTGATCGAGGACTACCGGTTCGAGGTCGAGGAGGTCCCACCCCACGAGACAGGTCTCGCGGGGACCCCGGTCGAGCAGCCGGCGCCGGCGGAGGTGCCTTCGGGTTGAGATTCGGAGTGGTGGTCTTCCCGGGCACCTGGAGCGACCGGGACTGTGGATGGGTGATCGACCAGGTGCTGGGAGCCGAGCTCCGCTATCTCTGGCACAAGGACCGCGGCCTCCAGGACTGCGACTGCGTGATCCTGCCCGGGGGCTTCAGCCACGGCGACTACCTGCGGACGGGCGCCATCGCGCGCTTCTCGCCCGTGATGGAGTCGGTGGCCGAGTTCGCCGAGCGCGGCGGCCTGGTCTGGGGCATCTGCAACGGCTTCCAGATCCTTTGCGAGTCAGGCCTGCTGCCGGGAGCCCTGCTACGCAACGACGCGCTGCAGTTCCGCTGCGAGTGGACCCACCTGGTCTGCGAGCGCACGGACACCGCCTTCACCACGCTGGTCGAGCGCCGCCAGGTCCTGCGCATCCCCATCTCCCACGGCGAGGGCAACTACTTCGCGGATCCGCCCACGCTGTCGCGGCTGGAGCAGCACGGGCAGGTGGTCTTCCGCTACGCCGACGAGCACGGCTTCGTGGTGCCGGCGGCCAACCCCAACGGCTCCGTGCACAACATCGCCGGCATCCTCAACGAGCGTGGAAACGTGCTGGGGATGATGCCGCACCCCGAGCGTGCCTCCGAGCCCGAGGTCGGCTCCGCCGACGGGCTCTTCCTCTTCCGTTCAGTGCTGGACGCCGCGGTCAAGGTGCTGACGGCCTGATGGCGACCGCCATCGACGCCCGCAAGCTCAAGGAGGTCGCGCTCTCGCGCGACGAGTACAAGGCCCTAGTCGCCGCACTGGGCCGCGAGCCGAACGACGTCGAGCTGGGCATGGTCGGCGTGCTCTGGTCCGAGCACTGCTCCTACAAAACCTCCAAGGCGCTGCTGCGGCGGCTGCCCAGCCACGGCGACGGTGTGCTCCAGGGTCCCGGCGAGAACGCGGGCGCCGTCGACGTGGGCGAGGGCTGGGCCGTGGTCTTCAAGGTCGAGTCGCACAACCACCCCAGCGCCATCGAGCCCTACCAGGGCGCGGCCACCGGGGTTGGCGGCATCCTCCGCGACGTGATCGCCATGGGCGCCCGACCGATCGCGCTGCTCGACTCCTTGCGCTTCGGGCCGCTGCCCGAGGCGGCGCACCATTTCGGCGGCGTGGTCGCCGGCATCGGCGGCTATGGCAACTGCATCGGCGTGCCCACGGTGGCGGGCGAGGTGTACTTCGAGGACTGCTACGCCCAGAACCCGCTGGTCAACGCCATGTGCGTGGGCCTGGTGCGCGCCGACCGCCTGAAGCGCGCGCGCGCCGAGGGCGCCGGCAACTCGCTGCTCCTGGTGGGCGCCCAGACCGGCCGCGACGGCATCCACGGCGCCTCCTTCGCCTCCCTCGACCTGGACCGGGACGCAGAGGAGCGGCGGCCCGCGGTCCAGGTGGGCAACCCCTTCCTCGAGAAGTGCCTGCTGGAGGCGTGCATGGACCTGGCCGGGCTGCCCTCGGTGGTCGCCATCCAGGACCTGGGCGCCGCCGGCCTCACCTCCTCGGTGGCGGAGGCCGCCGGCCGCGCTGGTTCGGGTGCTTCGATCGACGTAGCCAAGGTGCCGCGGCGGGAGACCGGGATGAGCCCGTATGAGGTGATGCTCAGCGAGTCCCAGGAGCGGATGCTGATCGTGGTCGAGCGCGGCCACGAGGCCGAGGTCCGGCGCGTCTTCGAGACCTGGGACCTGGAGGCGGCGGTGATCGGCGAGGTCACCGACGACGGGCTCTTGACCGTCCGCGAGGGCGACCAGTTGGCGGCTCAGCTGCCCGTCGAGCTGCTCACGGAGGGGGCGCCGCCCCGGCGCCCCGAGTCCAAGCCGCGACCTGAGCAGGCCACCATCCTCTCCCTCGACTTCATGCGCCGGGAGCCGCCCGACCTCTCGCGCTCGCTGAAGCGCCTGCTGGGCAGTCCCAATTTGGGCTCGCGGCGGCCGATCTTTCGCCAGTACGACCACATGCTGGGCGCCGCCACCCTGGTGCCGCCCGGCGGCGACGCCGCGCTGCTGCGGATCAAGGGCACCAAGCGGGCCCTGGCCATGACGATCGACGGCAACGGCCGCTACTGCGAGCTCGATCCCTACGTGGGCGCCCAGATCGCGGTGGCCGAAGCGGCCCGCAACCTGGCCGCGGTGGGCGCCCGACCGCTGGCGGTCACCGACTGCCTCAACTTCGGCAATCCCGACCGGCCCGAGGTCTTCTGGCAGCTCGAGGAGGCGGTGGCCGGCATCGCCACCGCCTGCCGGGCCTTCGGCCTGCCCGTGGTCTCCGGCAACGTCTCCCTCTACAACGAGTCGGAGGCGGGCGGCGCCATCTACCCGACCCCGATCATCGGCATGGTCGGCCTGCTCGAGGACTACACCAGGCGCCTCGACGCGGCCTTCAAGGAGGAGGGCGACTTCGTGCTCATGATCGGCGCCTCCGGCAACGACCTGGGCGGCTCCGAGTACCTGAAGGTTCTCTTCGGCCAGGTCGCCGGGCGGCCGCCGGCCATCGACCTGGCAGCCGAGAAGGCGGCCCGCGAATTCGTGCTGGCGGCGGCCCAGGCCGGGCTGCTGCGCTCGGCGCATGACTGCGCGGAGGGCGGGATGCTGGTGGCGCTGGCCGAATGCTGCCTCTTGGGCGGGCGGGGCGTGCGCTGCCCGGAGCTGCGCGTGGAGGGCGAGCTACGCCTGGACGCGGCCTTCTTCGGTGAATCGCAGGCGCGCTTCATCATCTCGGCGGGATCCCGTGCCATGCCCGAGCTGCAGGCGCTGGCCCGCCGCCAGCACGTGGAGTTCGAGCTGCTCGGCAACGTGCACGGCGACCGCATCCAGTTCGAGGGCCAGGTCGACGTCGACCTGGCCGAGCTGCGCGACGCCTGGGAGCACGCGCTGACCCCACCCCGACCCTCCCCGGAAGGGAGGGGGTTGTCGGGCTAATGTGCGGGATCTTCGGGATCCACTCCCGCGACATCGACGTCGCCAACCTCACCTACTTCGGGCTCTTCGCGCTGCAGCACCGCGGCCAGGAGTCGGCCGGGATCGCGGTCGGTGACGGCGCGCGCGTGCGCGTGCACCGCGACATGGGACTGGTGGCGCAGGTCTTCTCACCGGCGGTTATGGCCGAGCTGAAAGGCGTGGTGGCCATCGGCCACACGCGCTATTCCACGACGGGCGCCTCGCGCGCCGAGAACGCACACCCGCTGCCCTTCTGCCATCCGCTGCTCGGCCACGGCGCCATCGCGCACAACGGCAACCTGATCAACTCCAATGCCATCCGGCGCGAGCTGGAGGAGGCGGGCGCCGAGTTCGAGTCGGGCCTGGACACCGAGGTGATGGCGCGGCTCATCGAACACACGCACGGCACCTCCTGGGACGAGGTCATCAAGCGCGCGTTCGCGCGCGTGACCGGCGCCTTCTCCTGCGCGATCGTCACCGCGGACTCGGTGATCGCGCTGCGTGATCCGTACGGCTTCCGGCCGCTCTGCATCGGCTTCATCACCGGCGGGCGCCGGGGGGGCGGCGGGGAGAAGGGCTCCGCCCGGCCCGCCGAAGGGGGGTCCTCCCCCCAAACGGGCCAGCCCGCGCACGTGGTGGCGTCGGAGACCTGCGCGCTGGACACGGTGGGCGCACGCTTCGTGCGCGACGTGCAGCCGGGCGAGATGGTGATCATGGACGCGCACGGATTGCAGTCGGTGCGCTTCCAGGAGCGCAGCCGCCACGCCATGTGCGTGTTCGAGTTCATCTACTTCGCGCGCCCGGACTCGATCCTGAAGAACTGCGAGCTGGAGGAGTCACGGCTGCGCATGGGCCGCGAGCTGGCGGCCGAAGCGCCGGTCGACGCTGACATGGTCATCCCGCTCCCGGACAGCGGCACGCCGGCCGCAATCGGCTACGCGGAGGCCGCGGGCATCCCCTTCCGCGAAGGCCTGACCAAGTCGCGCTACATCAACCGCACCTTCATCCAGCCGGACCAGTCGCTGCGCGAGGCGGGCGTGCTGCTCAAGCTCAACCCGCTCCGCCGCTCGATCGCCGGCAAGCGCGTCATCGCGGTCGACGACTCCATCGTGCGCGGCACCACGTCGCGCCGCATCATCGACGTGCTCCGCCGCGCGGGCGCCCGCGAGGTGCACCTGCGCATCTCCTCGCCGCCGATGCGCTTCCCCTGCTTCATGGGCGTCGACATCGGTTCCTCCAAGCAGCTGGTGGCCGCCAACCGCAGCGTCGAGGAGGTGCGCGCATTCATCGGCGCCGATTCGCTGGCTTACCTGTCCATCCCCGGCCTGATGCGCGCGGTCGGCGCCGGCACGATCGACGAGTTCTGCCGCGCCTGCTTCGACGGCTCCTACCCGGTGCCGGTGCCGCAGCAGCTGGAGATGGACAAGATGGCATTCGAGGACGGGCTCGATAGCACACCCCGGCCCCGCGACGTCGTCACCGTTTCATGACGCGCGCGTACGTGGCCGCCGGCGTCGACGTCGACGCCTATGAGCGAATGCTGGAGCGCGTCAAACCACTGATCGCCGGGACCCAGGACGCCCAGGTGGTGACCGGCGTCGGACCCTTCGCCGGCCTCTACCGCATGCCGGGCGGCGGCCTGCTCGCCGCCTCGGCGGACGGGGTGGGCACCAAGATCAAGGTCGCCGTCGCCGCCGGCCGCCACCGCGGGATCGGGCTCGACCTGGTCAACCACTGCGTCAACGACATCGCCACCGCCGGCGCGCGGCCCCTCTTCTTCCTCGACTACTTCGCGGCCGGCCAGCTGGAGGCCGAGGTATTCACCGCGGTCATGGAGGGCCTGGCCGAGGCCTGCCGGCTCAACGGCTGCGCGCTGCTGGGCGGCGAGACCGCCGAGATGCCGGGCGTCTACGACCTCGGCGACTACGACCTGGCCGGGTTCGTGGTCGGGCTGGTGGAGGACGCCGCCCCGCGGCCGCCGGTGCGCGCCGGCGACCTGCTGATCGGCCTGCCCTCCAGCGGCCTGCACACCAACGGCTTCTCGCTGGTCCGCCGGGTCTTCCAGGGCGTGCCCCTGGAGCAGGAGTTCCCGGAGCTGGGCCGGCCCCTCGGCGACGAGCTCCTCGAGCCCCACCGCTCCTATCTCAAGGAGCTGCAGGAGTTGGAGTGGAAGGCCGCCGCCCACATCACCGGCGGTGGCCTGACGGGCAACCTTCCGCGCGTGCTGCCCGAGGGCTTGTGCTTCCGCCTCGACACCGGCGCCTGGCGGGTGCCACCTATCTTCGACCTCATCCAGCGCCGGGGCCGCATCAGCGACCGGGAGATGATGGCCACCTTCAACCAGGGCATCGGGATGGTGCTGGTCAGCGAGGAGCCGCTGGCGGGCTACCCGGTGATCGGCGAGGTCGTCGCGGCGTGAGACTCGGCGTTGCCGTCTCCGGCAAGGGCTCCAACCTGCGCAACCTGGTGGAACGCGGGCTGCCGGTGGTCGCGGTGGTCACCAACCGGCCCAGCTGCGGCGGCGGCGATTTCGCGCGCGCGCAGGGCTTCCCGCTGGGCGAGTTCCCGCAGAGCCGGTTCGGCTCCGCGCTGGAGCGCGACGCCGCCCTGCGCGACTTTCTTTTGGCACACGGCGTCGAGCTGCTGGTCTGCGCCGGCTACGACCGGATCTTCACGGCGCCGCTGTTCGAGTCCTTTGCCGGCCGCATCGTCAACATCCATCCCTCGCTGCTGCCGGCCTTCGCCGGCGGCATGGACGCCATCGAGCAAGCGCTGGCCGCGGGCGTCGCGGTCACCGGCTGCACGGCGCACTACGTCACCGAGGACGTCGACGCCGGCCCGGTCATCCTGCAGGCGGAGGTGCCGGTGCTGCCCGGCGACGACGCCGCCTCGCTGCGCGCGCGCGTCCAGGCGCGCGAGCACGAGATCCTCCCCCAGGCCATAGAAATGGTGAGTCGTGCCGCGCGCGCTGCTGTCGGTCAGTAACAAGTCCGGGCTGCCGGCCTTCGCGCGCGGCCTGGCCCGCCTGGGCTACGAGATCTACTCGACGGGCGGCACCCTCAAGGCCCTGGAGACGGCCTCCATCGACGCCCGCTCGGTGACCGAGCTCACGGGCTTCCCCGAGATCATGGACGGCCGCGTCAAGACGCTGCACCCCGGGGTCCATGCCGGATTGCTGGCGCGCCGCGACCGCCCCGAGCACCTTGCCGCGCTGGACGAGCACGGGCTGAAGCCGATCGACCTGCTCTGCGTCAACCTCTATCCCTTCGTAGAGACCGTGGCCGCCGGCGCCTCTTTCGACGAGGCCCTGGAGCAGATCGACATCGGCGGCCCGGCCATGATCCGCGCGGCGGCCAAGAACTTCGCGGGCGTGGTGGTGGTGGTGCGGCCCGAGCGCTACGCCGAGATCCTGCAGTCGCTGGGCGACGGCGGCGTGACCTCGGCAGTGCGCAAGCGGCTGGCGGCCGAGGCCTTCGGGCACACCGCCGCCTACGACGCCCAGATCAGCGCCTGGCTGGGCGCCGAGGTCGAATCCGGGTCGTCCTTCCCCGGCGAGCTGACCATCACCGGCGCGCTCGCGCAGCCGCTTCGCTACGGCGAGAACCCGCACCAGCGCGCAGCCTTCTACCGAGTCGGTCCCGATCCGGGCGGCCTGGGCTCGGCGCGCCAACTGCAGGGCCCGGAGCTCTCCTTCAACAACATCCAGGACGCGGCGGCGGCCTACCAATTGGTGCACGAGTTCTCGCGTCCGGCGGCGGCCATCATCAAGCACATGAACCCCTGCGGCTTGGCGGTGGCGGAGACGACGGCGGACGCCTACCGCCACGCCTATGAGTGCGACACCGTCTCGGCCTTTGGAGGGGTGGTCGCGCTCAACCAGGAGCTGGACGCCGAGACAGCAGTGCAGGTGATCAACGTCAAAACGGACGTCGTCATCGCGCCCTCGGTCGCGTCAGAGGCCCTCCAGGTGCTGGCCGGGCGCAAGTACACGCGGGTGCTGGAGGCAGGACCGGTCCGCGTGCAGGGTCTCGACCTGCGCACGGTGCCCGGCGGTTTCCTGGCGCAGAGCTGGGACCGGGCCGGCTTCGACCGCGCCCAGTGCAAGGTGGTCACCAAGCGCGAGCCCACGGCCGCCGAGTGGGAGCAGCTGGAGTTCGCCTGGCTCGCCGTGAAGCACGTGAAGTCGAACGCGATCGTGCTGGCGCGCGATTTTGCCGCGGTGGGCGTGGGCGCCGGCCAGATGTCGCGCGTGGAGGCCACCCAGATCGCGGTCAAGCGGGCGGGGCCGCGGGCAGAAGGCTGCGTTATGGCCTCGGACGCGTTCTTCCCCTTTCCGGACGGGCTTCAGGAGGGAATCAAGGCCGGGATCACGGCCGTGATCCAGCCCGGCGGGTCGATGCGCGACGCGGAGGTCGTGGGTGCCGCGGACGCGGCGGGCATCGCCATGGTGATGACCGGTGAGCGGCACTTCCGGCACTAGGCTCCTCGCCCTGCTCGCCCTGTTCATCGCGGCGTGTGCCGGGAGCACGCCCGCGCCGGCACCACCCAGCGGTCACGCCGACCGCATCGCAGCCATCGAGGCGCAGATCACCGCGGCCCAGAATCCCGACGTCGGCTTTGTGGTCTTCGAGGACGCCTCGGACAAGGCCAAGGACGGGATCTCGCGCATCGTGCAGCTGGCCGGCGGCGCCACTCACATCGAGGTGCTGTGCGATGCGCCCCACCATCAGTGTGAGGACTCGGCCACCCAAAGCCTGATCACCAAGCTGGGCTTCACGCCGCTCAACAAGTACAACGGCGCCTACCAGAAGGACGACGCCAAGACCACGCCGCACGCCTCGGCGCTGCTCACCGAACAGCTTTTCCTGCAGGTCCTGAAGGCCTCGCCGGAATACCAGCTGACGTACTACAACCAGGTCCAGCAGAGTCCGACGCCGCTGCCCGTCAAGAGCGGGTGAAGAAGCGCCCGGTCTCCAACCCGCGCGTCACCTGCGGCTCCTGCCGGCGCTTCGACGGTTACGCCTGGTGCCACCACTGGAACTTCCACACCGAGCGCGACTCGCCGATCTGCGACCACTACCGTCCGCAGAAACCTGCGTCAGCTGGTGACGTCGCGCCTCTGCAGAAAGACCGCTGAGAGGACCACGAAGGCCGCGCAGTAGAGCAGCAGCATGGTCACCGCGTGGGTGGCATCGGCGAACGGCGGGCGCGGCGGTGGGCCGCCCTCGCGCGTGGCCGACCCGAACGACTGCACCAGGTACTGGGCGTTGGCCAGCGGGAACCACTGCTGGACCTTGCGCACCGGATCTCCCACGAACTGCGCAAGCAACCCGAAGATCAGGGCCTCGATGACGAGGGCGTAGGCCAGGCCAAGGCCAATCGCCATCGCGGACTGCCGGAAGAGCGTCGCCAGGCCGAAACCGAAGAACGACCAGAAGCAGTAGATCAGCCAGGCCGCCAGGGCGCCCTTCAAGATCACGCCGGCGTCGGGCCAGGTGCGGTCACCCCCGTCGATGCTGGCCAGCACGAAGCTGGTGATCGCGGCCGCCGCCAGGAGCAGCAACGTCATCACCAGCATCGTCAGCGCGACCGAGATCAGCTTCCCGGCCAGCCACTCGAGCCGGCGAGGGCGCTGGGTGAAGGCGGTTTTGACGGTGCCCCAGCCGTACTCGCTGCCCTGCGAGAGCACGCCGATGATCAGCGCCAGCACGCCGCCCAGCTGGGTGCCCCCGTTGAGCGTGTTGGGGATGAAGTGCAAGGGGTAGAGGCTCTTCTTGAGATCGGCGTAAGTGACGCCCGGCGGCAACCCGTTGGGGCCGGTCGGAGGCTTGGTGTAGGTGAAGACGATCCAGCTCAGTAAGTAGCCGAAGGCCAGCAGCAGCAGGAGCAGGATGCCGATGCAGACCCAGACCGCCGGCCGCTTGCGAAGCTTGAGGAACTCGCCCTTCAGAACGCCGACGACGTTCACAGTCCACCCTCCGTCCCCGTGAGCTCGATGAACACGTCCTCCAGCGAGCGCTGCCCGGCGACCAGCTCGCTGACCTCGACCCCGCCCGTGACCAGGGCCCGGTTGATCTCGGCCGCCCGCGCCGCGTCGACGTGCAGGCTGAAGACGCCATCGCCTTGGCTGACGGCCGTCGCGCCCAACATCCGGGTCAGGATTTCCTGCGCCTGGGGGACCGGCGCGGCGCGAACGGTCAGCGTGGCCGCCCCCCGCAGCTCGTCGATGGTCCCCTCCGCCACCAGCCGGCCCTTCTGGATGACGCCGATCCGGGTGCACATCTGCTCGACCTCGCCCAGCAGGTGGCTGGAGACCAGGACCGTGCGGTCGCCCTTGCCGAGCTCCACGATCAGCTTGCGCATGTCGATCATGCCCTGGGGGTCGAGGCCGTTGGTGGGCTCGTCCAGGATCAGCAGCTCCGGCTCCTTGATCAGCGCCGCGGCCACCCCCAGCCGCTGCTTCATGCCCATCGAGTAGGTCGAGAACTTCGTCTTCGCCCGGGGTGTCAGCTCGACCTGCTCCAGCGCATCGCCGAGGCGCGAGTCGGGCACGCCCGCGTAGTCGGCGATCACCTTCAAGTTGTCCCAACCGCTCAGGTAGGGGTAGAAGGCGGGCGTCTCGACGATGGCGCCGATGCGCGCCATCCCGGCCGGGTCGCCCGGCGCGCGGCCGGCCACCGTGGCCGTGCCGGCGGTCGGCCGGATCAGGCCCAGGAGCATGCGCAGGGTGGTGGTCTTGCCGGCGCCGTTGGGGCCCAGGAATCCATAGACCTCGCCCCGGTGGACCTTGAGATTGAGCTGGTCGACGGCCAGCACTGTGCTGCCGTAGCGCTTGCTCAGGTCCCGGGTCTCCACCACGAGTTGAGGGTCAGCCACGGGGCAGAACTTTAGCGACGTAGGCGGCGCAATCTTCGGCCGAGGGCATGGGAGCGACGCCCCGCAACTTGGCGGCCTCCGCTTCCAACTTCTGAGCCGCGACGTCGTCCGCCCGGGCGCGAGCTATGTGCGCCAGTCCCAGCATCATCCGGCCGGCCAGGTCGCCGCGGTCGGCGGCCTGCAGCGAGGCGGCGCTCCTGAGCACCAGGTCGAGGCCGGACTCCCGGTTGCCGGCCAGGTACTCGAGGATGCCGCGGGAGTGCCCGACCTGTCCGGGAAAGCCCCGGCGGAACCGGCGCGCGCGGGCGGCGGCGCTCTCGAGATGGCGTCGGGCGAGGTCCCAATCGCCGGTCCGGGTGGCAAGCCGTCCGGCCAAGAGCTCGTAAAGGATGGCAAGGCTTTGGGTGCCTCGGGGCGCCTCCATTCGCGCCGCGGCGAGGCCGCGGTCGGCGGCCTCGAAGTCGAACTCCAGGAAGGAGATCCAGGCCAGGTTGTAGAGGGCGGCGGCGCGCTGTTTGGGGCGCGCCCGCTGATCGCGCGCCACCCATGCCAGCAGCGGCGCGGCCTCCTGCAACCGCCGCTGGGCGATCAGGCAGGCCCCCAGGTTGATCAGCGTGGTCCTCTCCATGCGCCCGTCTCGGTGGCGCCGGGCGTAGTCGAAAACCTGGCGCAGCCGCAGCTCGGCCGCCTCCAGCTCGCCGGCATAGATCTGTGCGACCGCGATGTTGCCCTGGCCGAACTGGCGCGCGCGCTGGCCCAGCGTCAGTCCGTACCAGCGCTCGGCGCCCTGATAGTCGCCAGCCCGTGCCCGGGAGAGCGCGAGCAGCTGGGCGAGCACCTGGCCGGCGACCAACAGAACGCCGGCGATCACGACGAGGTTCAGGACGAGCTGGACGACGCCGACGACCTGGTTCATGCCTTCAGGTAGCTCGCGCACTGCTCGGGGGTCGGGAAGTCAGGCGCCCGGGCCAGGCGCTGCGCGGCGGCGCCCAGGCGGGAGGCCGCGTCCTGGTCGCCGGCGGCGGCCGCCAGGTAGGCCAGCCCGGTCAGCCAGCGCGCAGCCAGGTCCTGGCGGTCGGCGGTCTTTACGTTCGCCGCGCCCGCCAGCACCAGGTCGAGCCCCGCCCGCTGGCCGGCGCGGTACTCGACGATGCCCTGAGCCATCAGAACCTGGTTGGCGAGGTCGGGGTCGCGGGCGGACGGGATCGCCGCCGCCGCCCGGGCCAGCGCCGCGCGGGCCAGGTCGAAGAGCCCATGGCGGGTGGCCAGGCGGGCGTCCATCAGGGCGAGCAGCAGGCCCAGGTCGAAGGGCGGGCTGGTTCCGGCCGCGGCCGCGGCCTCGCTCGTGAGCCGGGCGGCGCGGTCGAAGTCGCGCTGGTAGAAGGCGCGCCAGGCCAGGTTGTAGAGCGGGGTGGAGGCACCCAGATCGAATCCCTGCGAGCGCGCCAGCTGCACCGCGCGCAGCAGCAGCGCCTCGGCCTCGTCCAGGCGCCGCTGGGCGATCAGGGTGGCCGAGAGATTGACCAGCGCCATGCGTTCCAAATCGCGGTCGGACCGGCGCTCGCCCTCGGCCAGCAGCTCGCGGAAGGCACGCTCGGCGCCGGCGTGGTCGCCGCCGCGGAGCAGCGCGATCGCCGCGTCGAGCCGAGGCTGCAGGGTTCCGGGCACGGCCGGTAAACTACCTGGTCAGCCGTTCCTTTAAGTCCGGTCCAGCGAGGCCGGTAAGGAGGTTTTTTGGTGGCCGTCGGACAGAAGCTGCGCCACGTCGTCGAGTCCCAGCAGTTCAGCCGGGAGCTGCTGGAAGAGGTCTTTCAACGCGCTGACGAGATGCGGGCCGAGCCCCACCGCGCGGCGGGCCGGCTCCAGGGCCGCGTCATGGCCGCCCTTTTCTACGAGCCCTCCACGCGCACCCGGCTCTCCTTCGAGTCCGCGATGCTCCGGCTGGGCGGGCGCACCATGGGCACCGACAACGCCCGGGAGTTCTCCAGCGCGTCCAAGGGCGAGACTCTGGAGGACACCATTCGCATCGTGAGCGGCTACTCCGACGTGATCGTGCTCCGGCACAACGAGGAGGGCGCCGCCCGGCGCGCGGCGGCGGTCAGCGACGTGCCTGTCATCAACGCCGGCGACGGCAAGGGGCAGCACCCCACGCAGGCCCTGCTCGACGTCTACACCATCCGCGACGAGCTGGGGCGCCTGGACGGCATTCGGATCGCGATGGTCGGTGACCTCGCCAACGGGCGCACCGCGCGCTCTCTCGCTTACCTGCTGAGCAAGTACCGGGACGTCACGGTCTGGTTCGTGGCCCCGACCGCCGTCGCCATGCGCGACGACATCAAGGCCCACCTGGATGAGCACGGGGTGCGCTGGCACGAAGAGGCCGACCTGCGGGCGGTGCTGCCCTCGGTCGACGTGGTGTACCAGACCCGCATCCAGAAGGAGCGCTTCGACGACCCCGCCGCCTACGAGGCGGTGAAGGGCGTGTACCGGATGGGCGCGGCCGAGATGGCGCTGCTGCCGCAGCGCTCGATCCTCATGCACCCGCTGCCGCGGGTGGACGAGATCGATCCGGCCATCGACAGCGATCCCCGCGCGGCGTACTTCCGCCAGGCCCGCAACGGCGTGCAAATCCGGATGGCGCTGCTGGACATGGTCCTCTCGTGAGCGCGGTCCAGCCCAAGCTCAAGGCCACGGTCATGGACGCCGACGCCGTGCGGCGCTCCCTCGACCGCATGGCCCACGAGATCGTGGAGCGCAACCGGGGCGTCCAGGACGTGGTGCTGGTCGGCATCGTCAGCAAGGGCGATGTCCTGGCCCGGCGCCTGGCGGCGACGCTCACCAAGCTGGAGCGGCGCCCGGTGCCGGCCGGCAGCATCGATGTCACCAGGCATCGCGACGACCTCCACCTGCGCGCGCCGAGCGCTGACCGCCCACCCAGCCAGGTGCCCACGGTCGACGACAAGGTGGTGGTCCTGGTCGACGACGTGATCTGGCACGGGCGCACGGTGCGCGCGGCCATGGAAGCGCTCCTGGAGTACGGCCGCCCGCGCGCCGTGCAGCTGGCGGTGCTCGTCGACCGCGGGCATCGCGAGCTGCCCATCCGCGCCGACTACGTGGGCAAGAACCTGCCCACCTCGAGCGAGGAGCGCGTCGAGGTCTGCCTCAGCGAGAGCGAGGGCGTGGACGCGGTGGTGCTGCTTGGCTAAGGAGTTCGCGGCCCTGGTCCTGGAGGACGGCCGGTCCTTCGTGGGCCGCGCCTTCGGCGCCGACGTCCTGGGCGAGGGCGAGGTGGTCTTCAACACCGCCATGACCGGCTACCAGGAGATCCTCACCGACCCCTCCTACGCCGGGCAGATGCTCTGCATGACCTACCCGCTGCAGGGCAACTACGGCGTGCGCGCGGCCGACGCCGAGTCGGCGCGGCCCTGGGCGCGCGCCTTCATCGTGCGCTGGCACGCGGAGCGGCCATCGCACCACTCGAGCGAGGCCACTCTGCACGAATACCTGGCCGCCCACGGGATCCCGGGCATCAGCGGCATCGACACCCGCGCCCTGACCCGCCACCTGCGCACCAACGGCGCGCTTCGCGCGGTGGTCAGCCACGAGGCAGAGCCGCCCGGTGAAGCGCGGCTGCGCGAGCTGGCGCGCCTGGCGCGCCACGTCACCCCGCTGGAGGACCAAGACCTGGTGGCCGAGGTCTCGCGGCGCGCGACCGAGGAGTGGACCGAAGGCCTGCCGCAGGAGCTGAAGACTCCCGGCGGCCGCCAGGCCGACGGCAAGGGCCTCACGATCGCCGTCGTCGATTACGGGGTGAAGCACAACCTGCTGCGCAGCCTGCGCGAGCGCGGCTGCCGGGTGCTGGTGCTGCCGCACACCGCGACGCTCGACGACGTGCTGCGCGTGGAGGCCGACGGCCTGCTGCTGAGCAACGGCCCCGGCGACCCGTCGGTGCTTCCAGGCCCGGTCGAGCTGGCCCGCCAGGCCATCGGTCGCCTACCGCTGTTCGGCATCTGTCTCGGCCACCAGCTGCTGGGCCAGGCCATCGGCGGCACCACCTCCCGGCTGCCCTTCGGCCACCACGGCGCCAACCACCCGGTCAAGGACCTGGAGACCGGCCACACCCATATCACCTCCCAGAACCACGAGTTCCAGGTCGACCGCGCCTCGCTGCCGGAGGGCGACTTCTTCGTCAGCCAGGTCAACCTCAACGACGGCTCCGTGGAGGGTCTGGCCAACCGTCGGGTGCCCGTCTGCAGCGTGCAGTACCACCCCGAGGGCGCGCCCGGGCCGACCGACAACCACCCGCACTTCGACCGCTTCCTGGAGATGGTCCGCGAGGGCAGGCCCGCGCTGCACGCGGTGGGGGGCGGCGCGCCCGAGCCGGAGCGGCCGCGCAAGGTCCTGATCATCGGCTCGGGCCCGATCGTGATCGGCCAGGCCGCCGAGTTCGACTACGCCGGCACCCAGGCCTGCAAGGCGCTGCGCGAGGAAGGGGTAGAGACGGTGCTCGTGAACTCCAACCCCGCCACGATCATGACCGACGAGGAGGTCGCCGACCGGGTCTACATAGAGCCGCTCACGGTGGAGGCGCTGGAGAAGGTGATCGCGCGCGAGCGACCGGACGCCCTGCTGCCCACGCTGGGCGGGCAGACCGGTCTCAACCTGGCCATGGAGCTGGCCGAAGCCGGCGTGCTGGAACGCCACGGCGTGCGGCTGCTGGGCGCCGACCGGGAGACCATCCGCAAGGCCGAGGACCGCCAGGCCTTCAAGGAGATGCTGCAGTCGATCGGCGAGCCGGTGCCGCCCTCGGCCGTCTGCAATCGCCTGGAGGAGGTGCTGGAGTTCGCGGAGCAGATCGGCCTGCCGCTGGTGATCCGGCCCGCCTACACGCTGGGCGGCACCGGCGGCGGCTTCGTGCGCACCCGCGACGACCTGGAGAAGGTGGCGCGAGGGGGCCTGGCCGCCTCACCCATCCACCAGGTCCTGGTCGAGCGCTCGCTGTGGGGCTGGAAGGAGATCGAGTACGAAGTGATGCGGGACGCCGCCGACACCTGCATCACGGTCTGCAACATGGAGAACCTCGACCCCATGGGGGTGCATACCGGCGACTCCATCGTGGTGGCGCCCGCGCAGACGCTCTCCGACCGCGACCACCAGATGCTGCGCGCCTCTGCGCTGCGGATCATCCGCGCGCTCGGCATCGAGGGCGGCTGCAACGTGCAGTTCGCGCTGGATACGCGCAGCAGCGACTACTTCGTGATCGAGGTCAACCCGCGGGTCTCCCGCTCCTCGGCCCTGGCCTCCAAGGCCACCGGCTACCCGATCGCGCGGGCCGCTGCTAAGGTCGCCGTGGGACAGCGGCTGGACGAGATCCGCAACCCGATCACCGGCCGCACCTTCGCCGCCTTCGAGCCCGCGCTCGACTACTGCGTGGTCAAGATCCCGCGCTGGCCCTTCGACAAGTTCCCGGGCGGCACGCGCTCCCTGGGCACGCAGATGGCGAGCACCGGCGAGGTGATGGCCATCGAGCGCACCTTCGAGGCCGCCCTGATGAAGGCCATCCGCTCCCTCGAGCAGCGGCAGCCGGCCGCCGCCGAGCTCGACGACCCGGCGCTGATCGACAAGCCCAACGACCGCCGGCTGTTCGCGCTCCTGCACGCGCTGCGGGGCGGCGCGCGCCCCGAGGAGCTGGCCGGGCGCAGCGGCTGGGACCCCTGGTTCCTGGACCGCCTGCAGCAGATCGTGGAGCTGGAGCGTTCGACCGACGTGACCGCCATGCGCCGGGCCGGCTTCGCGGACGCCCTGATCGAGCAGCTGACGGGCACCCGCCCCCAGCCCGCGTCGCCCGCCTACAAGCTGGTCGACACCTGCGCCGCCGAGTTCGAGGCGGCGACGCCCTACTACTACTCCTGCTGGGAGGAGGAGTCGGAGGCGGCCGCCGACGGCGAGCGCGCGGCGCTGGGCCAGCGCAGCGCCATGGTCATCGGCAGCGGACCGATCCGGATCGGCCAGGGCATCGAGTTCGACTACTGCTCGGTGCACGCGGCCCGGGCGCTGCGCGAGGGCGGTTTCAGCGCCGTGCTGGCCAACTCCAACCCGGAGACCGTCTCCACCGACTTCGACACCTCCGACCGGTTGTACTTCGAGCCCCTGGACGTTGACGCCGTGCGCCAGGTCGCGCAGCTGGAGAACGTGCACGGCGCGGTCGTGCAGTTCGGCGGCCAGACCGCCATCAACCTGGCCGACCGCCTGGCCGGGGCGGGCATTCGCATCCTGGGCTCCTCGACCGAGGCCATCGACCTGGCCGAGGACCGGCGCGCCTTCGCCTCCGCGCTGAATGCGCTCGGCATCCCGCAACCGGTGGGCGACACCACCACCTCGCTGCCGGCGGCGCTGGAGATCGCCGAGCGGATCGGCTACCCCGTGCTGGTGCGGCCCTCCTACGTGCTGGGCGGGCGGGCCATGGAGATCGTGCGCAACCCGGCCGAGATGGAGCGCTACATGGACTGGGCGCTGCGGGCGCTGCCGCGGGGCGAGGTGCTGGTCGACAAGTACCTGGTCGGCGTGGAGGTGGAGGTCGACGCCATCTCCGACGGCGAGACGGTGGTGATCCCGGGGATCATGCAGCACGTCGAGCGCGCCGGCGTCCACTCGGGCGACTCCTTCGCTGTCTACCCGGCGCCGGGCCTCGAGGCCTGGGAAGAGAAGGACGTCGTCGACTACACGGTGCGCATCGCGCGCCACCTGCAGCTGCGCGGCCTGGTCAACGTCCAGTACGTCGTGCACCGCGGCCGCGTCTACGTGCTGGAGGTCAACCCGCGCGCATCGCGCACCGTGCCCATGCTCTCCAAGGTGACGGGCGTGCCCATGGTCAAGCTGGCCACGCGCGTCATGCTCGGCGAGCGCCTGGCCAACCTCGGCTACGCCACGGGCCTGGTGCCGCCGCGCCCCCTGGTAGCGGTCAAGGCTCCCGTCTTCTCGATGAACAAGCTGCCCGCGGTCGACTCCTACCTGGGCCCGGAGATGAAGTCGACCGGCGAGGTGATGGGCGTCGACAGCACGCTGGCGGGCGCCCTGCGCAAGGCCTTCCAGGCTGCCGGCGTGACCGTGAAGCCGGGCGGCGCCGCGCTGCTGACGATCGCCGACCCGGACAAGCCCGAGCTGCTGCCCATCGTCTCCGGCCTGGTCCACCTCGGCTACCGGTTGGTGGCGACCGCGGGCACCGCCGCGGCCCTCCGCGCGGCGGGCTTCTCGCCCCGCCAGGTGGGCAAGATCGGCGACTCCGCGCCGACCGTGCTGGACGTGATCCAGGGCGGCGAGGTGGACCTGGTCGTGAACACCCAGTCCTTCGTGGGTGAGCAGGTGGTGCCGGGCGGCCCCGTGATGCGCGACGGCTTCTCCATCCGGCGCGCCGCGGTGGAGCGGCGCATCCCGTGCCTGACCTCGCTGGACACCGCGGCCGCGCTGGTCGAGTCGGCCGCGGCCGGCGATGGCGACTTCGAGGTGCGGACCATCCCGGAATGGCGTGGTGCATGAGCTGCTGACGCGGGTCGCGTCCTTCCCGCGCCGCGATGGCCACTACCGCGTCATGGGTTTTGACGCGCCGGCCATCGCCGAGTCAGTGCGCGCGGGCCAGTTCGTGAATCTCCTGCTCCGGCCCGGTCCGCTGCTGCGGCGGCCGTTCTCGGTTTACCGGACCATGCCGGACGGCACGGTCGAGATCATCTACCGGCCGGTCGGCGAGGGCACTGCGCTGCTGGCGGGCATGCAGATCGGCGAGCCGGTTTCCGTGCTGGGGCCGCTCGGGCGGCCCTTCGAGTTCGACCCCGCCTGGGGCTCGGTGGCCCTGGTCAGCGGAGGCTTGGGCGTGGCCCCGATGTGGCTGGCGGCGCGCGACGCCCGTGCCGCCGGGCTGCGGGTGACCTGGGTGCACGGGGCCCGCACCTCGGCCGAGCTGAGCCTGGAGTGGGTCGGAGACGAGATCGTCTTCGCCACCGACGACGGCTCGCGCGGCTTCCACGGCAGCGCGGTGGCGGCGGTCCCCGACGGGGTCGGCGCGGTGCTGGCGTGCGGCCCCAACCGGATGCTGGCCGCGGTCGCGGCGCGCTGGCCGGATGCGCAGGTGGCCGTCGAGACCTACATGGGCTGCGGCACCGGCGTCTGCCTGGGCTGCGCGGTGCCCCTGCGCGCCGGCGGCTACGACCGCGCGTGCAAGGAGGGACCGGTCTACCGAGCCGCCGACGTCGATTGGGAAGCCCTGCCCTCGCATCTCCACTACGGAGTAGGCGCGTGAGCGTGGAGATGGCGGTCGACGCGGGCGGGCTGCGCCTGCGCGGTCCCGTGATCGCGGCGTCGGGGACCTTCGGCTATGGCACCGAGGTGCCCTTGCTGGAGCGGCGCGCGCTGGGCGCGATCGTCTCCAAGGGCATCTTCCTGCGCCCGCGCCCCGGCAATCCGCCGCCGCGGATCGTGGAAACCCCGAGCGGGATGCTGAACGCGATCGGGCTGCAGGGCCCCGGCGTCGAGGCGCTGATCCGCGACTACTGCCCGCGCTGGGCGGAGTGGGACTTCCCGGTCCTGGTCAACATCAACGGCGAGTCCGCCGACGAGTACGGCGAGCTGGCGGCGCGGCTGGACGGCGTGCCGGGCGTGGCCGGGTTCGAGATCAACGTCAGCTGCCCCAACGTGGAGCAGGGCGGCATGTACTTCGGCAACGATCCCCGCGCCGCCGCCGAGGTCACAGCGGCGGTGCGGCGGCGGACGCGGCTGCCGATCTGGGTGAAGCTGACGCCGATGGTGTCCGACATCGCGGTGATCGCGCGCGCCTGCGAGTCGGCCGGCGCCGACGGGCTGAGCGCTATCAACACCTTCGTGGGGATGTCGATAGACCTCCACACTTTCCGGCCTCGGCTGTCCTTCCGGACCGGCGGTCTCAGCGGTCCGGCCATCCGGCCGCTGGCCGTGCACCTGGCCCACCAGGCCGCGCGGGCGGTGCGCATCCCGGTGATCGGCGTGGGCGGCATCGTTTCGGCGGAGGACGCGCTGGAGTTCCTGGTCGCCGGCTGCGCGGCGGTGCAGGTCGGCACGGCGACCTTCGCGGACCCGCGCGCCATCGCGCGCGTGCACGACGGCATCGCGGCCTTCCTGGAGGCCAGTGGCCTCAGCTCCCTGGCGGAGCTGCCCCGCTACCTACCGCGCGACTGAGGGTCGTGGTCGGGCTGAGTAAATCGTCGCCTCGGGTGGCCCCGCGACCTGCTCCAGCTCCCCGAAGACCGCCGGATCGAGCGTCGAGGAGTCGGGCCAGTCGAGCTCGACGCGGTTGCCGGCGGGGTCGCGGACGTACATCTGCACCGCGCCGTCGGGGAAGCGCCGCGGCCGCCCCTCCAGGATCCCGCGCCGCCGGGCCTCGGTGAACGCCGCCGTGTAGTCGTCCACGTCGAGGGCGAAGTGGTGGTACTCGGGCGCCTCGGTCTGGCGGCTGAACAGGTGGACCTGCAGATCGCCGACCTCGAGCCAGATCACCGGGTAGCCGAAGTCGGGGGTGGGCACGCGCCGCATGCCGAAGAACTCCTCGTAGAAGCGCGCCGACTCCTCGAGGTCTTTGGCGTGGACGCTTACATGGTTGAGCCCGGTCGCCCGCATCGCAGCTCAGGTTAGCTGCCGAGGGCGGCAACCACGTTGCTGAAGACGTTGGCGATCTGGTTGCCCATGGTGAGCAGGATCACGATGACCAGGATCGAGGTCAGGAAGAGGATCCCGACGCAGCCCGCCACCAGCCCGATCACCAGCCCGGCCGAGCTACCGCGGGCGGCGGGCGGCGCCGGAACCCAGGCCTGGCCGTTCCACACCCAGCGGCCGTCCGGCGAGCGCTGGCCGGGCTGGATCACCCGCCGAGCTTAGCGGCGGCCGCGGCCTCGCGGCGCGGTACGCGCCAGCTTCTTGATCTGCTCCCAGCCGTCCGCGAGCCGGTCGGCTCGCTTGGCCAGGCGCTGGTTCTGGGCCTTGAGAGACCGGTTCTCACGGACCAGCTTGGCGACCAGGTCCTGGGTCTCCGCGAGCAGCCTGGAAAGTGAGTCGGAAGAGGGGCGGCGCCTCACAGCGGCTGAAATATTATCCGCGCCGTGCTCGAGGTCCAGTCCCTTGTCAAGCAATACGGCGAGGTTTCGGCCCTGCGTGACTTGACAGTGTCGGTGGGCGCGGGCGAGTGCCTGGTGCTGATCGGCCGCAACGGCGCCGGCAAGACTACCGCCCTGCGCTGCATGGCGGGCGTGATCCAGCCCAGCTCCGGGACGGTGAGGGTCGCCGGACTCGACGTCAGCCTCGATCCAGACGCGGTGCGGGCCAGGGTCGGACTGATGCCCGAGGTGCCCGGCCTGTACGAGCGCATGAGCGCCCGGGCCTACCTGGACCATTTCGGGGCGGTCTACGACGTGCCGGTCCCCGAGCGGCGGCGGCGCATCGAGCGCCTGCTCGAGCTCTTCGAGCTCGGCGAGGCCGGCGATCGCTGGCTGGGCACCTACTCCAAGGGGATGCGCCAGAAGGTCGCGCTGATTCGGGCCACGCTGCACCGGCCGGACCTGGTCCTGGCCGACGAGCCCACCAGCGCGCTCGACCCCGACTCAGCCCGCCGCGCCTGGGCCTACCTGGCGGAGCTGCGCGAGGCCGGTGCCGCGCTGGTCGTCTGCACCCACTCCATGGACGAGGCCGAGCAGCTGGCCGGCAGCATCGGGATCATGTCCGCCGGCCGGCTGCTCGCGCTGGGCTCCATGGAGGAGCTGGTGGCGCGCTCCGGGCTGCGGGCGCGCCAGGAGGTCCGGCGCTGGCCCGGCCTCCAGGACATCTATCTGGCCATCGTCGGGGAGCACTTCCATGAGCCCGCTCAGACCGCCTAAAGCGAGGTTGGTCGCACGGCGCGACCTGCGCGAGGCCGCCGGCGACCTGCGCTTGGTGCTGGCCATGGTCGGGCTCTCCCTGGCGGTGCCGGTGGCCAGCGCGCTGGGCGTCCGCGCTCTGGCCGTTTACGGCGGCGGCGTGAACTCGGTCGTCGAGCGGCTCTCCGTGGTGGGCGCCTTCTTCGTGGTCTTCCTGCCCGCCAGCTTTTCGCTGGTACTGGCGCTGGAGTCCTTCGTGGGCGAGCGCGAGCGCTCGACGCTCGAAGTCCTGCTCTCGACGCCGCTCCGAGAGGCCGAGATCTACGTGGGCAAGGTCGCCTCGGTGCTCGTGATCTCCCTGACGCTGTGCTACGGCGCGCTGACCGTCTACTGCCTGGCGGTCTTTCCGGGGCTTGGCTACTTCCCGCTGGCGATCCTCGTCAGCCTGGCCCTCTCGACGATCTGCCAGGTGGCCGCGATGGTCGCCGGCGCCGTGATCGTGAGCGCCAACGCCCGCACGATGCGCGCGGCCAACGTGATGGCCAGCTTCATCATCCTGCCCATGTCGGTCGTCCTCCAGGCGGAGGCGGCCCTCATCCTGTTGGGGCGCGGCGAGCTGCTGTGGGCGTTCGCGGCGACCATGACGGTGGGCGCCGCAGTCCTGCTCCGGATGGGCCTGGCCGGTTTCAACCGCGAGCAGCTGCTGGCCCGCGACGCCGGCTTCCGGGATCCCGCGCGCCGGTTGGGTCGTGCTGTGGCCGCGGCGTTTCGCGGCCGCCCTCGCCTGGGCCGGCTGGCCTGGCAGCGCCGGGTGCCGATCCTGATCTCGCTGGCGGGCCTGCCGGTGGGCGCAGTGTGTGGCTGGCTGGCGGGAGCCACCCACGCGGTCCCCGACGTTGTGGTCAAGCCCACGCTGCGCTCACTGCTGTCCGCGTCGGCCGCGCCCAGCCCGCCCGCCGCCGCCTTCAACTACTTCGCGCACAACCTGTTCGCCCTGCTGCTGGCAGCGGTGCTGGCGCCGCTGACCGTGGGCCTGGTCGGCTTCCTGCTGACCTTCCTGCCCGGCTTCCTGCTCGGCTACGCCGCCGCCCTGTCCTCCTGGTCGTTGGCGCTGACCGGCATCCTGCCCAACGGCCTGGTCGAGATCCCGGCGGCCGCGCTGGCCGGCGGCCTGCTGATCCAGGTCGGTGCCTGCGTGATCCACATGGAGCCCGATGGCGGCTGGTCGCGCCGCCTGCTGGCGGCCTACGCCGACTACCTGCGCGCGCTGCGCTGGATCGTGCCCGCCCTGGCGGTGGCGGCGATCCTCGAAGCCTATTTCGGCTGATCGCGCAGAAAGACTTCGGGCCGCCAGAAGCGGACGCCGACGATGGTGGCGCCGGCCACCACCGCCCCGATGGCCATGGCGGCCGGCGGGCCCAGCAGCGCCGAGAGCGCGCCGGCCTGAGTGGAGCCGATGGGACCCGTCCCCATCATCCCCTGCGCATATAGGGACATCACGCGGCCGCGCAGGTGGTCGGGTGTGACCAGCTGGATCCGCGTGTTGGCGGTGGCCAGGAACAGCATCTGGCAAAAGCCCGCCCCATAGAGCAGCACCAGGGAGAGCCAGAACGAGCGGCTGAAGCTGAAGAGCAGCAGCATCACCACCCAGGCCATGCCGACCCGGAACTGGCGGCGGCCACTCATGCTGCCGGGCAGGACCGCCAGCGAGAGCGCGCCCGTGAGCGCGCCCAGCCCGAGGGCGCCCATCAAGAAGCCGAAGCCGGTCGCGCCGACGTGCAGGACGCGGTCGGCGAAGAGCGGGATCAGCGTCAGCCGGTTCATGGCGAACATGGAGAACACCGAGACCGAGAGCAGCAGCGTGCCCACCAGGCGGTCGTGGCGCACATAGCTGGCACCCTCCCGGATCCGCTCCCAGACGCTGCTCGCCCGCTCCTCGTCGCGCACCAGCCGGGGCAGGTGGCGCATCAGCAGCAGCCCGACGATGGGCGCCAAGAAGCTCAGGGAGTTGATCAGGAAGCAGAGCTGCACGCCCAGGAACCCGATCAGCAGGCCGGCCACCGAGGGCCCGACCACGGCGGCCCCGTTGAAGACCGAAGAGTTGAGCGCGATCGCGTTCATGAGGTCCTCGCGGCCGACCATTTCGATCGAGAAGGCCTGGCGCGCGGGCACGTCGAAGACATTGATCAGACCGACCGTGACGGCCGCCGCCAGCACCATGGGGTACTGCGCGAGGCCGAAGTGCGTCAGCAGGAAGAGCGCGCCCGAGGGAACCATATAGGCGCTCTGGGTGATGAGCAGGATCCGGCGCTTGGGGAAGCGGTCGGCCACGATGCCGCCCAGCGGGCCCAGGACCAGCATGGGCATGAACTGGCAGGCCAGGGTGACCCCGACCAGGAAGTCGTTGTGGGTGAGCAGGAGCACCAGCCAGGGCAGCGCGATGCTCTGCATCCAGGTCCCCACCTGGGAGATGACCTGGCCTGTGAAGAAGAGCCGGTAGTTGCGGTGGCGGAGCGCGCCGAGCACCCGCCGGCGGCCGCTGAAGACCGCCGGCCGCGGCTGTGGGGCGGACAAACCACCCCGATAATCGCATCATGACCAGGATCCGCGAGGAGGTCTCCATCGAGGCGCCGGCGGAGCGGGTCTGGGCGGTCGTGCACGAGGACCTGAAGAACGCGCCCAAATGGTCGGGCTATCTCTCGCGCGCCACCCGCAAAGGGTCGACCATCACCTACCAGGTTCGGCTGCCGGCCTGGAAAGGCACCATCGAGGTCGAGGAGGAGACCAAGACCCCGTATCGGAAATGCGCCGGGGTGTTCACAGATGGGCCGCTGGAGGGGGAGTGGTCGTACAGCTACTCCCAGCGCGGAGCGCGCACCAAGCTGGTCTACGAGATGGACTACCGGCTGAAGGGCGTGCTGCGCTTCCTCGGTGGCGCCCTGGCCGGGCAGTACGCAGCCGGCATCCGCGACCAGATGCAGTCGCTGAAGGCCTACATCGAATCCGGCAAGGGCCCCAAAAAATGAGCGCGCGACGCTCCTGTCTGTCGGTGCCTGCCACCAACGAGCGCTTCCAGGAAAAGGCCGACCAGTCGGCGGCCGACATGGTGATCCTCGACCTCGAGGACTCGGTGGCGCCGGCGGCCAAGGAGCAGGGTCGCGCGCTGGCTGTGCGCGCGTTGACGCGCTTCGCGTATGCCGGCAAGCTGCGCGCGGTCCGCGTCAACGCGGTCGGCTCGCGCTGGTGCCACCAGGACGTCATCGCGTTGGTCGGCGGCGCCGGCGACCGGCTGGACTCGTTGGTGGTGCCCAAGGTCGAGGGGCCCGAGCAGGTCCATTTCCTGGATATGCTCCTCACCGAACTGGGTTCGAGTGCTGGCCTGGAGCTGCAGATCGAGACCGCGCGGGGCATGGAGAACGCGGGCCTGATCGCCGGCGCCTCGCCGCGCGTGCGCGCGCTCCATTTCGGTCCTGGCGACTTCGCGGCCAGCATGGGCATCCCCGGCCTGGGCATCGGCCAGGCGCCGGCGGGATATCCGGGCGAGTTCTGG
The DNA here is from genome assembly GCA_036378695.1 of Candidatus Dormiibacterota bacterium. GTDB lineage: Bacteria > Chloroflexota > Dormibacteria > Dormibacterales > Dormibacteraceae > CF-28. Next base: position 94,616 of record DASUVY010000081.1, read on the forward strand.
CACTACTTCCACGCCCGGGTCGTGACCGCGGCGCGCGCCCACGGCGTCCACGCGGTCGACGGTCCCTTTGGCGCCGTGCGCGACCTCGACGGCCTGCGTGAGGCCGCGGCCAGAGCGGCCATGATCGGTTTCGACGGCAAGTGGGCGCTGAATCCCCAGCAGGTCGAGGTCATCAACGAGGTCTTCACGCCGGGCCAGGAGGAGTTCGACCGCGCCCAGAAGCTGGTGGAGGCCTACGAGCGCGCCACCGAGGTCGACCACACGGGGGCCGTGCTCCTCGGTGAGGAGATGATCGACGAGGCCTCGCGCAAGATGGCGGCCGGCACCGTGGAGCGCGGCCGCGCGGCCGGGCTCCACGCGTCGAGGTAGCGGTCCGTGCTCGCATACGTTTTCCGGCACTGGCCCGCGGAGGGCGTCGACCGCGCCGCCTACGAGACTTCCCTGGTCGACTTTCACCGGCGGCTGGCGGCCGGTGGCAGCGAGGGCTTCCTGCGCTCCGCCGTGTATCGAGTCGACGGCCGCTACGAGGACTGGTACCTGGTCGAGGGTTCCTTCGCCCTCGACCCCCTCAACGAGGCGGCCGTGGGCGCCCGGCTGCGCCCTGCCCACGACGCCGTGGCGGCGGAGGCCGGCGGCGGCAGCGGGTCGCTGTTCCGGCTGCAATCCGGCGTGCCCGAGCCCGCCTCCGGGGAGGTCAGCTGGCTCTCGAAGCCGAAAGGCGAGGGCTACCCGGACTTCTACGCGCGCTTCCCGGCCGAGGCCGTGCTGTGGCGGCGGCAACTGGTGCTGGGCGGACCCACCGAGTTCCTGCTGGAAGGCGCGCCGCCGCCGGGCTTGTCAGCTGAGACGGTGCACCGGGAGCTTTTATCCGGCTGATTCAGCCGAAATGGAGCAGCTCGAGCTGCTCGCTGCGGTCCTTGACCGCCTGCTTCAGCTCTTCGACCAGCCGCCGGTAGCGGTCCTCGGCCTCGCCGTCCCCGAGGCTGATCTCGCGCAGTCCGCGCAGCACGCCGGCGAGGGCGAGCAGGCCTTGAGCTTCGTCCGCGCGCACCCGGCGGGCGGCCATCCGCAGCTCTCCCGCCACCCGGTCCTCGCCGTTGGCCCGAAGCAGGCTGTAGGTGCGCGCGGCCGCGGTCAGCGCCTTGACGGTGGTCGGGTGCAGGTCCGGGTGGGCCGGCGGGGCGGACTGCACGGCGCCGCTCGAGGGCACTGTCGGCGGCCGGCGCCGGCGGACCGAAGCTTTCAGGCGGCGCCAGGCACCGGGGAGCACCGGCCAGGCGATGATCGCCGCGCCCGTCAGCGCGAGCAGCACCGCGACCGCGCCGACCACCAGCTCCAGCATCGACTCGCCTCTAGGGTACCCTTCCCCGGAGTGAGCACCAGCCGCCGTATCGCCGTGGTCACCGGGGCCTCGGCAGGCATCGGGGCGGCCACCGCGCGGCGCCTGGCGGCTGAGGGTTTCACGATCGTGGCGGGCGCCCGCCGGCGCGATCGGCTGGATGAGCTGGCGCGCGAGATCGACGCCGTCACGCTCGACCTCGACGTGCGCCAGGCCGACAGCATCGACGCCTTCGCGGCCGAGATCGAAGGCCGCTTCGGCCAGGCCGACGTGCTCGTCAACAACGCCGGGCTGGCGCTGGGTCTGAGCCCGGTCGCCGAGACTCCCGACGAGGACTGGGCCGGCATGCTCGACACCAACGTGCTCGGCTTGCTCCGCGTGACGCGTGCCCTGCTGCCCCTGCTGCGCAAGGCGCCGCACGCGCACATCGTCAACCTGGGGTCGATCGCCGGCTTCGAGGTCTACAAGGGCGGCGCCGGCTACACGGCCACCAAGCACGCGGTGCGCGCCATCAGCCGCACGCTGCGCCTGGAGCTGAACGGTGAGCCGATCCGGGTCACCGAGGTGGCGCCGGGCATGGTGGAGACCGAGTTCAGCCTGGTCCGCTTCAAGGGCGACCAGCAGGCCGCCGCCAACGTCTACAAGGGCGTGCAGCCGCTGACCGCGGACGACATCGCGGACATCATCACGTTCTGCGTGACGCGCCCGCCCCACGTCGATATCGACGAGGTCGTCGTGCGCCCGGTCGCGCAGGCCGCGGCTCACCAGGTGGCCCGCAAGGAGTCGTAGGGGAGGGGCTTGCCGCTCCCTGGTGGGCGGGCCAAGACCCGCCCCTACGTGTAGCGGTTGCCGGCCAGGTCGATCCAGCCTGGCTCCGGGCAGCCGCTCGAGGTGTGCGCGTGCGTGCAGTGGACGCCTGCGCGGCCGCTGTCGATGTAGAGCTGCCCGTGGACGATCAGCTGGTCGCCGGTGTGGGCGGGCACCGGCCGCGCCAGGTTGATGTTGTGGTCGATCTCGAGGGTGTCGCCGCTGCCGGCGCGGACCTGGATGTGCTCATGGCCTGGCGCCGAGGTGGGGTCGGCGAGCACGGTGGCGTCGAAGGTGACCTCGGCCCCGGCGCGGTCCTGCACGATGTCCTGGTGAAGGGCGGCGTCGTTCGGCGAGGGATCGCCGCCGCAGGCGACGACCAGCAGCGCCGCAACCACCGCGCAGCTCAGCCCGCGCACGCCAGCGCCTCCTCCAGACGGAAGCGGCCCTCCAGCAGCGACCGCCCCACGATCACCGCATCGGCGCCCGCTGCGCGCACCGCCTCCAGGTCGGCGAGCTCCGCGATGCCGCCGGAGTAAGTCAGGGGATGGCGCGACAGCGCCCGGACCCGGCGCAGCGCCTCCAGATCCGGGCCCTCGAGCGTGCCGTCGCGGTCGACGCTGGTCAGGATCACGCCGCCCAGCGCGGACCGGTTCCAGCCTCCGAGCAGTTCCTCGAGGTCGAGCTCTTCGACGCCACTCCAGCCGGTTACCGCCGGCCGCCCGTCCTTCAGGTCGAGCGCGGCCAGCACCCGCCCCGGCCGCTCGGCGGCCAGCCCCTGCAGGACATCG
>DASUVY010000082.1:0-7223 GCA_036378695.1 Candidatus Dormiibacterota bacterium
GAGTCGGCGTGGGCGTCGGTTTGGGAGTCGGCGTGGGCGCCGGCAGCACTGGGACCGTGACCGGCGGCTCGGATGGGTCAGGCGTGGGCAGGAGCGTGGGCGCCGCCGTGGGCACCGGGACCGAATTCGGCTGGACGACCAGCGCCGCGGCCGGTCGCTTCTGGGGTTCGCTGTAGGGCAGCCAGCTCAGGCCCGAGCCCGCGAAGGGGAGCCAGCTGGGCGGGCGGCCGGTCAGCCAGACCAGGGTGCCCGGCCCGCGACCGATCAGGAAGAAGCAGACGAGCAGGGCCAGCAGCAGGGCCGCCGCGGCCGACTGAGTGCGCCGCCGGCGCCGGTCGCCGGCCAGCGTTTGCGCGTGCAGCATCCCTCCTCCTCGCCGAGGTCAACGGCGCGGGGCCGGCTAGCTTGCGAGATCGAGCTGGAGGAAACGGCCCTCGCGCCGGCGGCTGCCGGGCGTCCAGGCAACCGGGCGGGCGAAGACCGGACCCGCGTAGGCGAACGTGTGGTACTCGCCGTTCTCGCCGCAAGGGTCGACCTGCAGTCGGGAGATGTCCCGCGCGAAGCCGGCATCGACCACCCGGCCCAGCCAGGATTCGTCCAGCCGCTCGAGGTCGACGCAGGTCACCACCGCGCGGCCACCCGTCCTTACGAACTCCTGCAGCAGCCCGGCCGGCGGCTCGCCCCACAGCGGCTCCACGTGCTCCAGGCCGGCGGCGGTGACGCGGGCCTCGTACCAGGCCCGCACGTCGGCCAGGTGGATGTCCCCGAGCACGACGCCCGGACAGCCCTCGGCCCGCAGCCGCGCCAGGACCTCGACCAGCCGCACCTCCATCTCCGGCCAGGCGGTGCCAAGGTCCAGTAGCCGGGGAACCCCGGTGGCCGCCGCCTGCGTGCGGATCAGCTCGATCCGGGTGGCGTGGAAGCGGACGCGTTCGGTGCCCGAGTCGTAGAAGGTGACAAGCGTCTGCACGTCGAGCCCAGCCCGGCGCGCCCGGTCCAGCGCCAGCGCCGAATCCTTCCCACCGGACCAGAGCAGCGCAAACCCGCTCGAGATGCGACTAGGGGAGGTCGAGAATCAGCGCCTCCACGTAGGTGCCGGTCGCGTACCCGCGATCGCCGGGCGGGATGCGCACCAGGGCGTGTGCGCCGGCCAGCGACATCAATCGCGAGGACGATTGCGAGCCCGTAGAGGTGGCGACCAGGTCGGGGCCCTCGCGGTGCAGCACCACGCGCTGGTACTCGGTGCGGTCGCCGGCGGCCTGCGCGTCGTAGCCGAGGCGCACGCGCAGCTCCGGCCGCTGAAGCCGCGAGTGGCCCTGCAGCTTGCGCAGCGCTGGACGCACGAAGACTTCGAAGGTCACCAGCGAGCTGACCGGAAATCCGGGTAGTCCGAAGGCCAGCCGGCCCAGGGGCAGCGTGGCGAAGGTGAAGGGCTTGCCCGGCCGCAGCTTGACGCGGCCCACGTGGACCTCGCCCAGCGACTCCAGCAGCGGCTTGACCAGGTCGTGCGTGCCCACCGAGACCCCGCCCGATGTGACCAGCACGTCCACGCGCTCGAGCGCGCCAACCACCAGCTCGCGCAACGGCTCGGGCCGGTCGGGCGCGATGCCCAGCAGCTCGACCTCGGCGCCTGCCTCCCGCAGGGCGGCCAGCAGCGCCCAGCGGTTGGAGTCGGTGATCTGCCCCGCGCCCAGCGGCCGCCCCACCTCCACCAGCTCGTCGCCCGTGGACATCAATGCGACCCGCGGCCGCCTGTGGACGGACAGGCGATCGATGCCGAGCGCCGCCACCAGCCCCAGCTCGGCCGCCCCCAGCGGCCGGCCGCGGCTGACCACGACGTCGCCGGGCCGCAGGTCCGCTCCGGGGGCGTGGAAGTTGTGCCCGGCGCCGAACCCGGCGGGCACCACCACCTCGTCGCCCAGCTGCTCGACCTCCTCCACCCTGACGACGGTGTCGGCGCCCTCGGGCAGGACGCCACCGGTCAGGATGCGGGCCGCCGATCCCGCTTCCAGGGGGCCGGCGAACGGCCGCCCGGCCGCGGACTCGCCCACCACGCGCAGGCGGCCGCCGCCGTCCGCCGACCGGATCGCGTAGCCGTCGACCGCGCTGGCCTGGAAGCCGGGGAGCTCGCGGCGGGCGACCACGTCCTCGGCCGCGACCCTGCCTGGTGCGTCCGCCAGCGCCACCGTCTCGCTTTCGAGGACGGGCGTGCGTTCCAGCACCAGGGCCGCCGCCGCCTCGGCGGTCAGCATCGGGTAGGCAGAAGCTCTCACCCGGGCACCACCTCGAAGGTGAAGCGCGCCCTCACCCGCTCCAGGGCCGCCACCACGGGCGCCGCCAGGAGCAGGATCATCAGCACGTTCCCCACCGCCCGGAAGCTGTCGTAGACCAGCGAAGTCACCGTGTAGAAGCGGCCGAAGTGGAGCAGCGAGGTGGCGGTCGGCATGCCCGGCTCCCAGCCCAGGTCGCCGGCCCCCCGATAGGCGCCGACCCAGACCTGGATGTCGGTGAGGGCTCCGAACGCGAAGCCGGTGACGATGCCGGCCAGGCTCAGCAGCGCCAGCTCCGGCCAGCCGAAGCGGGACGAACGCCAGTACCCGGCGATGCCCGCCGCGACCCCCACCCAGCCGGCGGCGAACATCTGGTATGGGACCCAGGGGCCCATGCCCCCGATGGCCAGCGCCGAGACCAGCATCGCGAAGCTGCCGCAGAGGAAGCCGTAGGACGGGCCGAGCACGAAGCCGGCGCAGAGCACGAGGAAGAAGAAGGGGCTGAAACCGCCGATGCCGATCACCACGGCCATCCGAAGCCCGGCGTCGATCGCGGCCAGGGCGGCCAGCAGCGCCAGCCCGCGCGAGTCCAGGCGGCGGGTGCCGACTTCGACCAGTCCCAGCGCCAGCAGGCAGCCGACCGCCAGCGCCAGCGCCGGCGCCTCGGCCGGGGTGGCCGCGACGAAGGGCCAGGCGAAGAGTCCCACACCGACCACCGAGGTGGCCGCCAGTTTCACGCGGGGAGCTCCGCGGGCACGGGCTCCAAGGTAACGGCGGTCGCCGCGGCCGGGGCGCCCTGGTCGCGGGCGGCGCCATTCTCCACCCGGACGACGCGGTCGGCGACTGCGGCCACCAGCTCCGCGTCGTGGGTCGCGATTACGACCGCGGTGCCCTGCTCCCGCATCTCCGCGAGCAGCTCTGCCAGCGCGCCGCGGGCGCGCTGGTCCATGCCGCGGGTCGGCTCGTCCAGGAGGGCGATGGCCGGTGCGCCGGCCAGCACGGCCGCCAGGGCCGCGCGCTGGCGCTCGCCGCTGGAGAGGTCGCGCGGATAGCGCTCGGACAGCGCGCCCAGGCCCAGCCGTTTCAGGATGGGCGCGCTGCGCGCCGGCTCTCCTGCTCTGCGCAGCGTCAGCTCCACCTCCTCGCGCAGCGTCGGCCGGTGGAGGAGCGCCGCCGGGTCCTGGGGCAGGTACGCCACGCGACCGGGGCGGCGCTCGACCCGGCCCGCCAGCGGCGGGAGCAGACCGGCCAGGCAGCGCAGCAGCGTGGTCTTGCCGCCGCCGTTGGGACCCGTCAGGGCCACCACCTCGCCCACGCCCCCGGCGAGGCCCACCCCTTCCAGCAGCGCGCGGCCGGCGGGCCCGGCGCTGACGCCCATGAGGTGCCAGGCCTCCAGGTGAGGCCGCGCCCGCGGCCGCGGCCGGACCGAGTAAGGGCGGCCAGAGCCGGCGCTGAGGCGCCCGGCGTCCACGAGCAGGAGCCGGCCCGCGTCCAGCAGGCCCGCCGCGCGGTGCTCCGCGATCACCACGGCGGTGCCGGCCGCAGCCAGCTCCCGGCAGGCTTCCAGGACCAGCTCAACGCCCTCGGGGTCCAGTTGCGAGGTCGGTTCGTCGAGGGCCACGATCTGCGGCTCCAAGACCAGCGCGGCGGCCACCGCCACCCGCTGGCGCTCGCCGCCGGAGAGCGTCGCCAGGCGGCGCTCCCGGAGGTGGGAGGCTCCGGCCCGCGCCAGCGCCGCTTCGACCCGCGCCGGCATGTCCGCGGACGGCACCGCCAAGTTCTCCAGGCCGAAAGCGACCTCCCTTTCGACCGTGGAGTAAACGGCCTGGCGCTCGGGATCCTGGAAGACAAAGCCGACATGGCGGGCCAGGCGGCGCGTAGGGGTGTGCAGCACGTCCAGGCCGGCGACGGTCGCCGAGCCCGCGATGCGGCCGCCGTGGAAGTGCGGCACCAGGCCGTTGAGCACGCGCAGGAGCGTGGATTTGCCGCCGCCCGAAGGGCCGGCCAGCACCGTCAGCCCGGGGCTGATTGACAGCGTCACCCGGTCCAGGACGCGCGACTGCCCGGCCGGGTACCAGTAGCTGAGCCGATCTAGCGAGGCGAGCGCCACAGCCAGACCGGCAGGAACAGCGGTAGGCAGGCGGCCACGCCGAGGGCGCTTAGAACGGGCGCGGTCAAGTACGGATAGGGCTGCCAATCGGCTGCCTGGCCGAGCGCGCGCGCGGCGATCAGCAGCACCGCCGACAGCCCGGCTGCAGTAAACAGCAGGACGTCCGCCCGGGTGGCGCGCGTCGGGCGGTATCGGGTCCGGGGGCCCGAACCGAAGCCGCGCGCCTCCATGGCCTCGGCCAGCTGGATCGAGTCCTCGATGGCGGTCAGCACCGCCGGCACAACCACCTCGGCCCACGACGCCGGGCCGCGCGGGCGCCAGCCGCGCATGCGCTGCGCCTCCGAGATGGCCATGAAGCTGCGGCCGAGGCCCGGCACCAGGTTCAACGAGGCCGCCGCCGCGGCCCCCGTGCGCGCCAGCGGCGCCGGCAGGGCGTCGACCACCTGCTGCGGCTCCAGCAGCAGGGAGAGCGGCGCGACCGCGAGAATCGCCGCCGCCAAGGCCAGCCCCGAAGCCACGCCGAAGACCAGGGCTTCCAGCGTCCAGGGGCCGCCCACCAGCACCCAGCCGTCGGGGAGGGCCCAGAGCGCGTCGGCGCCGAGGTGGCTGAAGGCGAAGTTGAGCAGCACGGCGGCCAGGACGGCCACGCCCACGCCGGCCAGCAGCCGCCGCGCGCGCCGCCAGCCGGCCCCTACCAGCACTGACGCCAGGCAGGCTGCCAGGACGAGGGCCCGGTAGCCCGGATTGGTCGTGAGCAGGACCCCGAGCAGGCAGGCGGCGGACCAGGCCGCCACCGCCCGCCCGCTCATCCGGGCTACCCCTTGGGCGATGCCGGCGTGGGCGCCGGCGAGGCCGTCGGTGACGTGTACCGCCAGCCCATGGCGTCACCGGCCTTCAGGTTGACGGCCGTGTAGCCGACCTGGGCGCCCGTCCAAGAGCCGCCCGCGCTTTCGGTGAAAAGAGCCCAGAAGGGCTGGTCCTTGGGGAAGCACTCGCTGAATGAGCTGGGCTCGTTGTCGATCTGGCAGATGCCCTTGCCGAAGCTGAAGGTCTGACTCTGGAACTCGATGCCGCTCTGCTTCATAAGGTCTTCGCCGTTGAGCTGGTCCGAGCTGAAGCCCACGCACTTCTGGACGCTGCGGCCGTCCAGGTGCGTGACCACGAGGTACGCCTTGTGTGTGGCCTGGGCATTGACGCAGGTGCTGGTGGTGGCGGCGGGCGGGGCCGCGGCACCGCCGCAGGCGGCTGTCAGCAGGACGATGGCAATCGCGAGGAGATGTGCGCGCATCTCGATCCTCCGGCGGCTGGGATTCCGGCCGCGCCGGGAGGCCTCGCCGCACGGAGACCCCCCTCCGTTGCGCGCGGACGGGGAACGTCCCCTCGGGCAGGTCTCCTGGCTCGCGGATCAGGCGCCGGCGGCCGCCTTCCCGGGACCGGCGCGGTCCCAGTGGCATCGATTTGGCCGCCCGCTACCGCTCACAGTTGCGCGACAGCGCGGGATTCGCACCCGCTTCCCTTGGCCCGGGAGGGCTAGGGCGATTATGGCAAAGCAGTCGAAGTCGTAAGGCCTGGCTGCGCCAGGCCGTGTGAGTCCGTGATCCAAACGCTGGGGGCGCGGCGCGGAGATGGGAGGGAGGTAGGTTCGCGGGAGGAACCGCAGGTTCTTCCCGCGCCTTTTGCGCGACAGCGCGGGATTCGCACCCGCTTCCCTTGGCCCGGGAGGGCTGACCCGATTCTATGCTCGGCAGGTGACTGAGCTCTCGGTCGTCTGCGGCGCCACCGGCGGCCTCGGGCCTGCCGTCGTCGAAGCTCTCAAGCCCTTCGGTGAGGTCGTGCCGGTGGGCCGCGACGACGCCGACCTCACCGACCCCGCCGCCGTGGACGCGTTCTTCGACCGCCTCGACAGCCGGGGTACCGTCCGCCGGCTCGTCAACGTCACGGGCGGCTTCAAGGGCGGCGCGGTCCTCGACGGCTCCCCCGAGGACGTGCGCTTCATGCTCCGCCTCAACCTGGAGACGGCCTGGTGGACCAGCCGGGCCGCCGGCCGGCGGATGGCCGCCGCGGGCGCCGGCAGCATCGTCAACGTCGGCTCCCGCGCCGCCCTGGTGCGCGAGGGCGGGGCGGCGGCCTACGCCGTGGCCAAGGCCGCCGTGCTCAAGCTCACCGAGATCATGGCCGAGGAGCTGAAGGCATCCGGCGTGCGCGTCAACGCGGTGGTCCCGGCCGTCATCGACACACCCGACAACCGCACCTGGATGAAGGAGAGAGACCTGGCCCGCGCGGTGGCGCCGGCGGACATCGCCGGCGTCATCGCCTGGCTCTGCTCGGACACCGCCCGCGCCGTCAACGGCGCGGTGGTGCCCGTGTACGGGAAGTTCTAGCCCGGCTTACTCGTAGCGCAGCGCGCGCATGGGGTCCAGGCGCGCCGCCCGAAGCGCCGGCGCCAGCCCGCTGACCAGGCTGAGGCCGACGGCGAGAAGGAAGGCGACCAGCCCGATGCGCGGCGAGATCACGAACAGCTCGTCGCCTGCAAGGCGGTTGCCCAGCGAAGCCAGCAGGCCCGCCAGGGCAGCGCCCACCAGCCCGGAGCTGGCCCCGATCACCGCGGACTCGGCCACGAAGACCAGCGTCACGTCCTGGAAGCGCGCGCCCAGCGCCTTGAGCACACCGATCTCACGGGTGCGGTCGAGGAACGACATGAACATCGTGTTCACGATCGCGAACCCGCAGACGGCGAGCGTGATCGCCGCCAGGAAGCCGGCTCCGCCGCCCACCGCCGAGCCCGACAGGGAAAGGATGAGCGCGGTCAGGGCGATCCCCAGCGCCGCACCGGCCGCCGTCAG
>DASUVY010000083.1:0-5602 GCA_036378695.1 Candidatus Dormiibacterota bacterium
CACGGTCCACATGGACGGGCGCCGGCACCCGGTGGCCTCGGCCCGCGAGGCCGACCTCGACCGGCACGCCGCCCTCGACCTCGCCCTGGACAAGATCGACCGACAGGTGACCAAGCTGAAAGAGAAGATCAAGGAGCGCAAGCGGCCCGACCCGGAAGCGGCGCAGCTGCCGCTGAAGGTTTCGGCCAACGGCCCGGCCCGCATCCGCCTCAAGCTGAGGCCGGAGTCGCTGCAGGAGGCCGAGGCCGTGCTGCGCCGCGACGACGGCCAGCAGTTCCACCTCTTCCTGGACGAGGACAGCGGGGGCATCCAGCTCGTCTACCGGCGCCAGGACGGTTCCCTGGCCGTGATCGAGCCCGTCATCCCTTAAGCAGCTACCACCAACAGCTGTCATGAAGTACCTGAGCCGCTTCGTCGATCCCAACGACCGCGAGGTCAAGCAGCACCTCCGCACGGCCGAGGCCATCGGCGCCCTCGAGCCCGCGCTGCAAGCCCTTGACGACGCCGGCCTGCGCGCGCGCTCCGACGAGCTGAAGGCGCGTGTCGCCGAGGGCGCTGGCAGCCCGGAAATCCTGGAGGACGTCCTGATCGAGGCCTTCGCGGTGGTCCGCGAGGCCGCGCGCAGGACAATCGGCCTGCGTCCCTACGACGTGCAGTTGGTGGGCGGCATCGTCCTGCACGAAGGCAAGATCGCCGAGATGAAGACCGGCGAGGGCAAGACGCTGGTCGCGGCCCTGCCGCTCTACCTCAACGCCCTGGCCGGGCGCGGCACCCACCTGGTCACCGTCAACGACTACCTCGCCCGCCGCGACGCGGGCTGGATGGGCCCCGTCTATCACCTGCTGGGGCTCAGCGTGGGCGTGATCAAGGCGCAGAGCGAGCGGGAGCACGGATCCTTCATCTACGACCCCGAGCACCTCGACGAAACGCACCCCGATCCGCGCCTGCAGCACTTCCGTCCCTGCACCCGCCCCGAGGCTTATCGCTGCGACATCACGTACGGCACCAACAACGAGTTCGGCTTCGACTATCTGCGCGACAACATGGCCACCGACCTCGCGCAGTGCGTGCAGCGCGAGCTGAACTTCGCCATCGTCGACGAGGTCGACTCCATCCTCATCGACGAGGCGCGCACGCCGCTCATCATCAGCGGCCAGGGAGAGGACTCGACCGAGAAGTACAACGAGTACGCGCGCTACGCGGTGCGCCTGCAGGAGGAAGAGGACTTCACAGTCGACCTCAAGCACAAGTCGGTGTCGCTCACCGAAGAGGGCATCGCCAAGATGGAGCGCTGGACGCGCATCCCCAACATCTACGACCTCGAGCACGTGGTCGAAGCCCACCAGATCAACCAGGCGCTGAAGGCCAAAGCGCTGTTCCTGCGCGACCGCGATTACCTGGTGCGCGACGGCGAGGTGATCATCGTCGACGAATTCACCGGGCGCACCATGCCCGGCCGCCGCTGGTCGGACGGCCTGCACCAGGCGGTGGAGGCCAAAGAGGGCGTGAAGATCCAGCAGGAGATGAAGACGCTGGCCACCATCACGCTGCAGAATTACTTCCGGCTGTACGGCAAGCTGGCCGGCATGACCGGTACCGCCGTCACCGAGGCGGAAGAGTTCCACAAGATCTACGGCCTCGAGGTGGTGGTCATCCCCACGCACAACCCGATGGTCCGCGAGGACTATCCCGACGTCATCTACAAGACCGAGCAGTCCAAGTACGACGCGGTCATCGACGAGATCGTGGAGATGAACAAGCTGGGACGGCCCGTGCTGGTGGGCACGGTCTCGGTGGAGAAATCGGAGCGGCTCTCGCGGCTGCTCGACAAGCGCGGCATCCGGCACTCCGTGCTCAACGCCAAGCAGCACGAGAAGGAAGCGGCGATCGTGGCCGAAGCCGGCCAGAAGGGCGCCGTCACGATCGCCACCAACATGGCCGGCCGCGGCACCGACATCGTGCTCGGCGAGGGCGTGACGGACCTGGGCGGCCTGCACATCATCGGCACCGAACGCCACGAATCACGCCGCATCGACAACCAGCTGCGCGGCCGCGCCGGCCGCCAGGGCGACCCTGGCTCGACACGCTTCTACATCTCGCTGGAGGACGACCTGATGCGCATCTTCGGTCCGGCGGCCGAGCGCATCGGACGGCTGATGGACCGGCTCGAGGTCGAGCCGATCGAGCACCGCTGGGTCGCGGGCTCCATCGAGAGCGCGCAGAAGAAGGTCGAGGGCATGCACTTCGACTCGCGCAAGCACGTGGTCGAGTACGACGACGTGATGAACCTGCAGCGCAAGATCATCTACGAGGAGCGTCACAAGGTCCTCGAGGGCGCCGACACCCGCGACAACATCCTCGGCTACATCAAGGACCTGGTCGAGCGTGGGGTGGAGGTGCACTGCCAGGGCCGCCACCCGGAGAACTGGGACCTCGAAGGGCTGATCCGCTACCTGGGCACGTACTTCCCGCTGGCGCCGGGGACCGAGATCCCGGCCGACCAGCTGAAAGCCGGGCAGCAGGCGCTCGTGGAGTTTCTCCAGGAAGCCGCCGCCGGCGCCTACAGCCAGAAGGAAGAGGCCATCGGGAGCGAGATCATGCGCCAGGTCGAGCGCTTCGTGATGCTGCGCACGATCGACACCAAGTGGATCGACTACCTGACGCAGATGGAGCACTTCCGCGAGGGCATCGGGCTGCGCGCTTACGGGCAGCGCGACCCTCTCATCGAGTACAAGAACGAGGCCCACGCCATGTTCACCGAGCTCACCGAGTCGATCCAGGCCGACATCGTGGCCAACATGTTCCGGGTCGAGGTGCGCAAGGACGAGCCCTCGCCGCAGCCGGTGCAGCGAACGGACAGGCCGCGCGCACAGGGTCCGAACGGCGGCCCGCGCTACTCGGGCCCCAGCCAGCAGCCCGAGCCGGTCCCGGCCGGCGTGGCCAAAGACAAGATTGGACGCAACGATCCTTGTTGGTGCGGCTCCGGCCGCAAGTACAAGCGCTGCCATGGCCGTTAGCTCAGATGGTCCCGAAGAGGCGCTGCGCCGGATCCTGCGCCTGAAGGAGCATCTTTGACCTTCCCGGCAAGCAGGCTCGCCTAGAGGAGCTCGACCGGCTCCTAGCCGCCCCCGGCGTCTGGGACGATCCGGCGCGGGCCGGCGGCATCGCCCGCGAGTCCTCGGAACTGCGCGGCGAGCTCGAGGGCTGGCAGCGCCTGGAGGCGCAGGCCCGCGACCTCGTGGAGCTCGGAGAGCTGGCCGACGGCGACGCCGAGCTGACGCAGCAGGTCGCCGGCCAGCTGGCCACGGTCGACCGCGAGCTGGAGCAGAGGGAGCTGGAGCTCCTCTTCAACGACCCCTACGCCGGCCACAACGCCATCCTCTCGATCAGCGCCGGCGCCGGCGGCATCGACGCCCAGGACTGGGTGGAGATGCTGATGCGCATGTACCTGAAGTGGGCCCAGCCCGGTCCTGGTCGCGGCTCGACCCTGCGCCCGGGGGCGGAGACGGAGCTGGTGGAGGAGACGCCGGGGGAGGAGGCGGGCCTCAAGGGCGCGACGCTGATCCTGCGCGGCCGGCGCGCCTATGGCCTCCTGCGCGGCGAGCACGGCGTGCATCGCCTGGTCCGCATCTCGCCTTTCGACCAGAACCACCGCCGCCACACCTCGTTCGCGCTGGTCGAGGTGCTGCCCGAGCTCGAGGAGTCGGAGGAGCGCGAGCTCGAGATCAACCCGGATGAGCTGCGCATCGACACCTACCGCTCGACCGGCGCCGGCGGGCAGCACGTCAACAAGACCGATTCCGCGGTGCGCATCACGCACTTGCCGACCGGGATCGTGGTCACCTCGCAGAACGAGCGGTCGCAGATGAAGAACCGGGACTCGGCCATGAAGGTGCTCAAGTCGCGGCTCTTCCAGCGCCAGCAGGAGGAGTCGGCGCGCAAGCGGGAGGAGCTGCGCGGCAGCGTAATGCCGGCCGAGTTCGGGTCGCAGATCCGGAACTACGTGCTGCAGCCTTACACGCTGGTCAAGGACGTGCGGACCGGTGTGGAGGTGGGGAACGTGCAGTCGGTGCTGGAGGACGGTGAGCTGGAGCCGTTCACCGAAGGCTGGCTGCGCTGGCGGCTGGGCCAGGAGGGTTCGTAGGGGAGGAGACGTCTCCTCCCCATTCATGGGGAGGTCCGCCCAGAGGGCGGGGGGGACGCGCGACCCCCTCCGGCGCCCTGCGGGCGCCACCTCCCCGCGGAGCGAGGAGGAGTCTCGCTCCTACAAGTTATTGCCAGGCGGTCCGTTTGACCCCTGGGGGCATGGCTTTTATACTGCGCCGGTACCTGCCCGGGCGCCGCCGTTCTGGCGCCAAGTCACACCCCACACCTCACTTGAGCGTCATAGCACCGGATTTCAACGGCCGGACCGTGATCAGCTTCCAGCACGTTTGGAAGCGGTATCCCAACGGCACCGAGGCGCTGCGCGACATCAACCTCACCGTGCCCGAGAGCGATTTCGTGTTCCTGGTGGGGCCTTCTGGCGCGGGCAAGTCGAGCCTGGTCCGGCTCCTGATCCGGGAAGAGCGGCCGAGCAAGGGCAAAATCTTCGTCCACGGCGTCGAGCTGGGCCGGATGAAGCGGCGCAAGCTGCCCTTCTTCCGGCGCAAGGTCGGGCTGGTCTTCCAGGACTTCAAGCTGCTTCCCCAGATGACCGTGCACGAGAACGTGGCCTTCGCGCTGCGCGTGTTGGGCGAGTCGCGGCAGGTCATCGATCGCAAGGTGGCGCGCGCTCTCGACACGGTCAGCCTGCACGGGAAGTCGAAGAAGTACCCGCGCGAGCTGAGCGGCGGTGAGCAGCAGCGGGTGGCCATCGCGCGCGCCCTGGTGCACGCGCCGCGGCTGATGATCGCCGACGAGCCGACCGGCAACCTCGACCCGGCCACGGCCTGGGAGATCATGCAGCTCTTTCTCAAGATCAACGCCGACGGCGCCACGGTGGTGATGGCGACGCACAACCGCGAGATCGTCGACCTCCTGCGCCGGCGGGTGGTGGTGATCGAAGACGGCCAGGTGGTCAGGGACGACCGGGCCGGGAGATACCATGAGGCTCTTACGGCATCTGCTCTTCGCGCTTAGCAGCGCCTGGCAGAGCTTCTGGCGCAACGCGGGCGTCAGCGTGGCCGCCGTGGTCTCGATCACGCTGATCCTGATGCTGGCCGGCGTCAACCTGCTGCTCGGCCACGCGCTGGCGGGCGTCCTCGACACCTACAAGACGCGGGTCAGCGTGATCTCGATCGCGGTCTCGGACCAGACGCCGCTGGCCTCTGTCTACGACTTCAAGCAGCAGCTGGAGGCCGACCCCCGCGTGGCCAGTGTGACCTTCGTCACCAAGGACGAGGAGCTGCAGCGCTTCTCGGCCGACCCCCGTAACCGCGACCTGATCGCCAACATCGAGGGCAACCCGGTCCCGGCCAAGCTCGAGGTCCACGTCAAGAACCTGAGCGACGTGGACGCCATCAACAACATCGGGCGCGCCTGGCGGGGCGCCGATCGCACGGATCCAACCGACTACCAGGGTGACTTCATCGCGCGCATGGTCAAGCTCTCGGCCTGGCTG
>DASUVY010000084.1:0-14741 GCA_036378695.1 Candidatus Dormiibacterota bacterium
CCAGTTCGGACGCCGCCTCTTCAACATCTTCTTCAAGACCTACACCGAGAAGGTCTGGGGCATCCCCACCACCGAGCTCTCAGCCGACTGGGCGGCCCAGCGCATCAAGGGCCTGAACATGGTGGAGGCGATCAAGGGCGCACTCTTCCCCCAGCGCGGCGCCGGCCGGGGCGAGGTCATCAAGACCCTGATCGACCGCTTCCGCTACCCACGCCTGGGCCCCGGCCAGATGTGGGACACGGTGGCCGCGGTGCTGGCCCGGGCCGGCCACCCGGTCAAGCTCGGCTGGAAGGTCACCGGCATCCGCCGCCAGGGCCCGACCGTGACCTCGGTGCTGGCCGTCGACCAGGCCGGCGAGGCGCACGAGCTGACCGGCCAGGAATTCGTCTCCACGCTGCCCGTGCGCACCCTGGTCGAGCTGATCGACCCGCCGGCGCCCGAAGAGGTCCTGATCGCGGCCTCCCGCCTCGGCTACCGCGACTTCCTGACCGTGGCCCTGATGATCGACCGCCCCGACGTCTTCCCCGACAACTGGATCTACGTCCACGAGCCAGGCGTCAAGGTCGGCCGCCTCCAGAACTTCAAGAACTGGTCGCCCTCCATGGTCCCCGACCAGTCCAAGACCTGCCTGGGCCTGGAGTACTTCTGCTTCGAGGGCGACGGCCTCTGGAACATGAGCGACGAGGAGCTGATCGAGCTCGGGAAGCGCGAGCTGGCGCAGCTCGGCATGTGCCGGCCGGAGGAGGTCTTCGACGGCTGCGTGGTGCGCATGCCCAAGGCCTACCCGGTCTACGACGACGAGTACCAGACGCACCTGAAGGTGATCCGGGACTGGCTGGACACCATCTCCAACCTGCACCTGTGCGGCCGCAACGGCATGCACAAGTACAACAACCAGGACCACTCGATGATGACCGCGCTGCTGGTCGCCCGCCGCATCGCCGGCGTCTCCGAGCTCGACCCCTGGAACGTCAACGCGGACGCCGAGTACCACGAGGAGGTCCGCGAGGGCGAGGACCGGACCGGCCGCCGGGCCCCTTCTCGCGTCGCCTCTTAACACTTTTTAGCCACCCCGGCGAGGCCCGGTAGTGACGCCCCGCCAGTCTGCTCGTCGGTTCAGTCATGGGTTGGGGTCCCCTCCGCCGCGTCGGCGCCTTCAATCGTCATTCCGCGCAGGTGGCGGTCGTCCTGATCACGACCCTCGCCCTGCTGGCCGGGCACGCTCTGACGCCGAACCGCGCCCACGCCCATGAGTCGATCGCTCCCGTCCAGGTCGGCACCAGCTTCAGCATCCGCCGGGCCGAAACCCTGGGACTGGACTGGAAGGCGACCTACGACCAGGTCCTGGACATGCACTTCAAGGTCATCCGGCTGGGCGTCTACTGGTCCGACGTCGACAGCGAGGGCTACGACGAGACCGACTGGCTGCTGAACGAGTCGGCCCGAGCCGGCCAGCCCGTGGTGCTGACCGTCGGCATGAAGTCCCTGGGCTGGCCCGAGTTCTACATCCCCGAGCAGTACCAGCCGCGGATCGCCAACGGCGGCGACGTCTCGCACGACGCCGTGGTCGGCGACGCCGTCCTCCCCTTCATCCAGGAGACCGTGGAGCGCTACAGCGCCTATCCCAACCTGGTCGCCTGGCAGGTCGAGAACGAGCCCTTCAACCCCGCCGGTCCCAACCGCTGGTGGATCGGCAAGGACCTGCTGCTGCGCGAGCTGGCCATGGTGCGCGACACCGACCAGGGCCGGCACCCGCTCGTGGTCAACGTCTTCGGCCACTTCAACATGCAGCTGGACGCCGCCTCCAGCCGCACCGG
Organism: Candidatus Dormiibacterota bacterium; assembly: GCA_036378695.1. Classification (GTDB taxonomy): domain Bacteria; phylum Chloroflexota; class Dormibacteria; order Dormibacterales; family Dormibacteraceae; genus CF-28. The sequence continues at coordinate 1,818 of DASUVY010000084.1, forward strand.
CGCCACCCTGGGCAGCCTGCTCGGCTTCGACTCCGATTCCGCGGAGCGGGACGCGCTCTCGGTGCTGCGCCCGGGCGAGGTCCTGGGCAGCGACGTCTACACCCGGATCGGCTACAGCTTCCTCGGCCACGAGGGGGTCGCCGAAGCCGATTCCAACTGGGACGACCGCGTGGCCCAGTGGCAGAAGAGCGCGCTGAACCAGCACAAGGGGGCGTGGGTCATGGAGGCCCAGGCCGAGCCCTGGGAGGTCGACCACAACACCTACTCCAACCCCAAGAGCTTCAGCCCGCCCGACGTCGAGCGCACCTTCCACGACCTGAAGCTGGCCGGCCAGAGCACGGTCCTGCTCTGGGGCGTGGAGTACTGGTTCTGGCGTCTCCAGAACGGCGACCCGACCTGGCTGGAGGCCGGGCGCAGCATCCTCCGCAGCGAGGCCAAGGCCCCCGCCGTCTCGTAACCTCGGGCGATGCTCGAGGCGGTCATCTTCGACGTCGGCGAGACCCTGCTCGACGAGAGTCATGCCTGGGAGGACATCGCGCAGGCTTGCGGCGTCCCCCTCCTGACCCTGATGGGCGTGCTCGGCGGTGTGATCGCGCGCGGCCGGCCCCACCGCGAGGTGTTCGCCCTGCTGGGCGTCGACATGCCGAGCTCCGAGCGTCCATTTACGAAGGACGACCTTTATCCTGACGCTCTTCCCGCGCTGGAGTCGGTGCGCTCCGCCGGTTGTCGGGTCGGTATCGCCGGCAACCAGTCTCCGCAGCGCCAGGCCGAGCTGGAGGCGATCTTCGGCGGCGCCGAGCTCGTCATCACCTCGGGGAAGCTGGGCGTCGAAAAGCCCGAACCCGCGTTTTTCACGCGGCTTTTGGAGCTGATCGGCGTCCCGGCCGAGCGCTGCGCCTACGTCGGCGATCGGGTGGACAACGACGTCGAGCCGGCACTGGCCGCCGGGATGACCGCGGTCTTCATCCTCCGCGGACCCTGGGCCTACCTGCAGCGAGAGAGCGTCCCGGCATCCGCGATCGTGATCGGAGGCCTGGATGAGCTGCCCTCTAGACTCGGCTTCTCGTGAAGCCGAAGCTCGGGTGTTCGGTCGAGGCCGGCCGCTCCCTACCCGAAGCCGTGGAGCGGGCGCGGGCGGCTGAGCGGCTGGGCTACGACTCCATCTGGTCGAGCCAGCTGCCCGGCAGCCGCGACACGGCGCTGGTGCTGGCGGCCTACGCCCAGGCCACCGAGCGCGTGCGCCTGGGGACCGCCGTGCTGCCCATCTACACCCGCCACCCCACGGCCATGGCCCAGATGGCCATGACCCTGGACGAGCTCTCGGGCGGCCGCTTCATCCTCGGCCTGGGCGTCAGCCACCAGGTCACCGTCGAGAGCATGTGGGGCCTGCGCCTGGAAAACCCGGTGGTGGCCATGCGCGAGTACCTGACCATCCTGCGCGCCTCCTTCCGGGAGGGCGCGGCGGACCAGGCGGGCCGGCACTTCAGCGCGCATTGGGGATACACGGCCCCGCGCAACGGTGAGCTGCCCATCTACATCGCTGCCCTGGGTGAGCACATGCTGCAGCTGGCCGGCGAGCTGGCCGACGGGGTATCGCTCTGGATGTGCCCGCCCGGCTACGTGCGCGAGGTCGTGGTTCCGCAGGTGCGCGCAGGCCGGGAACGCGCGGGCAAGCCGCTCGAGGGCTTCGACATAATGGCCGTGGTGCCCGTCAGCCTCGCGGCCGAGCCCCAGAAGGCGCGCGACGCCTTTCGGGAAACCGTCAAGCGCTACGCGGGCCTGCCCTTCTACCGAAAGGTCCTCGACAGCAGCGGCTTTGCCGAGGAATTGGCCCGGGACCAAGTAAGCGAGCGCGCGGTGGACGAGCTGGCCGGCATCGGCGACGCCGCCGCCGTGCAGGGCGCGATCGCGCGCTACCGGGAGGCGGGGGTGACGCTGCCGGTGGCGGGACCCACCGGAAGCTTCGACGCCACCATCCAGGCGGCGGCCGGCGCATGACGCGCAAGCCGCGAATCGGCGTCACCCGCGCCGCCGACAAGCTCAACTCCACGTACGTGCGCGCCCTCCAGGACGCGGGCGCCGAGGTGGTGGAGCTGGCGCCGGGCGCCGACGGCGGCGCCGCGCTGGAGGAGGTCGACGGCCTGCTCTTCACCGGCGGCGCCGACATCGACCCCGCCGAGTACGCCGCGGAGCCCCATCCGATGACCGTGGCCGCGCCCGACCGCGATGCCCTGGAGCTGCCCCTGGTCCGCGCCGCCTTGGAGCGGGGGACGCCGGTGCTCGCCATCTGCCGCGGCATCCAGGTCGTCAACGTGGCGCTGGGGGGCGACCTCAAGCAGCACGTGCCCGAGCACGACCACTACACGACCGGTGAGCCCCGCCAGAAGCTCGCCCACCAGGTGCGCCTGGCCGCCGACTCAGCGGTGGCCGAGGTGCTGGGGGCGGCCGAGCTGCCGGTCAACAGCCTGCACCACCAGGCCGTCGGCGAAGTGGCGCCGGCCCTGCGCGCGACCGGCTGGAGCGAGGACGGCGAGGTGGAGGCGGTGGAGTCGCCGGACGGCAACCTGCTCGCGGTGCAGTGGCACCCGGAGGAGCTGGTCGAGGTCCGCCCCGAGAGCCGCCGCCTCTTCGAGTGGCTGGTGAAGCGGGCCGGTCAGACCGGGTCGCGAACCCGAGAGTCAACCGGTGAGCTGTCTGGCCTCGGTGCTGCGCTGCGCCAGGGCCAGCGTCCCCAGTAGCTCGGCGCGGTCGACGAAGGCCGCCTGCACCACCTCGACCTTCTCCGCCGCGGCCTGCACCGCGTGGCGGCGCAGCGAGTCCCGGAGCGGGTCCAGCAGCACCTCGCCGGCGCGGCTCAGCAGCCCGCCGATGATGACCCGCTCCGGGTTGATGAGGTTGCACAGGCCGGCGGCGGCGGCCCCGATCTCGCGCCCGGCGTCGGCGATGGCGCGCCGGCAGCGCAGATCTCCCGCGTCCGCCAGCTCGATCACGCGGGCCAGGTTCAGCGGCTCGTGGGCGCCCCGGGCCAGGAGCTGGATGATGGCCGGCCCCGAAGCGACCGTTTCCAGGCACCCGCGGTTGCCGCAGTAGCAGAGGGCGCCGCCCTCATCCAGCGTTGTGTGGCCGATTTCGCCGGCGGTGCCCGACGCTCCTCGCAGCAGCCGGCCACCGATGACGAGGCCGGCGCCGATCCCCGTGGCGGCTTTGATGTAGGCGAAGTCGAGGCAGTCGCGGCCGGCGCCCCAGGTCAGCTCGGCGAGCGCGCCCAGGTTGGCATCGTTCTCGATCTCAACCGGCAGCCCCAGCCGGTCCTCCATCTCGGTCGCAATCTGCAGTCCTACCCAGTCGGGGAGGATGGTCGCCGAGCCGGCCGTGCCGCGCACCCGGTCCACCGGGCCTGGAATGCCGATTCCCGCCGCGACCACGCGATGCCGGTCTAGGCCGATCCGGGCGAGAATGTCGCGCGCCATCCGGGCCGCGACGTCGAACGCCTCGACGGCCCGATGGTTGACGTCGAGCTCGGTCCGGCATTCGGCCAGGACATCGGGCGCCATGTCGGCCAGGGCGACCTGCACGTGGCTGTGGCCGAAGTCCACACCGAGCACGATCCGCGGCGGATCTACCAGCGCCAGCTGGACGCCGGGCCGGCCGCCCACGCCCCGCTTGCCCAAGGTTTCGACCTCCCGCAGCCGCCCGGAGCGCCGCAGCTGCGCGACCAGGGTATGCACGGTGGTGCGGGAGAGGCCGGTGACCCGGGCCAGCTCGGCCTGGCTCAGGCAACCACGCTCGTGGAGCGCCTCCACGATCCGGTGCCGGTTCCGCTCACGCAGCCAGGCGAGGCTGCCCTGCCCCCCTCCAGCGCCGCCGGCCACGATCGCGAATCATCGCGCACCACCGAGGTTTGTCAAGAGTCCGAACACTCGTCTTGAGCGGGCCTGTCGCTTTCTTGACAAACTCGGCCGGCTGCGGGATAGTCTCGGATCGGCTGAGTAGGCCCGCTGCCGGCGCACTCTCGCCCCGGGCCTCCGGGAAGAAGGCAGCGGGAAGCGTGCAGTGCGGGGGTAGGAGGTCTACATGGCATTTCGAAACCTCAGGGGTTTCTCTTTGGCCGCGTGCGCCAGTGTGCTGTCACTGGTCGCGGCCGGCTGCGGGAACAGCACGTCGAACAACACCAGCGGGGCGTCGGTGCCCAACATCAGCGTCTCGTCTTTCGACGTCAACTTCACGCCCATGGCGTCGCTGAAGAACACGACTTCGGCCGGCAAGGGGTTGGTGGGCGTGATCCTGCCCGACACCACGTCCTCCACTCGCTACGTCAACTTCGACCAGCCCTACCTGGAGAAGGCGTTCACGGCCGCCGGCTACTCCTCGTCGCAGTTCAAGATCGACAACGCGCAGGGCAACGACGCGACCGAGCTGGCGCAGGCGCAGGCCGACATCACTCAGGGCGCGACCGTTCTGATCATGGACCCGCTCGACAGCACGGTCGGCTCGCAGATCCAGCAGCTCGCGCAGTCGCACGGCGTCAAGGTGATCAGCTATGACCGCGCGACCTTCACCGGCACCAACACGTACTACGTGAGCTTCGACAACGTGCAGGTCGGCAAGCTGATCGGCCAGGGCTTCATGGACTGCATCACGGCCTGGAAGGTCGACAAGCCGCAGGTTTTCGTGCTCAACGGCGGCGAGGACACGGACCCCAACGCGGTGTCCTTCGCGCAGGGCTACAACCAGGTGATCTGGGGCAGCCAGGACACGCCCCAGCAGGCCGGCAAAACCAACAGCGCCGGCTACACGCTCGTCGGCGACCAGGTCGCGCCCGGTTGGGACAACTCCAAGGGCCAGACCATCTTCCAGCAGCAGTTCACCGCGCATCCGAACATAAACGCCACGGTGGAGGCCAACGATGGTCTCGCCAACGCGGTGATCCAGGTCCTCCAGCACTCGGGCGTGCCGGCCAACAAGATCCCCACGACGGGGCAGGACGCCACCCTCGACGGCATGGTCAACGTGCTCACCGGCTATCAGTGCGGCTCGGTCTACAAGGCGGTCTACCTGGAAGCCCAGGACGCGGTCGCGCTGGCCACCATCCTGCGTGCCAATCTCACGCCGCCCAAGGACCTCGTCAACAGCACCACCACACCGCCCTCGGGCAAGACCGGCAACACCCAGCCGGCCTCGCTGCTGACGCCGCTCTGGGTTGACAAGTCGAAGATCGCCTCGACCGTGATCAAGGATGGGTTCGTCGACAAGGCCGCCCTGTGCCAGAAGGTGACCGCGGCGGTCTGCAGCGCCAACGGGATTTCCTGATCTACTGATGAGGTGACGACGGCGGGAGCGCCGGTGGCGGCCGAACCGCTGCTCAAGGTGCGCGGGCTCGAAAAGCATTTCGGGCCCGTGCAGGCGCTCTACGCCGTCGACCTCGACCTTCCCGCCGGCCAGGTGACCGCGCTCTGCGGCGACAACGGCGCCGGCAAGTCGGTGCTCACCAAGTGCGTGTCGGGCGTCTACCACCCAGACGCCGGTCAGGTCTTCTGGGAAGGACACCCCGTGCAAATCCGCGGCGCGCGCGACGCCGCGCGGCTGGGCATCGAAACCGTGTACCAGGACCTCGCGCTGTGCGACAACCTTGACATCGTGCAGAACATGTTCCTGGGCCGCGAACGTTTGAGCCGCGGATTGCTCGATGAGGATGACATGGAGCGCGCCGCGGCCGAAACGCTGGCCAGCCTGCGCGTCACCACCGTCCGCTCGATCCGCCAACCGGTTGCGTCTTTGTCCGGGGGGCAGCGCCAGTCGGTGGCGGTCGCCAAAGCGGTGATGTGGAACTCCAAGCTGGTGATCATGGACGAGCCGACCGCCGCGCTCGGCGTGGTGCAGACGCGCATGGTCCTCGACCTCGTCAAGCGCCTGCGCGATCGCGGATTGGCGGTGATGGTGATCTCGCACAACCTGAACGACGTTTTCGAAGTAGCCGACCGCATCGCGGTGCTGTACCTCGGGCGCATGGTGGCGCAGGACAGCGTGTCGGCGTTCGACCGCCAGGGCGTGGTCGAGTACATGACGACCGGAGGCAGGGCGGCGTGAGCGCCAGCGCACCGGAGCTGCCGCCCGACCCGACCGCCGCCGTCGCCGCGCCAGAAGCCGAGGTTCCTCCCGAGGTCGTCGCCCAGTCGCTGGGCGAGTACCTGCACGCCTGGGGCGCGCGCATTCGCGCCGGCGAAAGCGGCGTGCTTCCGGTCATCTTCGGGCTGGTCGCGATCATCATCGTGTTCGAGGCCATCAGCCCCAACCACGTTTTCCTGTCGCCCGGCAACCTGGTCAACCTCTTTCAGCAGAGCGCGGTCTACATGGTGCTGGCTATGGCCGAGATGTTCGCGCTCCTGCTGGGCGAGATCGACCTCTCGGTCGGCTATGTGGCCGCGGTCGGCGGCGTGATCGGCGTGCAGCTGGTGCAGCCGGTGACCACCCACTGGCCCTGGTGGGCGGCGATCGTGGCCGCGCTCGCGGTCTGCGCGGCGATCGGCGCCGTGCAGGGCGCCATCATCACGCAGCTGCGCGTGCCCTCATTCGTGGTCACGCTGGCGGGCTTCCTGATCTTCAACGGCGTGATGCTGATCCTGCTGCTGCTCGGCCCCTTCTCGGGCTATCCCAGCCTGGCCGGCGCCGACGACAACCTCAAGGTGATCTACCAGCTCATGTGGGGGACCATCGACCCGATCCTGAGCTGGATCGGCATGGCGGTGGTGGTGGTCGGCCTGGGCGCGCTGATCTGGTTCGGGGACGCCCGCCGGCGCTCCAGCGGACTGGTGGCCCCGCCGGTCAGCCTGAGCCTGATCAAGATCGCGCTGATCGCGCTCTCGGGCGTGGTGGTGGTGGCGATTTGCAACGTCAACCGCGCCAACCTGGGAACCCTGGAAGGCGTGCCCTGGGTGATCCCGATCGTGCTCGCGGTGCTGGGGGCGTGGACGATCCTGCTCGAGCGCACGCGCTACGGCCGGTACGTCTACGCGATCGGCGGCAACGCCGAGGCCGCGCGGCGCGCAGGCATCAACCTGGCCCTGATCCGCACCATCGCCTTCGCACTTTGCTCGATGACCGCCGGCCTCGGCGGCTTGATGTACGCGTCCTACCTGGGCGGCATGTCGAACAACGTGCAGGGCGGACAGCTCGTGCTGTTCGCGGTGGCGGCCGCCGTGATCGGCGGCACCAGCCTCTTCGGTGGCCGCGGCAAGGTGATCCACGGCGTGCTCGGCGGGCTGGTGGTCGGCGGCATCTACAACGGGATGTACCTGCAGGGCCTGGACGTGCAGAAGATCTTCATCGTCACCGGCCTGGTGCTGCTGGCCGCTGTCAGCATCGATGCGCTCTCGCGTCGCGGGAGCGGGAGTGGGGCCGCGGCTCCAGGTCGCTGACCTCCAGGAAGAATCGCTAGGTCAGCTTCGCGAGCGCCTCGTCCAGCAGCTTCCGGGCCGCGTCGAACTCCCGCCTGATCCCCCGGTCCTCGGCGCGGTCGAGGGCCTCGATCACCTCCGCGAAGCGCGCTTCGTCGTGCTCCTGGAGCGCCGCCTTGACCTGCCCCACGGCCTGGGTCGCGAAGAGCAGCCCGCCGCCGGGGTTGTCGATGATGGAGCGCGCGATCTCCAGCTGGGAGCGTCCCCAGGCGGCCAGGTCCTTCGCCGGGTACGGCCCTTTCGCGTCGCCCCGCACATCGACGCCTCTCATCAGTCCGGAATCCTACCCAGGGCCTGCAGCGCGTCGCCGCTGAGCCGGTAGACGGTCCAGTCGCTGTTGGGCCGGGCGCCCAGCGCTTCGTAGAACTCGATCGAGGGCCGGTTCCAGTTCAGAACCGCCCACTCGACGCGGCCGCAGCCGCGCTCCAGCGCAAGCTGCGCCAGCCGCCGCAGGAGAGCCTTTCCAAACCCGCCGCCGCGAGCTGCCGGGCGCACGAAAAGGTCCTCGAGGTAGATGCCCGGCCGGCCCAGGAAGGTCGAGAAGTTGTGGAAGAACAAGGCGAATCCCACGGCCTCACCGCCCTCATCCTCGGCGATCAGCACCTCCGCGTAAGGCCGCTCGCCGAAGAGGTAGCGGCCGAGCGACTCCTCGTCGAACTCCACCGCGTGCGCCAGCCGCTCGTACTCGGCCAGGGCGCGGATGAGCTCCGCGATCAGCGGCAGGTCGGCGGGCGTCGCCTCTCGGATCGGCATGCCGAAAGCTATCGTCGCAGCCGCGGATCCAGCGCGTCGCGCAGCGAGTCGCCCAGCCAGTTGAAGCCGAAGACGGCCAGGCAGATGGCCAGGCCGGGCGCGATCGCCAGCCACCAGTCGCCGTTGGCCAGGAAGCGGCTGCCGTCGTTGATCATCGACCCCCAGTCCGGCGTCGGCGGCTGCGCGCCCAGGCCCAGGAAGGACAGCGTGGCCTCGGCCAGGATCGCGAAGGCCGCCGACAGCGACACCTGCACGATCAGCGGGTTGAGCAGGTTGGGCAGCAGGTGCCGCAGCACCAGGCGCAGCGGCGAGGCGCCCAGCGCGCGCGCCGCGGCCACGAAGTCGAGCCCTTTCAGCTGCAGGACCTGGGCGCGGGTCAGCCGCGCGTAGACCGGGATCTGCACGATACCGATCGCGATCATGGCGTTGCGCAGGTCGGGCCCCAGCGCGGCCACGATGGCGATGGCCAGGATCAGCGCCGGGAAGGCGAGGATGGCGTCGACCACGCGCATCAGCAGGAGGTCGGTGACGCGCCCTCGATAGCCGGCCAGCAGGCCGGTGAGGCCGCCCACCGACAGCCCGACCGCGACCGCCACGAAGGCCACGGGCAGCGAGACGCGGCCGCCCCAGATCACGCGCGCCAGCAGGTCCCGGCCCAGCTCGTCGGTGCCGAACCAGTGCCCGGGCTCGGGGCCGACCAGCGCGTGGTCGGGGTCGGTGGCGATGGGGTCGTGGCCGCTGATCAGGGGCGCCAGCAGGGCGGCCAGCGCCAGGAGGACCAGCAGCCCCGCCGCGAACACGATCCGGGGCTGCGCGCGTATCAGCGCCGCCAGCGAAGGCCGCCCGGCGGCAGTCGCCTCCTCGGGCGCGGCCGGCTCATAGGCGAGCGCTGTGCTCATGAGTACGTGATCCGGGGGTCGAGGTACGCGTACCCCAGGTCGACCAGCAGGTTGGCCGCCATGTAGGAGAGGGCCGCGCAGAGCACAATGCCCTGGATGACCGGGTAGTCGCGGCCGAAGATCCCGTCCACCGCCAGCTTGCCCACGCCCGGCCAGCTGAAGACGGTCTCGGTCACGAGCGCGCCCTCGATGATGGAGCCGACCTGGATCCCGACCACCGTCACCACCGGGATGAGCGCGTTCTTGAGCGCGTGCGCGCGCACCACCCGCAGCCAGGGCGCGCCCTTGGCGCGGGCGGTGCGGATGTAGTCCTGGCCCAACACCTCGATCATCGAGCTGCGGGTGAAGCGCATGTTGATGGCCGCCCCCGCGGTGCCCAGCGTGATGGCCGGCAGCAGCAGGTGGCGCAGGTTCTCCAGCGGATCGACCGTGAACGGCGTGAAGCCGCCCACGGGGAACAGGCGCAGGACGAGCGCCATCAGCAGGATGAGCAGGATCCCGATGAAGAAGTTGGGCACCGAGACACCGGCCACCGTGAAGCCGGACGCGAGGACGTCGAGCGCCGATCCCCGGCGCAGCGCGGCCAGGGTGCCCAGCGGGATGGCCAGCGCCAGCGACCAGAGCAGCGCGGCCAGGCCCAGCTCCAGCGTCGCCGGCAGGCGCTCGCCGATGGCCTCGGTCACCGGCTGGTGGGTGCGCAGCGAGCGCCCCAGGTCGCCGTGCACGACCCGCGAGATCCAGATCGCGTACTGCGTGGTCAGCGGCTGGTCGAGGCCCAGCTCGTGGTGGAGGGCGGCGATGGTCTGGGGCGAGCCCTCCTCGCCGAGGATGATGGCCGCCGGGTCGCCCGGGGTCAGGTGGACGAGCAGGAACACCGCCACGCTGACCAGGAAGGCGACCGGCACCATGAGTGCCAGCCGCCTCCCCAGGTAACCGAGCAATCTAGGCCGGCGTCAGCTCTTCCAAACCGTCGCGAACCGCGGCATGGTGTCCGGGTAGAGCACGTAACCGTGCAGCGTGGAGCGCGCGGCCTCCATGGCGCCCGGGTGGTTGATGAAGACGTAGGCCGCGTCCTGCACCAGCAGTGACTGCGCCTGGTCGTACAGCTGCTTGCGCTTGGCCTGGTCGGTGGTCGTGCGCGCGTCCTCCAGCAGCTTGTCGACCTGCGGATTGCTGTACGCGCCCTGGTTGTTGCCGCCGCCGGTGTGGAACCAGGAGTACATGTTCCCGTCGGGGTCGATGCGGCCCGACCAGCCCACCAGCGCGGCCTCGAACTTCCCGCCCTCGGTGTCGGTCAGGATGGCCCCGAATTCCTCGGTCTGGATGTTGGCCGTGATGCCGGCCTTGGCCAGCTCGTCCTTCAGCAGCTGGCCCTCCTGGATGTTGTCGGGCGTGTTGGAGACCTTCAGCGTGAAGCTGAAGCCCGTCGCCGTCGACTTGGCCTTGCCGGGATCGGCCTTGTCGTAGATCTTCTCGCCGGCGTCATACGCCCAGCTGCCGGGCGGGATGGGCCCGTGCGAGACCACGCCCACGTCGAAGAACACGTTCTTCAGCACCTGCGAGCGGTCGACGGCCAGGGCCACGGCTTGCGCCTTGGCCTTGTCGGCGAAAGCGCCGCCGCCGTGGTAGAGCTCGATGCCGCCGAAGCCCAGGCTGGGCATGTCCCGGTAGGTGAGGTTGCTGTCGGTCTTCAGGCTGGCGATGTCCTTGCCGGCGGCCACCCGGATGATGTCGAAGTCACCCGTCTTGAGGCCCGTGGCGCGGGCGTCGTCATTCACGATCGGCTTGTACACGATCTGGTCCAGATAGGCGGCCTTGCCCCAGTACGACGGGTTCTTCTTGAGCGTGAGGTGGTCGTCACGCTTCCACTCCACGAACATGAACGGCCCTGTGCCGGCGCCCACCGGCGCCAGGCCCAGGTTGGCCCCCGCCTTCTGCACGGCGGCCGGCGAGAGCATCATCCCGGCCCGGTCCACCAGCTGCGCCAGGAGGGTGGCGTCCGGCTTCTTCAGGTGCAGGACCAGCGTCTGCGGATCCTTTACCTCGGTGCTGGCCAGGTTGGCGAGCTCCGACTTGCGGGGCGAGCTGGCGGCCGAGGCGATGCGGTCGAAGTTGAACTTGGCCGCGGTGGCGTCGAAGTCGCTGCCGTCGTGGAACTTGACGCCCTTGCGCAGGGTGAAGGTCACGGTCAGACCGTCCGACGACGTGGTCCAGGAGGTGGCCAGGCCGGGCTTGATGTTGAGCTTGTCGTCGATCGTGACCAGCGATTCGTACATCTGGTAGAAGACCGTCCGCTCCACCAGCTGGGTGGAGACCACCGGGTCCAGGGTGCGCAGCTCCGATTCCAGCGCAAAGGTCAGCACGCCACCGGACTTGGGCGTCCCCTCACCGCTGTTGGTTGCGCTGCCTCCGGTGCCGCCGCCACAGGCGGTGGCCAGCAGAAACAGCAGGATGCCGGCCGCGACTCGTCTCATCTCGTTCTCACTCCTCCGACGCTTTTTCAGAAATCCTGAGGCCAATGCGGTCGCGGACGCGAATCACGAAGCGCATCGCGCCCAGCTCCGCCGAGAAGCTCACGATCTTGTTGTCGACCAGGCCCGCCGCCGGGCCGGCGTCGATGAGGTCGGTTTCGCTCAGCGTGCGGCCGGCCCCCTTGCGGCGCAGCACCCAGATCGCGCCGTTCTCCTTGATGAGCCGGCGCAGCTCGCCCAGCCGCGCCAGGTCGGCGCGCGCCTCCGCCTTCATGAAGACCAGGTCGCTGCCCTGGGCGGGCGCGTCGTGGACATCGTCGGTGCGCTCCGCCAGGAGCTCCCGGAACCAGTCCACGCCGATGTCCAGCAGCGAAACGCGCATGCCGGGCTTGACGCCCAGCTTGTCCAGCAGAGGACGTTCAGACTCTGTCGCCACGCACCGCCGAGAAGGCCATGGTGCCCGCCAGCCAGCCCGCATACAGGCCCGACCCGCCGAACACCAGGGCGATGAGGAGGAGCGCCGGCAGCGAGCTCTCGAACATACGCTGGTAGACGAGCGCGCCCAGGAAGAAGAGCGCGGCGCAAGCGACGACCCCCGCAGCCCCCGCCACCAGTGCCGCCGCCAGGCGGCGCCCGGCGGTCCTAGGCGGCGGAGATCCGCTGGCCGGTGCCTTCGCGCTCGGCCCGCTCGACGGCCTGGCGCTCGAGTCCGGCCGGGTCATGCCGGCCCCAGCGGTTCAGGTAGCTGGCGTGGAGCGAGCGCGCCAGGTCCTCTAGCCCCCTGCGCACGGCCTGCACTTCCTGGACGTCGGCGGCATAGCCGCCCTTGTCCCCCACGGCCGGGATTGTCGGCCAGGTCGCCGGCACGTGTCAATGGCTTTGTCACTTTGCTAGACATCGATCACTTCAAGATCGTGGACGGCGCCCGCCAGCTCTCCGGCATACACGTGGTTGAAGAAAAAGCGCGTGTGGGGGTGGCGGGCGGCCAGTGCCTGCGCTTCCTCCCAGCCCGTGTGGGAATGGGGGTGGCCGGGCCCGGTGGCCTCGGTGATCACCACCTGGGCGCCGCTCACCAGGCGCTCCAGTGGGGGGGTCATCTCGGTGTCCCCGGCGTAGGCCAGGATGCGCCCGTCCAGATGCAGGCGGTAGCCGGTGCAGCCCCGGCTCCCGTGATCCAGCCGGACCGACTCGTAGTCCACGCCGTCCACCGAGCCCGACGCTTCCGCCTCCAGGTAGCGAAGCTCGAACCGCCGCCGGAATTCGGTCTCCCACTCGTCGCCCCAGCAGAGCCCGAGCAGCGTCTCCAGCACCCGCTCGACGCCGGCCGGCCCGACCACGGTGAGTGGC
>DASUVY010000085.1:0-10857 GCA_036378695.1 Candidatus Dormiibacterota bacterium
CGCCGCTAGCAGCGGCGCTCGACCGACCACGATCGGAGAGACGACCGATTGGCCGATAGTCCAGGACATCGCTCGCGAGCCTCCCGAATTCGCCTGGCGCAAATCATGAGTCCTGATGTCGCCGCCCCGCAGGGTCCGCGCAGGGCCTGTTGTGTGCACAAACCTCATCGAGTTCCAGGCTGAACTTGTAGCCCGTCGTTGCTAGCACACACCTGCCGCCTCAAATCCGGTCGTAGGTGTGCGCCTAGCGGTCGAACCGCTCGACGTCACCGCTGGGTAAGGGGGAGCGTCACCTCGCGACCGCTGCGGGCCGATTCATAGACCGCCAGGATGATCTCCAGGGCCTTCCGGCCCTCGCCGCCGTCGATCATCGGCTTGCGCCCCGTATCCAGCGCCTCCAGTAGGTCGGCCAGCTGCTGGCGATGGGCCTGGTACGAGATGCCGGCCGGATCGGCCGCGCCACCACCCGCGCCGCCGGCGGCTCCGGCCACCTTGCCGCCGTAGGCGCCGGTCTCACCTTTCTCATCCTTGAGCTCGCAGACGGCCAGGCGGCCGGCCTCGACGATGGCGGTGCCGCCGGTTCCCGTCACCTCCAGCCGCTCGGTCAGTCCCGGGTAGACCGCCGTCGAACACTCCAGGACACCCACCGCACCGCCCGCGAACGTGAGCAGCGCGACCGTGATGTCCTCGACCTCGATGCGCTCGTGCGCCGCCGTGCGGCAGTGCGCGAAGACCCGCTCCACCGGCCCCATCACCCACTGCAGCAGGTCGACGTAGTGCACGCCCTGGTTCATGAGCGCGCCGCCACCGTCGAGCTCCCAGGTGCCGCGCCAGTCGCCGCTGTCGTAGTACTGCTGCGTCCGGTACCACTTCACGATCGCGTCGCCCAGGATCAGGCGCCCGAGGCGGCCGGCGTCCACCAGCGCTTTCAGCCGGCGCGCGCCCGCGTCCCAGCGATGCTGCGAGATCACCGCCAGCTGCACCTGGTTTGCGGCACAGGCGGCGAGCAGCCGGTCGGCCGCCTCGAGCCTGACCTCGATGGGCTTCTCAACCACCACGTGCTTGCCGGCCGCGGCGGCCTGGACCCCGAGCTCGGCGTGCCGGCCGCTGGGCACACAGACGCAAACGACGTCGACGTCGGAGCGCGCGAGCAGCTCCGCCGGGTCGGCGTGGTGGTCGACGCCGAATTCATCGCCTCGCGCCGCGGCGCGCTCCGGGACCACGTCGGCGACGGCAACCAATTGCGCGTTGGGCAGCTCGGCGACCGCCCGCGCATGAAAGGGCGCTATCACCCCACAGCCGATGATGCCGAAGCCGTATCGGCGCTGGCTCACAGCACGCCCACCCAGCTCCGCACGGTCTCGGCGAACTGGGGCAGCGCCACCTCGGGCTCCGCGAGCCCGGGATGCCAGCGCTTCTCCCACTCCACCGACAGCCAGCCGTCGTAGCCGGCAGCCCGCAACCCCTCGACGCAAGCCTTCACCGGCACCTCCCCCTCGCCCAGCAACGTGAGCTCCCAGTCCTGTCCGGACCGCCGAGCGTCTTTGAGATGGACGTGGGCGATGCGCCCATCCAGCAGCCGCAGCACGCGCTCGGGGCCGTCGCCGACGCGGTGCGGATGGCCGGTGTCCCAGAGCGCCGCGACCGCAGCCGGCAGGCCGTCGAGGACCTCGGCCACCAGCTCCGCGGCCGAGAAGCGGTCGTGGGTTTCCAGGGCGACGCGGACGCCCAGCGGTTCAGCGCTGCGGGCCGCCCTGCCCAGCACCTCTCTGGCCTGTGCCACCGCCCCCTCGCCCCCGAAGACGCGCACCACCGGGGACTCCCAGGAGTTCGCCAGCTCCAGGAACGGCTCCAGCTCGCGCAGCGCGGTGGCGGCATCAGGGGAGGCAACCCTTACGGAAGTGTCGACGGCGACGATCGGCAGCCCGGCTCTCGCGAAGACCCGCCTGACGCGCTCCCGCTCAGCGGCTGGCATCCCGGCGTCGATCAGCTCACCGTCGACCAGGCGCAGCTCCACTCCCTGGTAGCCATACCGAAGCGCCGCCTCCACCACCTGGTCGAGAGACCAGCCCGGACAGGCCAGGGTGCTGAAGGCGAGCTTCACGGCGCGCTCCAGCCGGCGGCCACTGACGCCTCGCGAACGCGCGCGACCGCGCCTCCCACCTCAGCCGGGAAGTCGGACCACCGGCACTCGATCGAGCAGGCGCCGGTGTAACCGGCGTCATGCAGGCAGCGCAGAAAGGCTTCGATCTCGTCGGGCGCCCGCCCGGGCGCCCACCGCTCCGCAGCGGCCACGTGAGCGTGCGCCACCAGGTCGGCGGCCGCGGCCAGCGCGCTCAGGTCTTCACCTTCGCACAGCATGTGCCAGATGTCCGCGGTCAGGCGGGCGCCGGCCAGGTCTCGCTCCCGCAGGAAGCTCGCGGACTGGGCGAGGGACGTGAGCAGGTTGGTCTCGCTGGAATGGAGTGGCTCGACCGCCAGCGTCATGCCCTGCCGAACGGCCTGCCCCAGCACGAGCCGCACCGCGGCCTCGAACTGGTCCAGGGCGCGGTCCAATTCGAAGCCGGGCGGCACGCTCCGCGAGCGACCGCTGCCGAAGACGATGACCTGGATGCCCAGCCGGGCCGCGCGATCGAAGGCGGTCGCCGAGTACGCCGCCAGCTGCTCGTGGTCGGCCTCGGGGCCGACGACCTTCAGCTCCGGCGGCAGGAGGATGTTGGCGGCTCGCACAGCCAGCCCCAGGCTGCCGATCCGCTCGACCAGGCGCCCGTAGTCAGCGGGCTCCCCCATCAATGCCCGCGCCACCGGCAGCTCCACGAAGTCGACGCCGGGCGTCTCCCGCAGCACAGCCAGGTCGCCAGCGCCCGCGCAGCAGCCGATCTCCAGCGTCGCGGAGCTCACTCGAACAGCAGGTCGAACAGGCCCGGCATGCTTCGCCAAATTTTACAGCGGCGATTCCTTGTGCTACGGTTCAAACTCCAGCAAGTCGAACTTTAGGGGTCGAAACCATGAGTTCGCTCCCCGTGTCCATGCGGGACGTTGCGCGGGCTGCCGGGGTCTCCCTGGCCACCGTGTCGTATGTCGTCAACGGGGGCCCCAAGCCGGTTGCCGACGCTACCCGCAAACGCGTCCTGGAGGCCATCCAGGAGCTCGACTACCGGGCCGCGCCGCGCGGCCGCTCGCGCACCCGTCCCCTCACCATCGGCGCGCTCGTGCCCGACGCCACCAATCAGTTCTTCTCCCAGACGGTCGCCGGCATGGAGTCGGTGCTGGGCGAGGCCGGCCATGTCCTGGTCATCGCCTCCAGCAAGGACGACCTGGCGCGTGAGCAGGAGGTCCTGAACGCGCTGCTGCGCGCCCGGATCGACGGCTTGATCCTGACGCCCTCCGGGCAGGTCCCGGCGGCTGCTGAGCGGCTGGCTGCGCGCGGACTCCCCGTGGTCCTGATGGACCGCGAGGGCGACGCCACCGGTCTGACCAGGGTCGTGATGGACAACCATCGCAGCGCCTTTCAGGCCACGCGCTTGCTCATCCAGAGCGGGCACCGCCGGGTGGCCATCGTCAACGGCCCCGAGCGGGCATCGACGGCTCGTGAACGCCTGCGCGGCTACCGCGATGCGCTGGCCCAGGCCGAGCTCCCGGTAGCGGCCGAGTACGTGCGCCCGGGCCCCTTCAGCTTCGAGCATGGCCGCCAGAGCACGATCGAGCTGCTCTCACTGCGCAAGCGGCCGGACGCCATCTTCAGCAGCAGCTCGATCCTCACCGCCGGCGTGCTCTCGGCTCTCCGCGACCGGCGGCTGCGCTGGCCCGACGACGTCGCGATCGTCGGCTTCGGCGACGCCACCTGGGCCTCGCTGGTGACGCCGGCTCTGACCGTGATCGAGCAGCCGGCCCGCCAGCTGGGCGAGGTGGCCGCCCGCCTGCTGCTGGCCTTCGACGGGTCCGAGCACGGCCAGCGGGTCGTGCTCGACTCGCACGTCATCCTGCGCGAATCGCACTGGCGTCCGACCCTGGCCGCCGCGGAGGCCGACCATGCCTGACCGCTGGCGGCTGAGCGCCTTTGGCGACGAGATCGCGCCCGGCCTCGAAGAGCAGGTCGCGGTGCTCGCCGAGCACGAGGTCGGCGCCCTCGAGCTCCGGACCGCGGGGGGTGTCAACGTCGTCGACCTCGACCCGCAGCAGCTCGACCGGGCCGCGCGCGTGCTCCAGGACGCCGGCATCGCGGTGTCTGCGATCGGCTCGCCCGTCGGCAAGGCGCCGATCGAAGGCGATTTCGAGGCCGAGCAGGCCCGCTTCCGCGCCGCCCTGAGGGCGGCTGAGCGCCTGGGGACGCGGCGGATCCGCGTCTTCTCCTTCCTCTTCGCCGACGGCCGCCGCTCGGAGTTGCGGGACGAGGTCCTCAGGCGGATGTCGGCGCTGGCCCGCGAGGCCGAGGCGCGCGACGTCGTGCTCGCGCACGAGAACGAGAGCTACATCTACGGCGACAACGCCGAGCGCTGCCGCGACCTGGTCGAGTCGGTGGGGTCGCCCGCCCTGGAGGTTGCCTTCGATCCCGCCAACTTCGTGCAGGTCGGCGTGCGGCCCTACGACGAAGCCTGGCCACTGCTCAAGGACCGCGTCGGCCACTTCCACGTCAAGGACGCCGTCCCCGTCGAAGACGGCAACTTGATGGCGAGCGTGCGGCCCGCGGGCGAAGGGGAGGGACAGCTGCCCGAGCTGCTGCGCGCGCTCGACCGGAAGAACTATGGCGGCTACCTGGTGATCGAGCCGCACCTGCACAGTCGGTTGCCAGACCTCGACGGCCCCGCGCGCTTCGCAGTCGCGGTGGGGGCGCTCCGCGGACTACAAAGTCAACTGGAGGTGGACAGATGAGCCAGAGCGGGATCACTCGCAGACGGTTTCTGCAGGTCGCGGGGGCGGGCGCCACGGTGGCGACGGTGCCCGGATTGCTGGAGGCGTGCGGCACCAGCAGCACGCCCTCGTCCACCACGTCCAGCGGCAAGCCCAAGCCGGGGACGCTGTCGGTGTTCATCGCCAAGGACACCGCCCACCCCCAGCAGCAGGCCCAGCTGATGGACATGATCAAGTCGAGGTTCGAGCAGGAGAACCCGGGCTCGAGCTTCACTTACGACACCTACGCGTCAGCCGGCGAGGAGACCACCAAGCTGGAAACTTCGGCCGCATCCCAGGATGGTCCGGACATCTTCGAGTTCGGGTCGACGCTGGTTCCCACGGCTTACGCGACCAAGGCTTTCGAGGTCTTCACCGACGACATGTGGAACCACATCGGGGGCAAGAAGATCTTCTTCCAGCCGCAGCTGACCATGAGCGGGCCGTCGCCGGACAAGCTGATCGCGGTGCCGGTCAGCGGCAATCCATTTGCCATGGTCTACAACAAGGCCCTCTTCGCGCAGGCCGGGATCAAGGAGCCGCCCAAGACCTGGAACGACTTCGTGATGGCCGCCAAGGAGATGACCAACGGCACCGACCAGTGGGGCGTCTCGATGGCGCCGGCCGACGGGTTCGACCCCTGGCACAAGATCTGGCTCTTCGTCACCCAGATGGGCGGGCAGCTAATGGATTCGACCGGCAAGAAGGCCCTGCTCGATTCCAAGGAATCTGTCGAGGCCTGCGCCTTCTGGCTGGACTGGATGGCGAAGTTCAAGATCGCCTCGCGCCAGTTCGCCACCTACAAGGGCGCCGACGAGGTCCGCGCCTTCGCCACCGGCAAGATCGGGATGGACGTCATGACCGGCCCCGGCGGCGTCGTCACCTGGGACAACTCTCCGGTTGCCGGCCAGTACGCCTTCAGCCTGGGGCCGACGGTGCCCTACGGCATGAACTCGATGCCGGCCAACGGGAAGCCCGCCCAGGGCTTCGTCTCCGGCCAGTACTGGACGCTCTTCAAGTACAGCAAGAACCCGGAGCTCGCGCTCAACCTGATCAAGGTCGTGGTCAGCCCCGAGATCCAGTACCAGTACTTCAAGCTGCGCGCGCAGCAGCCGGTCGTGCTGGAGACCTTCACCAAATACCCCGATGCGAAGTCGGGCCCGTGGGCGGCCCTTTACGATGCCGAGCTGAAGTCATATCCGACGCCCTTCTACGCCTCCTGGGGGCCGCTGGAGGTCGAGATCGGCAAGGCGATCAACAAAATCGCAGCGCAGGTCGGCCTCACCGGCTCCTACTCCATGGACGACCTGAAGGCCACGCTGACCCAGGTCAACCAGGAGCTGCAGGCCACCCTGTAGTCGTGCTCAGCAAGTCGGGGACGGCAGTCGCGGCGGCCGGGACCGCGGCTGCCTCGCGACGCGGGCGGCGATCATCCAGCCGGGCGCCTTTCTGGCTGATGTCGCCGAGCCTGTTCCTGCTGGCCGTGATCGTGTTCCTGCCGATGCTGTTCGCCTTCTACATCAGCCTCACGGGCCTCAACCAGAACACGATCGGCGACTGGACGCAGGCGCCGTTCGTGGGGCTCAAGCACTACGTCGACGGCCTGGCCCCCAAAGGGCCGCTGGCGCAGTCGTTCTACAACTCGATCAAGGTGAGCGTGGTCTTCTCGGTCGCCACCACCGTGCTGATCCTGCCGATCGGAGTCGGCGCGGCGCTGCTCTTCCACGGCCGTCTGCGCGGGCGCGCGTTCTTCCGCGCGGTGGTGCTGTTGCCATACATCATCCCCACCTTCGTCAACGGCATCCTGTGGCGCCTCGTGTTCATGAACGGAACTGGCGCGGCCGACCAGTTTCTGGCCGCCACACACCTGGGTTCGCGCGAGACGTTCTGGTTGATCGGACCGCGCTCGCTGTGGGCGCTGATCCTGGCCGACGTCTGGGCGTCATGGCCCTTCATCTACTTGATGGCGTTGGCCGCGCTGCAGACGATTCCCGGCGAGATCTTCGATGCCGCCACCATCGATGGCGCGACGCCGATCCGGACATTTCGGTACCTGACGCTGCCGCTGATCATGCCCACGCTCGGCCTGGCCATCGCCCTCTCGACCATCAACCACTTCAACAACTTCGCGCTGCCTTACGTGATGTTCGGACCGACGCCGCCGGACGAGGTGAACGTGCTGCCGCTCAACATCTACGTGAACTCGTTCATCACCTTCAACTTCGGTCTAGGCGGCGCCATGTCGGTGGTCGCGCTCGCCGTCATGCTCACGCCGGCCGTGCTCTACTTGCGCGCGGCTCGGGTTGGAGATACGGACTGATGGCGGTGGTCGCCGCCCGCCGCGCCCGACCGCGGACCGGAGGCGCCTGGCGCTACCTGCTGGTGGCCGCCTACCTAGCCTTCGTCCTGCTGCCCTTCCTTTATATGGGCGCGGTGGCGCTGCAGTCGGACGCCGCCGCCGGCTCCGGTGACATCTTTCCCAGCCGCCCCCACTGGGACAACTTCCAGCGGATCTTTCAGACCGTGAACCTCGGCCTTTACCTGCGCAACAGCCTGCTGGTGGCGACCTTCACCGGAGCCCTGGCCTCCCTCCTCGCGCTGGGCGCGGGCTACGTCGTGGCGCGCTTCCGGTTCCGCTTTCGAAGCCTGTTTCGAATCTCCTTGCTGGCGACCTACACGGTGCCGGGCATCCTGCTTCTGCTGCCCCTTTTCGTGCTCTACATCATCATTCAGCACGCCTTCGAGATTCGGATCGTCGGTACCTACTGGGGCCTGGTCATGACTTACATGACCTTCGCCCTACCGTTCTCGATCTGGATGCTCAGCGTCTACATCCGGAGCCTGCCGGTGGAGCTGGAGGAGCAGGCCATGGTGGATGGCGCAACCCGGGGCGAGGTGCTGCGGCACGTGACGCTGCCGCTGGCCGTCCCGGGCCTGGTCGTGACCTTCGTCTTCTCATTCCTGCTGGCCTGGAACGACATCCTCTTCGCCTCCGTCCTGACCTCTCCGCAGACCAGGACGCTGGGGCCGGGGCTTCAGTACTACGTCTCCGACAGCTTCGCGATCCCGTTCTGGAACTTGCTCATGGCGGCCAGCATGGTGGTCGCCGTACCGGCCGTGTTCCTCTTCCTTATCGTCCAGCGTTACATCGTCGCCGGACTGGGGGCGGGCTCGGTCAAGGGCTGACCCCTTCCGCCGAGTCCGGGGTCAGGATTTGAATGCGGCGAAGTGATTAGTCCGCCGGCATCCGCTCCTCGCCTGCCGGAGCCGGCGCTTTGCCACGACGCAGGATGATCACAGCGCAAGCGAAGCACCAGATCGCCGTGGTGATGGGGACCAGCACCTCGGTGATGAGATAGCCGACGAACATCACAGACGAGCTCAGGGTCGGAAAAATCGCCCAGCCTGCGACTCCACCCAGGACAGCTATGACGGCCATCCAGTTGGGAAGAAGCTTGCTGTTCCAGGTGAGCGCCCCAAACGAAATGAATCCGAGACCCCAGATCGCTCCGCCGAGAGGCAGCAATGGGTTCGCAAAGGCGAACAGCAGTGCGGCCTGATAGGTGGCTTCGTTTGAGGAAGGTGCCGCAAACGTGCCTATGGCCGTCAACGCTGAGTCTTGCAGAATCGCTCGGAGCGCGTACAGGGTTGCTCCTACCACCGACAGCAGCGTCGCAATGGACGCGAGGTTGGCGTTGCGTTGGCGAAGCAGTCCTCCGACGAACGTGAAGAAGGCGATCGCTGCAACGGCGAACAATCCCCACGCAAACGATCTGAACGACCACAGCGCCAGGTCGGTTTGGGACGCAGCGAAAGTCGTATTCGAGAAAGGAAGAAAAGGCGTCGGCGTATTCCCCTCGGCGACGAACGCGATGAGGATCAGCAGGCCGGTAACCAGCCCACTCGCAGCGAAGAGGGATCGATTGGGTACGGTACTCAAGGCACAGCTCCTTCGAAATTCCGATCTCAGCACTCGACAGCCATGATCGTGCGACGCCCGTTCGCCTGTCGCAGCCCGTCAATCGTGTGGAGTGGCACTTGTGGTTTGCCCCCTGCGAGTTTCGTTCAGACCGGATCAGCGACTGTCCGCTGAGCCACTTTGGTGTCAGCTTGCAGTCCGCGCCACCTCGCAGGCAGGAGCAGCGCGATGCAAGTCGCGAGCATCCAGAGTTGGAGAGCTTCGACCGTGAACTCCAAGAAGTCTGCGGCGGGGACAAGAGCGCGGATGATCAGGGCGCCGGCGTAGATGGGCGCCAGGACCATCGCCACCGCTCCCAGCACGCGCAACATCCCTCGGCCGCGCAGCAAGACGTAACCGGCCGCGAGCAAACCGAGACCGAACGGAATCGGGTAAACGGCGAGCACGAGCGAACCCTGCAGAACGACTGCCACCTGGGCCAGGTGGATGCCATCCTGCAGCCCGGCGAGTTGCGGCAGCGCGTACTGAGCGCCGCGGACCACGGCGTACACGGCTTGCGCCGCCACGACGCCCGCACACGCGATGAAGGCGCTTGCCGACCGCACCCCGGTTGCCGCGATCATCAGTACGAAGAACAGGGCGACGGACCAGTCGCCCACTACGCTGAGCAGGACGAAGGCATGGACCGCGTCCGCGTGTTGCCCCGCCCAGGTCGCGACAGCCTCTGGCGTGACCGGGCCGTAGAGATAGGCTCCGGCCCCGATGGCAAAGGTGGCCATGAATAGGACGATGTAGGCGAGGCCGGCCGCAGCCGCGCCCCACCTGAGAAGAGCCGTACCCGGAGTCGCGATGGTTTCCACTTTGTTCGACCTCCATCCGAAGATGCCCCGAAAGTTAGAGATCGTCCGGCTTTGGCAACACGCGCCTCCTCGCAGACTCTTCGGGTAGGTTGGCGCATAGGCCGGTGCGGAAAAACGCGGTCGATCTTGCGGAATCGCGGATGGTCAACACAAGCGAGCTGACCCATGATCACAGCAGAGTGACCATCCTGCTCTACCTGGCGCTGGCGGCGCTGACGGTGGCCGCCACCGTGGCGAGCGAGGTAATCAACCAGGCCTCGGGAGGCCGTGCGGCCCAACAGGTCGGGGGGCCGCTGCTCGATTATCTGCCGCTCTTGGCAACAGGTGTTTTCGTCATGTGGCGACAGCCCCACAACCTGGCCGCCCGCCGGCTTCTGCTCGCCGGCAGCCTTCTAGGGCTCGATGCGGCGGTAGCCAATCTTCTCGCCATCGCCTACGAGGCGCATAGCGCGTTTCCCGGTATCTGGCTCGCCAACTCGACCTCCAAGGCGGTCGGGATCGCTTTCGGCGCGGCAGTTGTGGCCCTCGCCGCCGTGTTTCCGGACGGCAAATACCAACGGCGCTACGAGCGCTGGATCGTTCGATTCTGGGCAGCATGCATCATGAGCATCCCGCTCCTGGAGCTGATCACGGAGCGAACCCTTTCCTTCAACCCGTGGATGGTCTGGGTCCAGCCGGTAGTGGAGAGCCCGTTCTATGTCGCGCCACTCTCATGGCTCGACTCTCTGGTCACGACCTTCGACGATCAAACGCTGATCCCGTTCTTTCTCGCGGCCGGCCTGCTGGCTTTGCGATACAGACGCTTCGGGCCTGAGACGCGAAAGCAGATCAAGTGGCCGCTCTTGGGACTGATGCTGTTCATACCGGTCCCGGTCGTCGGCCTGTTCGTCCAGCAGGGTTGGCTGCCGCCCGGCACCAACGGCGGACTTTTCCTGGCAGCGATCGTCTTCCTTCCAATCTCAGTCGGTATCGGCATCGTGAGACATCGCCTGCTGGACATCGACCTGGTCATTCAGCGGTCGTTGGTCTACGGCGTCCTCTGGATGGCCATCGCCCTCGCGTACGCGGGCCTCGCGGCATTGCTTGGGCTGGCGGCCGGCCGACGATTTCCGGTCGCCGTGGCCGTCGCCGTCACCATCGCTGCCACAACGGCCTTCCAGCCGGCTCGGGTATGGCTGGAGCGGCTTG
>DASUVY010000086.1:0-18262 GCA_036378695.1 Candidatus Dormiibacterota bacterium
CTCGGCGGAACGGATCATGGTCTTGGAGGGGATGCAGCCCCAGTAGGGGCATTCGCCGCCGACCAGGCGGTTCTCGACGACCGCCAGGCTGAGGCCGGAGCCTCTCAGGCGGTCGGCGAGAGATTCACCGCAGGGGCCGGCGCCCAGGCATATGACATCGAACTCTTCGATCCCGCGATTGTGCGGCTTAGCAGCGGCTGCCGGTGTCCCGCGAGGTCTCGAGCTCGTGGTCGTGGCTGAGCTCGACACCGGCCAGCCAGGACCGGCGGCGGTCCGCGTCCTTCCAGACCGTCTCCAGGCGGGCGCGGACGCTGCGGAACAGCTCGTACTCGGTCATTCTCGTAACCTCCGTGGTGGTGTAACCGGCAAACTCTTAATGGTGGTATCTTACCACCTATCGTGTGTCAATGGTTACGTTTGGTGGTAGCTTTTCCAGCGTGAGCGATCTGGGCTTGCTCGAACGGTTTCTAAACACGCTGGAGATCGACGAAGTTGCGGACGCCGCCGGCACTCCGGAGCAGCTGGCGGCCTGGCTCAAGGCCGAGGGCCTGGGCGAGGTGGAGGTGGCGTCCGAAGGCCACGCCCGGGCGCTGGCTCTGCGCGAGGCGCTGCGCGGGTTGGCCGTCGCCAACAATGGCGGGCCCCTCTACCCGGTCGACCTGGCCACCCTCAACCGCGCCGCCAGCGAGACGGGACTGCGCCCGCGCTTCCTGCGCGGGGGGGCCCGGCTGGAGCCGACGGCGAGCGGGCTGGACGCCGTCCTGGGGCGGCTGGTGGCCGAGGCCTACGAGGCTATGCTCGACGGCAGCTGGTCGCGCTTCAAGGCCTGCGCCGACCAGGGGTGCCGATGGGCGTTCGTGGATGAGAGCCGCAACGGAAGGCGCACCTGGTGCTCGATGCGGAGCTGCGGCAACCGGGCCAAGGTCCACCGCTTCCGGGAGCGTGCTCGAGTCTCCAGGCCCCCCGGGGCTTAATGTCGCCTAACTGTAGTTGCATTTCTCAAAAAAGGTGATATCATCGGACTCAAGAAAGGAGAACACCGATGATGCCGCACCTTCCCTACCCCCGCCGCTCCATCACCTCTGAGTCGCTGCCGTCCGCGGTGAGCATCGACCTCCAGAGCCAGTTCGAGGCCATCCTGGACACGGTCTGGAAGGCAGAGGCCGACTGGCGCTTCATGGATCGGCTGGACATGGACCTGGCGCGACGCCGTGAAACTTTGAAGGGCTGAGCCTTACCCCCTCCTCCTGCCGCCGCCGGGACGGCTAGGCTGAAAAGCTGATGCCACTCCCCGGCGGCTTTTCTTTGCGCCCGGCCGTGATCGACGACGTCGACTTCTGGTGCCGTGTGCGCAGCACCGACCCTCGCCTGGCCCGCGACCCCGTGCAGGCGCGCGCGAGTTGGGACGACGTGGCGCCCGGGGTGGTCCGGGAGCGCAGCTTGATCCTGCAGGGCGGGATCCCGATCGGGGTCTTGCTGGTCTGGCTGGCGCCTCCGGACGAGGGTCGTACCCGTTTTGGGCAGGTCGGCGCCGACTTCCTCGATGGTGAGGCGACCGACGAGCTGCGCGACGCCGCCTGGGACCTGGTCGAAGGCCGCGCGCGCGAGCTGGGGGCGGAGGTGCTCACCTCCCACTGCTACGACCACGAGACCGAGCGGCGCGAGTGCCTGGCCGCGCGCGGCTACCTGCTCGACCGCGCGGGGATCATCAGCGGCCTGCGCATCGGGGAGCAGCGTGAGCGCTTCCTCCAGGAGGCGGGGCGGACCCAGGAGGCGCTGCGGGCGGCGGGCGTGGAGCTGACCACCATGGATCGCCTGCCGGACGGCCAGCGGGCGCTCTACCAGGTGCTGATGGAGGCAGAGGCGGACATCCCCAGCACGATCCCCATCGTTAGCGAGTCCTACGAGGTCTTCCTGAAGGGACTGCGGCAGCCCTGGATCGGCGAGCATCGCGTCTGGGTGGCGGTCGAGGGGGACCGGCCGCTGGGCATGTCCTGGCTCATGTACCAGCCGGTCACCGGGAACGTCTACACCAACTTCACCGGCGTGGCGCGGGCGGCCCGCGGCCGCGGCCTGGCGCGCGCGCTCAAGCTGCAGACCATCGTCCAGGCGCTGGAGGCGGGCGTGGACATGATCCTCACCGAGAACGACGCCGAGAACGCGCCCATCCTCAAGATCAACCGCGACTTCGGCTACCAGCCGCTGCGCGAGAACCTCTCCTTCCGCAAACCCGCGTAGGTTGTAAAGGTGCCCACCGAGCAGTACCACGAGCCGCCGGGTGAGCTGAGCGCCGAGGTCCGCACCTTCGCCCGCGTCATCACCTCGCTGACCGAGGAGTCGGAGGCGATCGGCTGGTACGAGCAGCGCCTGGCGCTGGAGACCGACGCCGAGGCGCGGGAGATCATGGAGAACGCCCAGCACGAGGAGTTCAAGCACTTCGGCATGGCGCTGGAGTTCCTGCTGCGGCGCAAGCCCAAGTGGCGGGAGACGCTGCAGGGCATCCTCTTCCAGCCCGGCGACATCGTGAAGCACGGGGAGGAGTCCGAAGAGAAGTCGGACTGAAAGCCTGGGTCTAGGTCCTAGTTCCAGTCCGACCAGGAGCTGGTCACGGCGGCCCGCGCGCCGCCCACGCGGTCCCGCAGCCCGGCCAGGAGGGCGGCCCCGCCCAGCAGGAGCAGCGCCACGGCGCCGAAGAGCACATAGGGCTGCACGCTCTCCAGCGCGATGAAGAGCGCCCGCAGCGCCGCCAGAATCACTCCCACCGACCCCGCCACCACCAGCACCCGGCTGCGCAGCGCGATCCCGCCCAGCAGCCCCGCCACGCCCCCGACCAGGAGGCGGGCCATATGGGGACCGGCGAGCTGGTCCGCCTGGACGACCTGGACGGCCTCCGGACCCAGCAGCACCAGGGCGCCGGCCGCCACCAGCAGGCGGTCGAACACGGCCCGCCGCCGGAGGCGGGGGTCGTAGGGCATGCGCAGGCCGCCGGCGGTCAGCGCCAGCCCGGGCCCGAGAGCAAACCAAAGCGGGTCGCCGGCCCCAGCCCAGCCCGCCAGCCAGACCGGCGCCAGACCGGCCGCGGCCAGCGCTCCGTAGTCCGCCACGGGCAGGGCGTGGAGCCGGGCGTCGACCGCCAGGACCGCGGCCAGCGCCACGGCGGCGGCCGCGGCGGCGAGGCCGGCCGGCGCGTGCGGGGCATACAAGTCGGGCACCGTGAGGTCCACAGTGACCAAGAACGCGAGTGCGCCCAGGCCGCCCCACCGGTGCACCAGCTTCAGCGCCGGGGCCCGGCGCCAGGCTTCCTGCAGCGCGTAGACCGCGGCCGCGCCGGCGGCCGCCACCACCACGTAGCCGGCGGCGGGCGCACCCCGGCCAGCCAGCAGGGCCAGCACGCCGGCCG
The DNA here is from genome assembly GCA_036378695.1 of Candidatus Dormiibacterota bacterium. GTDB lineage: Bacteria > Chloroflexota > Dormibacteria > Dormibacterales > Dormibacteraceae > CF-28. Next base: position 3,401 of record DASUVY010000086.1, read on the forward strand.
CCATCGCCCCCAGTCCGCCGCCCACCTCGCCTGGTTTTCGGGCCAGCGCACCGGCCAGGTAGGCCAAGCAGCCGTAGACGATCAGCGCCGCGCCCGCGAGCTGGAAATCGCCGGAGCCAGCCGCCAGCGCCGCCACGCCCAGGCCGCCCAGCGCGGCGGGACCGCCAAGGGCGTCGCCCCAGGCCTTGCCGAGCCGCAGCCGGAGCGCGATGCCGGCCAGGCCCAGCAGCGCCGGCAGCGGCAGGAAGAGCTGCGCCAGGTTGTCGGGGGCCGGGTGCGGCGGCGGGGGCAGCAGGGCGACGCCCGACCAGTACCAGGCCATGGCCAGGACTGGCGTGGCAGCGGCCAACCACCACCAGCTGCGCTGGCGCCGTGCCATCAGGACCAGGAGCGCCGTGCCTGCGATCGCAGCCGCCGCCTCGAGCGCCGGGTGGCGGGGCTGGACGAGCGCCGCGATCCCGATCTCCAGGGCTGCGGCGATCCGCAGCCACGTCGCGCTCTTGGGGCCGACGCCGGGAACCCACCAGGAGACGGCGATGAGGACTGCAGCCAGCACCACGAGCTGGCCGGCGGCCAGCTCGGGCGCCCAGTTCTGCCAGTTGTCCAGCCAGGCCAGCGCGGCCGTGAGGGCGACCGCGGCGGGCAGCAGCCAGCCCGCGCGGCGCTGGAGCAGAGTGTGCGCGAGGTAGCCGGCGGCCACCAGCAGTAGGGTGAGCACGGCGGCGCGGCTGTCGAAGTTCGTCAGCGCCAGGGCCGGGATCCAGGGCGTATGCAGGAAGGCCTTGGCCGGCAGCCGGAACCGGCGCGGCGCCGCCGCCGCGGCCAGCGCGTAGGCGCCGAGCAGCACGGCGGTCGCCGGGCCGGCCGAGGGCTGGCCGAAGGCGGCGTCGGCTGCCCCCGCCCAACCGGCCAGCAGGGCCGCCGCGGCCAGCCAGGCGTAGGGTGCCGCCCGCAGCCGCCAGGAGAGCGCGGCGTAGAGCAGGGCGCAGGCCAGCCCGGAAAGGCCGATGGCGGTCGGGATCGAGATGCCCTGCCGGCGCAGGTCCAGGAAGGTGTAGGCGGCCACGCAGGCCAGCGGCGCCAGCAGCGCGAAGACCGCGAGGTAGACCTGGCCGACCACCCGCAGGCGCGCGCTGCGCAGGCAGAACCAGGAGGCCACGCCGAAAGCGGCCGCCAGCCCGACCACGGCGCCGAAGCGGACCCAGCCGCCCAGCTGGGCGGCGCCGTAAAGCTCGAAGAGCACGGTCGCCACCACCAGCAGGAACGCCCCGGTCATGCCCAGGATCAGCACCGAGTTCTCGCTGAAGAGCTCGCGCATCGAGGGGCCGGGCGCGGGCGCCGGGCGCGGCGGCGCGGGTGGGGCCGGAAGGGGCGGTGGCGCCTGCCTCAGCGTCAGGGCCGCGACCCGCTGCGCCTCCAGCTGAGCCTGCACCTCGGCGATGCCGTCCGCGGTCAGCGCGCCGCGCGGCTGGAGGGCGGCCACGGCCGCGGCCAGGGCGGCGTCGGGGGGCGAGCCGCCGCGGTCGAGCGCTTGGCGCGCCGCCGCCAGGGCGCGTGCGCGCGCGTCGGCTTCGGCGTTCGGCAGCTCCCTCTCGATCCAGGCCGCCCAGGCGTCCACGGCGGCGCCACTCTAACGCCGCTTGCGAGACTACGAGCGGTGTTAGCTGAACCGGATTCCGGCATGTGGCGCAACCTGGGCGCCCGCGTGGTCTCCTCGGAGCCGGGCAAGGTCGTCGTCGAGGCTGTTGTGTCCGTTGAAGCCCATGGCTTCCCGACCGCAAACGGGCCGATCGTGCACGGCGGCGCGCTCTCCGCCTTCGCCGACTGCGCCCTGGCCAGCGCGGCCGCCACCCTGGCCGCGGCCGGCGAGGTGCCCACCACCTCCTCGCTCACGGTCGACTTCTACCGGCCGGCCCGGCCCGGCAAGCTGCTGGCCCGGGCCGAGGCCCGGCATCGCACCAGCCGCCTGGCCTACTGCCGGGCCACCCTCGAGCAGGCTGACGGGACGGTGGTGGCCGAAGGCCGCGCCGTCATCTACTTCGTCAACCTAGCCCAGCCGGGGTAGCCGCACCGGCGACCAGTGGGCGCCGCCATCGCCGCTGCGCAGGAGCAGCGCGTCGGCGCCGTCGGCGGCCGAGGCCCAGCCCGCCGACCAGGCCTGCCCGGCGCCGGTGACCTGGAGAGAGCCCAGGATCGCGGTCCCCGGCAGCCCCGCGTCCTCAATGTCCCAGTGCAAGCCGCCGTCGGTCGTCGACCAGAGCTGGCGGCCGTCGGCCTGCCACCAGGTGGCCGGGCCCAGGAGCGCCGCCGGCTGCACGCGGTAGCGCTGAGCGGGTGGCGGCAGGGCCGAGGCCTGCCAGCTGGCGCCGCCGTCGCTGGAGCGGTAAACCCAGCCCAAGGGGTCGATCCGGGGCAGCTGGCCCAGGCGCGCGCTGGCGAAGGCCAGCTCGCCGGACGCGAAGGCATGGACCTCGCTCACCGCCGGACCGTCAGGCGTCCAGGTGTCGGGTTCGGGCCGCACTGGCGCCTGCGCGGGCAATGGGACGCGGTCCCAGGAGGCGCCGCGGTCCTCGGTGGCGTAGAGCTGGAGCGAGCCGTCGAGGGCGGCCACGGGCAGGAAGCCCCGCTCCGGTGTCACGAAGCTGAGCTGGCCCTGGGCGCCCGCCCAGTGCCCGCGCCAGACCAGCTCCCAGCTCCGGCCGCCGTCGCTGGTCCGGCTGAGAGCGGTCTGGGCCGCGCTGCCGGGGTCGGCCCGGGTCAGGAACCAGCCGTGCTGGGGATCCAGGAAGGTGGTCGTGCCCACCGCCGGCTGCTCGGGCAGGTGCAGGTCGTGCCAGGTCAGGCCGCCGTCATCGGTGCCCAGCAGCGAGCCGCGGCCGTCGGCCTGATCGCGCGCGATCTGGACCATCCCGTGCCTGGCGTCGAAGACGTGCACCCAGACCGCGTAGGCGCTGGGCACCGGCAGCGAAAGCCGGGACCAGGTGGCGCCGCCGTCGTGGGTGGCGAACAGCGCCGAGCGGCCGGCGGCCGTGTCCTGGCGGCGAACCGCCACCCAGCCGTCGCGAGCGTCCGCGAAGTGCCAGGACTGAATAGTTATCTGAGCCGGCGGCGGCGCCACGTAGGGCGCGCGCGGCACCGGGCGCAGGTAGGCGATCGCGAGCAGGGCCACCGCCAGCAGCCCGGCGCCGATCAGCGCGGTACCGCGCAGCTCCCGGGGCCGGATCAGGCGGAGCTCGTCAACCAAGTTGGGGCAGAGCCACCTCGGTCCAGCTGCCGCCGCCGTCGGCGGTGCGCAGGAGCCGGGTCGGGAAGGCGCTGGGCTGGGTGCCGGCCAGCGCCCAGCCCCGATCTGCGTCCAGGTAGCTGGTGCTGTCCAGCCAGTCGCCGGCGGGCAGACGGGGGGTGAGCGGCTGCCAGCTCAGCCCGGCGTCATCAGTCCGCCAGACCTGGGCGCGCGAGATGGCGCGCCAGTGCCGGGCGTCCGCGAATTCCAGGTCGATGATGCCCGTCGGCGGCGCCAGCACCGGCGGCGACCAGCTGGCGCCGCCATCAGCGCTGGTGGCGGCTTCCCAGACCACCTCCCCGGCCGAGCTGAGCCGCGAGCTGTACTCGACCAGCGCCGGTCCGGCCAGCCGCACCCCGGCGCGCGCGCCCAGCAGGGGCGCCGGCACCTTTTGCCAGGTCTGGCCGCCGTCGGCCGTCGCCAGCACCGAGAGGTCGGCCGCCATCCAGCCGTGCTCGGGGTCGGCGAAGAGCGGCACCTGCGCCGTGCCCGAGGTGCCGCTCCACGTCCACTGCCAGCTGCGGCCGCCGTCGAAGGTGCGGTAGAGCGTGCGCGGGAGCCCGGTGCCGGGGAGGTAGTTGAGGTTCAGGTACCAACCGTGCTGGGCGTCGAGGAACCAGGCGGCAGGCGCGTAGTGCTGGCCCGGCGGCAGCTGCCGGGGCTGCCAGCTGCGCCCGCCGTCGGCCGTCGCCAGCAGCCTGTCCTCGGTTGTCTGGAAGCCGTGCAGCGGATCTACAAAGCGGACCTCGGAGTCGGCGACGACCGCGAAGGACCGCCAGCTGGCGCCGGCGTCGCGGGTCTCGTAGGCCAGCCGGTCGTCCGTCAGCACCACCGCGGTGGTGGCGGATAGGACCTGGACGCTCTTGATCTCGGCCGGCGGCACAGGCGGCCGGGTCCAGGGATGCAGCCAGGCCAGCGAGGCCGCGGCCAGCACGGCCACGGCGACCCCGAGGCGGGCCAACGCCGCCCCACGCGCGCCCACACGGCGATCCTATGGCGTGATGGTGCGGGACGCCACCGCCGAAGACGCCGAGGCCATCGCGCGCATCCACGAGGAGTCGTGGCGGGCCACCTATCCCGGGCTCCTGCCGGAGGAGCTGATCGATCGCTTCGCCTACGAGCAGGTCTTGCCCAGGTGGCGGGAGCGGCTGCCGGCGCGCTCACCGCAGGCCGTCCTGGTCTGGGACGAACCGCCCGCCGGGTACGTCTACTGCGGCCCCGAGCGGGACGGCGACGCCCGGCACCGGGGCGAGGTATACGCGATCTACCTGCGGCCGGCGCGCTGGCGCGCGGGCGGGGGACGGGCCCTGCTGGCGGCTGCCGCCGATCGGCTGGCGGCGGCCGGCCTGACCTCGATGCTGGTCTGGGTCCTGCGCGAGAACTCGCCCGCGCGGCGCTTCTACGAGCGGCTGGGCGGCGCCTACCTGCGCGAGAAGCCCCTGGGCTGGCCGGGCACAGACGCGATCGAGGTCGCCTACGGCTGGGCCGACACCGCGAAGCTGCGCGGCGCCGGCGCCGGCTGAACGAGGCGGCCGGCGGCCACCGAGAGCAGAGCCACGGCGCCGATGCTCAGGAAGGACCAGGGTGTTGCCGAGCAGCAGCGTCCAGGTGCCGCGTCTCAAGCGGGCGCTGGTCGGGGGCGCGTGCGCAGGCCGGCCCAAGCCAGCAACGCACCGGTCAGCAGCAGCGCCGCGCAGAACACCGCGGCCAGATGGAAGGCGTCGGTGGAAGCCGCGTTTACCAGGTTTTTCGAAAGACCGGCCGGCGGCGGGTTGAGCGGGCTGGCTCGGAGGTCGCCCACGCGCGTGCGGAAGAGCGCGGTGACGCCGATGAAGACCAGCGCGCCGCCCAGCTGCGGGCCGACCCGCGAGATCGCGTTGTTGACGGCTGAAGCCACGCCGGCGTTGGCCGCCGGCGCGCTGGCCATCAGGGCGCTGGTGAGCGGGGCCACCAGCAGGGCCAGGCCCACGCCGAAGAGCAGCGATGAGGGCAGGATGTCGACCAGGTAGCCGGGGGACGGGATCCAGCTGGCCGGGTGGCCGGGCTGCAGGCGCCAGGCTGCGCTGCCCACGGGCGCCCGAGCCAGCCAGAGGGTGCCGACCGCCATCACGGTCGCGCCGGCGGCCAGGAACGTGCGCACGCCGTAGCGCACCGACAGCTGACCCATCCGGCGCGAGAAGAGCGCCAGCAGCAGCGACCCCGGCAGTATGGCCAGCCCTGCCGCGGCCGCCGAGTAGCCGAGCACGCCCTGCAGGAAGAGCGTCTGGTAGTAGCCCGACACGTAGAGCGCGCCGTAGACGACGAAGGTGACCAGGTTGACGACGGTGAAGTCGCGCGAGCGGAAGAGGCGCAGGGGCACCAGCGGCGTGCGGCTGCGCGCCAGCTCGAAGGGCAGGGCGACCAGTGCCGCGGCGCCGAGGGCCAGCGCGATGTACTCGGCGGTGCCGTGCCAGGCCCGCTGCTGGCCGTAGATGGTGCCGAAGCTGAGGCCGCCCACGGCCACGCCGGAGATCGCGGCGCCCAGCCAGTCCAGGTGAGCTTTGGGGTCGTCGTCGCGGCTCTCGGGGGTGTGCTCGAGCAGCGCCCAGGCCGCGAAGGCCAGCAGCGGGAGGTTGATCAGGAAGGCCACCCGCCAGGAGAGCGTGTCCACCAGCAGCCCGGCCACCAGCGGGCCGAGGAGGGTGGTCGCGGAGCTGGTCGCGGCCCAGGTCCCGATCGCGCGGCCCTGATCCTCGCCCTCGAAGTTGGCCCGGATCAGGGCCAGCGACTCGGGGACGAGCAGCGCGCCGGCCGCCCCCTGGAGGATGCGCGCCACGATCAGGGCCTCCATGCTCGGGGCCAGGCCGCAGAGAAGGCTGGTCAGCGCGAAGCCGGCAAGCCCGATCGCGAAGATCTTCCGCCGACCGTAGTGGTCGCCCAGGGCGCCGGCGGGGATCAGGAGCGTGGATAGGGTCAGCAGGTAGGCGTTGTAGACGTAGGACTGGCCCTCCAGGACGCCGACATAGGTGGCCGGCAGGTCGCGGCCGATGCGGGGCAGGGCAACGTTGACGACGGTGGAGTCGAGGAAGACCGAGGCGCTGCCCAGGACGACCGCCACCAGCGTCCAGCGGCGGCTCATGGTCGAGGCGGCCACGGTCGTGGATGATTTCACGGTGTCGGACGAGCTCGATTTGGTCGACTGGCGGCGCCGCGTGGGCGATTTGTACCGCTTGCCGGACAGCGCTGAGTGGCGCGCGGCTCGGGAGGCGTTGTTCCGGTCACATCCACAGTCACCGATACCGGTTGCGCAGCGCGCTTCATTCAACGGTCTGCGCTGGTTTCCGTATGACGCGGCCTATCGAGTGCAGGCGGTGTGGTCCGCGGGCGACGGCTCGCGCCTGGAGATCGACACCGGCGGCGAGGACGGGGTGGTTGTGTACCGGCGCGCCGGCGTGCTCTCTTTTTCGCTGGCCGGTGTGGAGGGTTTGCGGCTGACCGCGTTCCGGCAGCTCGGCTACGGTGGCGGCCTGTTCGTGCCCTTCGCCGACCTCACGTCACGCCACGAGACGTACGGCGCGGGCCGCTACCTGGTGGACACGGTCAAGAACACCGACGGTCACGCCCTCGTGTTCGAGGTCGGAGCGGACCACGTCTGGCTCGATTTCAACTTCGCCTACAACCCGTCGTGCGTTTACGACGTGCGCTGGGCCTGCCCGCTGGCGCCGCCGGAGAACCGGCTGCCGGTGGCGGTGCGGGCGGGGGAGATGGTGCCTTGAAGAAGAAGTACTGGCGAACTTATGTCGATTCGCAAGGCTCCCATGCGGAGCAGATCGAAACCGACCTCGTGCTTGCCGAGTACGCGCCGCCGGCGCCACCGCTGTTCGTTTCGGCGCCGGTGCCCGCGGTCGGGTTCGCGTACCTGCGCATGCCCGCGGGGTGGGACGGTGGCTGGCATCCGACGCCGCGCCGGCAGCTCTTTGTACTGCTGCGCGGGACGCTTGAGGGGGAGGTGTCTGACGGCCGCGTGATCCGCATGGAGCAGGGCGATGTGGTCTTGCTCGAGGACACCTCGGGAGCGGGTCACACCACGCGTGTCGTCGGCGACGCGGATGCGGAAGCTCTCGTCATCACGTTGCCTTAACAACGTGACCTCGCCGGCCAGAACAAACGTTCTATAATTAGTGCATGATCGAGGGGGTTGGGGGAGCAGCTCCGACCTGGCAGGAAGTTGTGGAAAAGGCGCATCAAATCGACTTGATGCGTCTCGAATTTGCGCGCCTGGCGTGGCGCTACGCGCAGTCGCGCGGCGGCTACATGTACGACGGCTACGACACGCCCGTGCAATTCCTGCGGGAGGACGCGCATATGGCGTGGCACGACGCCGTCCAGGCGGTTTGCGTGGGCGCCAATCTCGATGAGCTTCCTGACACGGTCGCCGCGGTGCAGCGCGGCGACATCGGGTTCGACCACCTGGTGGTGATGTCGGATCTCAAGGACGCACTGAACGAGAAATGGAGCCTGGTATCCGAGACGAAGCTCGTGGAGGACGCCGAGGGATTGAATGTCACGCAGTTCCGCAAGCACGTGGAGAAGGTGCGCCACCGGATCGATGCCGAAGGCTTCCTGCAGGAGCAGGTGACGCTCGCGGAGGGGCGCCGCTTGAGCATGCGCAAAGACGTGCATGGCCTGCTCTGGTTGAAGGGCAACCTGGATCCGGCCGGCGGCGCCGTCCTGATGGCGGCCCTCGAGCCACTGGCAAAGCGCAGCGGCAGCGAGGATGCTCGTCCACGCGACCAGCGCCTGGCCGACGCCCTCGTCGAATTCGCTGAACACGGCAGCGGCAGCGCTCAGCTGCAGGTCACGGCCACGCTGGAGACTCTGCAAGGGCTGCCCGGCGTGCCGGCCGGCGAAGTTCTGTCCGTTCCGATCGCGGGCAAGACCCTGGAGCGGCTCAGCTGCGACTGCACGCTCACCCGAGTGGTGCTGAGCAGCGAGTCGGTGGTTATCGATGTCGGGCGCGGCAGGCGGATCGTCAGCGGGCCTGGTAAGCGGGCGCTCAACGCGCGGGACAAGACGTGCCGGTGGCCGGGATGCAGCCGGCCGGGAACCTGGTGCACGCCGCATCACCTGGTTCCCTGGTCAAAGGGCGGCAGCACCGACCTCGGCAACCAGGTCCTGGTGTGCAGCCGTCACCACCTGGCAGCTGCACGAGGGTGGCTGGCAGATGGTCACCAGCGCCGACGGGCGCCTGCTGGTGATCCCGCCGCCGGCGCCCGACGCGCATTGCCGGGGCCCGAACTACTCGGCTGGCGGCGGCTCGGGGAAGAGCACCGACCGCTTGACGCGACGGTAGGAGCGCCGTCCCGACAGCAGCGAGAGCCCCGCGTACAGCACGCCCCCGGCCGCGGCGCACACCCACACCACCCAGACCGGCGCCGCCAGGGCCACCGCGCACATGGCGACGAACGCGGCCATGAGCCCGGCGGTGACGAAGGTGATGAAGGTGCCGCTGCTGGCCAGGATGTTGGAGACCATCCGCGGTCCCAGCAGGTGGTTGTACGACTGCCACACGCCTCTGGCGTCGTCGTGCGCGGAGGTCACCAGATAACGTTCGAGCCCCGGATCGAGCTCCAGATATCCCGCGCGCACGCGGTTCATGCCGATCACCAGCGCAAGGTCCTCCAGGCTCGCGTTGCCCACGCGGCGGCCCGTCATTGTGCCGATCACCACCAGCGCGCCCAGCAGCACCAGCGCGAAGGTCAGGAAGCGCGCATCAAAGTGCGTGAATTGCGCGACCAGCGCCAGGCTGACCAGGCTCGACGACACCACCAGCAGGAATGTGCTGATGCGGCTCAGCATCTCGTTCATGGTCATGCTGCGGGTGGCGAGCAGGCTCCAGTGCTCGGTCGCCAGCAGCTGCGCGCGCAGTGCGGGGTCGGCTACGGGAACGTGTTGCTCGGCTGGCTCGCGCAATAGGCCACCTCGGCCGGGTTGAGCGGCGCCGGGGGCAGCGCCGGCGGCGTCGCGAAAGTTGCGTGCGAGAAGTCGAAGAACTCGCGCATGTCGTTAGCCGCAGCGTCGCGGCGCGTGAGCGTGCCCAGTCCGAAGTCGTCCTCGATGAAACGCAGGATCGAGGTGTGGTCGTTGACCACGTGCGACACGAAATGCGCGCGCGCGTACGGCGACACCACGACCGCGGGCACGCGGACGCCGTACATGTCGAAAGCGCCGGGTGTATCACCGGGCTGCAGCATGGGCGGGATGTCGTCGGGCGGCACCGCCGGCGGCGGCGCCGCGTGGTCGAAGAAGCCGCCGTGCTCGTCGTAGGTCAGGAACAGCGCGGACGAGCCCCAGTCGGGGCTGCCGAAAAGCGTGCTGATCACCGACGCCGTGAACTGCTCGCCGACCTGCACGTTGGAGGGCGGATGCTCGTCGTTCTCCACGTTGTTGGGGCCCGTGAAGATGGGGTCGATAAACGCCACCTGCGGCAGCGTGCCGGCCGCGGCATCGACCGCAAAGTCCGAATAGGGCACGACCTTGGCGCCGTCGTGGTCGCGCACGTAAGAGAAGAGGAACGCGATCGCCAGCGGGTACTGCGCGGCGTACACCTTCCAGGTCACGTGGTGCTCGTCCAGCTCGTTGAAGACCGAGCGCTGGGCGAAACCGTTGGCATCCGGCAGGTCGTTGCGGATGTGGCCGAAGGAGGTTCCGGCGAGCAGGTAGAACCGGTTGGGGAAGGTCTGCGTGGGCGCCGAGGCGAAGTAGTGGTCGCCCATCGCGAAGGTGCTGTAGAGCGAGTAGTAGAAGGGCAGGTCGGTCTGGTCATACCAGCCCATGGCCCGGCTACCGGTGGGGTCGGCGGGGACCTGGTTGGCCGCCATGAAGCCGTCCATCCGGCCGCCGTCGATCTCCTGGTGGGTGCCGTTCCAGGAATGGTTGAGGTCGGCGACCTCGCAGTAGTGCGTCTTGTGAAAACCGACGTTCGGCCGCTCCGGCGTGGCGTGAGGCTGCCCCTCGTAGTGGATGTGGCCGAAGTAGCTGTCGAACGAGCGGTTCTCCTGCATCAGCACCACCACGTGCTGGATCGGTGTGGCCGCGGCGTGCGCGGCAACCGTGGCATAGGGATCTGCCAGCAGCGCGCCGGTGGTCAGCAGGACCCCCAGCAATTTCATGCTCCGTCCTCCGTTCGCGAGTCGGCCGCCGACCTGAAGATGGCCGCCACCGTCAGTTGACCCAAAAACGCGCCCCCCGAGTCAACCACGCGAACTCGGTCGGCGTCGGCGAGCAGCATCGCCGACAGCGCCTGGGAGAGGGAGGCGTCCACCGGCACCACCGGCCCGCCGCCATCCTCCGGCGTGAGCCGGGAGGGGTCGATGCGGAGCACGGCCAGCCTCTTCTCGGCGCGGTCGGGCCCCAGGAACTGCTCCACGAAGGGCGTGGCCGGACGCCCCAGCAGGCGCGCGGGCGCGTCGTACTGCTCCAGGTACCCGCCCTCGCGCAGGAGCGCGATGCGGTCGCCCAGCTTGATCGCCTCGTCGATGTCGTGGGTCACGAAGACGATGGTCTTGCGGGTCTCGCGCTGGATCCGCAAAAACTCGTCCTGCAGGCGGTCGCGGGTCACCCGGTCGACAGCCCCGAAGGGCTCGTCCATGAGCAGGATCGGCGGGTCGGCCCCCAGCGCCCGCGCCACGCCCACGCGCTGGCGCTGGCCGCCGGACAGCTGAGCCGGGTAGCGGCGCGCGTAGCGCTTGGGATCTAGCCCGACCAGCTCCAGGAGCTGGTCCACCCGCTTCCGGATGCGCTCTTTGTCCCAGCCCAGGATGCGCGGCACCGTGGCCACGTTGTCGCCGATCGTCATGTGCGGGAAGAGCCCGGTCTGCTGGATCACGTAGCCCATGCGCAGCCGGAGCAGGACGGGGTCCTCGCCCATGACGTCCTTGCCGTCGACGTAGATGTGGCCGCCGGACGGCTCGATCAGGCGGTTGATCATCTTGAGGCTGGTCGTCTTTCCGCAGCCCGAGGGACCGACCAGCATCACGGTCTCGCCGTCGCCGATCTCGAGGTTGAGGTCGTGCACGGCCACCTGGCCGCCCGGGTACTCCTTGCGAACGTGATCGAGGCGGATCAAGCCTTCCAACGATAGGGTGAGACCCGTGGTCTGGTTGGACGCCACCGATCCCTGGATCCGCTGGGACTGGCTGGGCCGGCACACGGACGTGATCTGGCAGGCGCTGCTCCAGCACATCCAGCTCACCGCGATCGCGGTGGTCGGCGGCCTGCTGGTGGCGGTCCCGGTCGGGCTGGTGGTCTGGCGCTGGCGCGCCCTGCGCAACCCGGTGCTCTCAGTGGCCGGAGTCCTCTACACGATCCCCTCGCTGGCCCTCTTCGCCCTGCTGGTGCCGTTCACCGGGCTGACCATCGTGACCGCCGAGGTCGGGCTCATCAGCTACACGATCCTGATCCTGGTCCGCAACATCGTGGTCGGGCTGGACGGCGTCCCGGCCGAGATCCGCGAGGCCGCCACCGGCATGGGCTACCGGCCGGCCCGGCGCCTGCTCACGATCGACATCCCGCTGGCGCTGCCCGTGATCATGGCCGGCGTCCGGCTGGCCACCGTGACCACGATCGGCCTGGTCACGGTCACCGCGCTGCTCGGCGAGGGCGGCCTGGGCCAGCTGATCCTGAGCGGCCTCATCCAGGACTTCAAGACCCCGCTGGTGGTGGGCGCGGCCGGCTCGGTGGTCCTGGCGGTGGTGGCGGACGTGCTCCTGGCCGGCGCGCAGCGCCTGGCCACGCCCTGGAGGGGAGGGCGGTGACCATCTTCGGGCAGGTCGTCCAATGGTTTGCCGATCCCGCACATTGGGATGGCAGCTTCGGGATCCCGAACCGGCTGTGGGAGCACGTGCAGATGTCGTTCCTGGCCACGCTCACCGCGGCCGTGCTGGCGCTGCCCGTCGGGGTAGTGCTCGGCCATTACGGGCGGGGCGGCAACCTCGCCATCAACATCTCCAACGTGGGGCGGGCGGTGCCCTCCTTCGGGATCCTGGTGATCGCGGTCCAGCTCTTCGGGATCGGCGCGCCGCCCGCCTTCATCGCATTGGTGGCGCTGGCCGTTCCGCCCATCGTCACCAACGCCTACGTGGGCATGCGCGACGTCGATCCCGAGCTGAAGGAGGCCGCCCGCGGGCTGGGAATGCGCGAGCACGTCGCGCTATTGAGGGTGGAGATGCCTGTCGCGTTGCCGGTCATCATGGCCGGCATTCGAACGGCGGGAGTCCAGGTCGTGGCCACCGCGACACTGGCGGCAGTGGTCGCCTGGGGCGGGCTCGGCCGCTACATCGTGGACGGCTTTGCGCAGCGCGACGATGTGCAGATCTTCGCGGGCGCGATACTGGTGGCCGCCCTGGCCATGCTGGCGGAGCTGGCACTGGCCGGGCTGCAGTGGCTGGCGACGCCGCGCCCCATGCGCGCGTCGATCCGCTGGTTCAGTCGTCCGATGCGTACGGACGAATTGGTTTTGCAAGGAGGCTGACGGCGATGCGAGATTGGGGTTTCCGAGCCATCCTCTCGGGGGTGCTCGGGCTTTCACTGCTGGCGAGCGCGTGCGGCTCGTCGGGCGGCGGCAGCCCGTCAACGACGGGCAAGCCGATCGCCTCCCAGATGATCCTGGGCGGCCCGCCCGAGTGCCCGCAGCGGCCCTTCTGCGAGAAGGGCCTGATGGACAAGTACGGGCTCACCTTCAAGGACTTCAAGCCGCTGGACGCGGGCGGTCCGCTGACCAAGGCGGCGCTCGACCGCGGCGACATCCAGATCGGCCTGCTGTTCTCGAGCGACGGTTCGATCGCGGCCAAGGGCTACGTCGTGCTCAACGACGACAAGCACCTGCAGAACGCTGACAACGTGGTGCCGGTGGGTCGCCAGGCGGCGCTCAAGGCGGACGCCACCGCGCTGCTCAACCAGATCGACGGCAAGCTCACGACCGCGGACCTGGCGGGGATGAACAAGTCGGCCGACATCGACAAGCAGGATCCCGCCCAGATCGCCTCCGACTACCTGAAGAAGATCGGGGTGAGCACCAGCGGCGGTTCGGGCAAGGGCAAGATCACGGTCGCCGGCTTCAACTTCTCGGAGTCGAGCATCATGGCCCAGATCTACGGCCAGGCCCTGAAGGGGCTTGGCTATGACGTCTCCTACAAGCTCAACCTGGGCAACCGCGAGGTCGTCGAGCCCGCCCTCGAGAAGGGCGACATCGACCTCTACCCGGGCTACGCGGCGACCGAGCTGGAGTTCATCAACAAGGGCAAGGGCGAGGCCACGCCGGACCCCGCCGCCACCGTCAAGCTGCTCAACGGGTACCTGCAGGCCAAGGGCCTGATCGCGCTGGACGCTTCTGGAGCGCAGGACCAGAACGCGTTCGCGGTGACCAAGGCGACCGCGGACAAGTGGCACCTGGTCAACCTTTCCGACCTGGCCAAAAACGGCTGAGCGCTGATTGAGCTGAGAGGGTGGGCGATTCTGCCCACCCTCCCGCTCCCGGCCGTGGAGCACCTGGCCCTCGATGAGGTTTTGCTGGATGCCGTGGCCGCGGGGCGGCGCGGGCCCTGCCTGCGCTTCTGGCGCTGGACCGAGCGGGCCCTGGTCGTGGGCTCGCACCAATCGCTGCGCAACGAGGTGGACTTCGAAGCGTGCGCTTCGCTCGGCTTTGCCGTGGTGCGGCGCATGAGCGGAGGCGGGACCATGGTCTGCGAGCCGGGCGGCACGCTGACCTATTCGCTGTACCTGCCCGAGGCGCTGGTGCGGGGGCTCTCCTTTGTGGATTCGTTCCGCGAGCTCGACGCGTGGGCGGTGGCAGAGCTGGTGGAACTGGGCGTGCCCGCTTCCTACCGGCCGATCAACGACATCGTCTCGCCGGCGGGGAAGATCGCCGGGGCGGCGCAGGCGCGGCGCCGGGGCGCCGTGCTGCACCACACAACGATGGCCTACGCGATCGATCCTGGGATCGTGCCTCGGCTGATCCGAATCGGCCGGCCGACCCTGGAGGCGCGGGGACCGCGCTCGGCCGAGAAGATGGTGACTCCGCTGACCATGTTCACGTCGCTGCCGTTGGAGGAGGTGGAGGCCGCGCTGGCGCGCGGGGCGGGCGGACCTTCGGACGAACTCAGCCGCTCAGAGCTGGACGCCGCCCGGGAGCTGGCGGCGTCGAAGTACGCCACGCCGGAGTGGGTTCATCGCTTCCCGTGAGATCCATGTCCCGGTCGAAAAACAAAAGGCCCCCGCCCGAAGGCGGGGGCCTCTCCGCTGTGCCTTAGTTGGCCAGCCGAACCTTGTTGGCCCGGGGGCCCTTCTGGCTCTGCTCGACCTCGAAGGTCACCTGCTCGCCACCGACCAGGCGATCGAAGTCGCCCTCGGTACCGCTGCGGTGGAAGAAGTACTCCTTCCCATCCTCGGCTGCGATGAAGCCGAAGCCGCGGTCGGAGACGAGCTTCTTGATGGTTCCGGACTGCATAAAACGCTCCTGTTCTCGAACGGAAGACCTGACTCTCGCGGGGCCCGTTCGAGAAAAAGGGACGCCACGGCGAAGCGCGTCCGCTGCGGACGCT
>DASUVY010000087.1:0-10349 GCA_036378695.1 Candidatus Dormiibacterota bacterium
AGGCCAGGTGGTGACGCCGCCGGTCACCGACGACATCCTCGAAGGCATCACGCGCAAGTTCGTGATGGGCATCGTGCGCGACGAGCTCAAGATGCCGCTGGTCGAGCGCAGCATCGACCGCACCGAGCTCTACACCTGCGACGAGCTGATCCTGTGCGGCACCGGTGCCCAGATCTCGCCCGTGATCGAGATCGATCACCGGCCGGTCGGCGACGGCCGGGTGGGCGAGATCGCCCAGGAGCTGCAGCAGATCTACTTCGGCGCGGTGCGTGGGGAGAACCCCAAGTACTCGGACTGGGTGATACCGGTCTACTAGTTAGGACGGCTCGGGTTCGCGACCGGGCCGGTTAGACTCGGCCGCGCCCATGAAGGTCGTGGCTGCCCCCAATCCGTTCAAGGGAAGCCTTGGCGCCCCCGCCGCCGCGCGCGCCATCGCCCGTGGGGTGCGCCGGGCCTGGCCGGAGGCCGAGGTCGCGGAGGTCCCAGTGGCCGACGGCGGCGAGGGCACCGTGGAGGCCCTGGTGGCCGCCGGCCGCGGCGAGCTGGTGCGGGTCACCGTGCGCGGGCCTTTGGGGGACTCGGTAGCCGCCGAGTTCGGACTCCTGGAAGGCGGCCGCACGGCCGTCGTCGAACTGGCCTCGAGCAGCGGCCTGCCCCTGGTCCCGGCAGGGCGGCTGGATCCCCGCGCGGCCTCGACCTACGGCTTCGGCGAGCTGCTGGAGGCGGCCCGGGCCCGCGGCGCCACCAAGATCATCGCCGGCATCGGGGGCTCGGCCACCAACGACGGCGGCGCCGGGATGGCGCAGGCGCTGGGCTTCCACCTGCTGGACGCTGACGGCCACGAACTGCCCCCCGGCGGTGCCGCTCTGGCGCGCCTGGAGCGCATCGATGCCTCGGACGTGGACCCCGATTGGCGGCACCTGCGGGTCGAGGTGGCGGTGGACGTCACCAACCCGCTCACCGGTCCCGAAGGTGCCAGCGCCGTCTACGGACCTCAGAAGGGCGCGACCCCGGAGATGGTCGCCGAGCTCGACGCCGCGCTGCGGCGCCTCGCTGCGGTGGTGGAGCGCGACCTTGGGCGGTCCGTGGCGGAGATCCCCGGCGCGGGCGCGGCCGGAGGCGCGGGAGCCGGCCTGGTCGCCTTCCTGGACGCGCGGCTGGTGCGCGGCGCCCCGCTGGTGGTGGAGGCGGCCGGGTTCGACCGCGCGCTGGCCGGCGCCACGGTGGTGATGAGCGGCGAGGGCCGGGTGGACGCCCAGACCGCCTACGGCAAGGGCCCGGCCGAGGTGGCGGCGCGCTCCCAAAGGGCGGGCGTGCCAGTCGTCCTGCTGGCGGGCGCGCTGGGCGCGGGCTGGGAGTCGCTTCTGGATTGCGGCGTGGTGGCGGTGCTACCGATCGCCGAGGGCCCGGCCACCGCCGAGGACATGGGCCGCGACGCCGAAGGCCTGGTCGAGCGCGCCGCCGAGCGCGCCTGCCACCTCTTGGGCGCACTGCATTGAGCACGACCGACACCCGCAGCGACATCGACCTGGTCGAGGCCTTCAGGGCCGGCGAGACCGCGGCTTTCGAGGAGCTTCACCGCCGCTACGTGGGGTCGATCTACCGCTTGGTGCGGCGCAAGCTCGGCGACGCCCTGCTGGCCGAGGACATCGCGCAGGAGACCTTCCTCAAGGCGCTGCGCAACCTGGACCGCGTCGACGAAAGCTTCAACTTCGGGGGCTGGATCCACACCGTCGCCCGCAACCTCTGCTACGACGAGCTGCGTCGCCGGCAGCGCGATCCGCGCGAGCTGGCCGACAACCTGGCCGAGGACGACGAGGACGCCATGCTCCGGCTGCCGGCGCCCGCCCACGCCTACGACCCGGTCGTGCAGAGCGAAACCAACGAGCTGCGCCGCCAGGTCTGGCTGGTCGCCCAGCGGCTGCCCGAGAAGTACCGGCTGGTGCTCACCCTGCGCGAGCTCCAGGGCCTCAGCTACCGGCGCATCGCGCAGGTCATGAAGATCAGCGAGAGCGCGGTGGAGACGCTGCTCTACCGGGCCCGGCTGCGCTTCAAGGAGGAGTTCGTGACCATGCAGGGCGGCACCGACCTCGCCTGCGCGGAGGTGCATCCACTGCTGGCGCCCTACCTGGCCGGCAAGCTGCGTGCGGCCCAGGCCGAGGGGGTGCGCCGGCACCTGGCCACCTGCGTGTCCTGCTCCCGCAAGTTGGGCCCGCGGCGCCCCGTTAAGGTTTAGGTACGAGATGGCTCACGTCACCATTCGCTTCTTCGACGACGAGACGATGGCCGGCAACGCGCGCGAGCTGGACTTCGACGAACCAGACTTTCTGGTCGACGTCGACGACGTGGCCGGCATCGAGAACAACGAGACCGCGTGGGTCCCGCTGTCCGCCGTCAAGTGGGTGGAGCTGCCGCTGAGCCAGGGCCGCGAGCCCGAGACGCCGACCCGCAAGGTGGCCATCCGCTTCCTCGACGGCGAGGTGCTGCGTGGGCACATCGACGGCGCGCTGCAGCGCCACCGCTACGGGATCGTCCTCCACCTGCATCCCGAGGAGGGCGGGGCCAACGGCGGCGTGCGCAAGCTGGGCATCCCGTTCTCGGCGGTCAAGGCGCTCTTCTACGTGCGCGAGTTCGATCCCCGGCATCCCGAGGAGCGCGGCGCCTCCGACGGCTACCTGGCGCGGCGCACCATGGCGCCGCTGCTGGACGTCCTGGAGGAGATGGACATGCTCGACCGCCTGCACTCCAACGGCGTCCTCAGCGACAGCGAGTACTCGAGCAAGCGCACCGCGGTTCTAGAACGGCTCTGACGTAACCTCGCCCGGTGCGGCGAGCCGCTGCCCTCGTCCTGATCCTCGCGGCCTGCTCCACGGGCGGCCCCACCTCTAAACCGACCGCCGCACCAACCGCCGCCACGCCTTCGGCCATCGCGCCCGCCGCGCACTACCAGGCCGAGCCGCCGCGCCGCCAGGGCGGCGTGGCCACGGTGGGCGATTGGCAGTTCCCGGCCAGCCTGCCGCCCACCTACCTGGCGGGTCCGCCGGGCGCCGAGCTCATCGAGCAGACGCTTTTCAGCGGCCTGCTCGGGCTCGACCCCAGCCTCGACTTCTACGGCGACCTCGCGCGCAGCGTCCCCACTCCCAAGCTGGTCGGCTCAGGCATGGACGTGGCGTATGAGCTGAGGCCGGGCCTGCACTGGTCGGACGGCCAGCCCCTGAACGCCGACGACGTGCTCTTCACCTGGCAGGTCACGCCGCGCACCCAGGAGGGCTATGAGCAGATCACCGGCGTCGAGAAGACCGGCGACCTGGCGTTCACCGTCCATTTCAGGTCGGTCTATCCCGCCTTCGGCCTGCTCTTCTCCGCGGTCGTGCCCAAGCACCGCCTGGCGAGCATCGACCGGGCCAAGCTAGACGCCGACGGCTACTGGTCGGCGCCCAACGTGGTGTCGGGCCCCTTTCAGGTGGCCGACTCGGTTCCCGCCGACCACCTCACGCTGCAGCGCAACCCGCACTACCCCGACGGCCGCGCCGAGATGCCGCTCCTCAATCACAACGCCTACCTGGAAAAGCTGGTGTTCAAGGCCTTCGCGACCAAGGGCGCGCTGCTGGCCGCGCTCAAGACCGGTGACGTGCAGGCCGCGGCGGAGCTAAACGAGGCGGACCTGATCCCTGCCAGCGGCCTCCACTAGGAGGCTGTGCCGGACCTGTCCTACGAGCAGGTCACGTTCAACCAGCGGTCACCCGCCTGGCAGGGCGACCCAAACCTGCTAAGCGCACTGGCGATCGCTGTCGACGTGGACGGCGTGCGCGCGGGCCCGCTGGCGGGGCGCGTTCCGCCCGCCGTCGGCCCGGTCAGCCCCCTGTCGGCCTGGGCGTTCGACGGCGACCTGGCGCCCCCGCGCTTTCAGGTCGACGCCGCCCGCGCCGCTCTCGACGCGGACGGCTGGAGCAGCGGGCCCGACGGCATCCGAACCAAGAGCGGCCGGCCCCTGCGCTTCAGCCTGGCCACGATCGCGGGCTCGCCACTGCGCGCGGCCGAGGCCGCGACCCTGGTGGCGGGCTGGCGGCAGGCCGGCGCCGACGTGCGCGTCGAGGAGTACAGCCCGGACCAGCTGTTCGGCGGCCGGTTACCGCAGGGCGCCTTCGATGCCGCGCTCTTCGCGTGGGATACGCCGGCGGACCCGGACGGGCTCTTTGCCACCCTCCACAGCTCCCGCATCCCGCCCGCCGGCAGCAACTTCTCGCGCTGCTCTAACCCGGCCCTGGACGCGGACCTGGCCGCCGGCCGGGCCACCCTGGACCGCGCCCGCCGCGCTGCCGCCTACCGCGACCTTCAGGTCCAGTACCGAAAGCTGGCCTGCGAGGTGCCCCTCTACCAGCACCTCGACGTCGGCCTCAGCTCGCGGCACCTGCACAACTACGCACCCAACCCCGGTGGCACCGGCGATACCTGGAACGTGGCCGATTGGTGGCTCGACGGTTAGATTCGCAGGCAGTGGGTGAGCTGCTGCGGGTCGAGAACCTGCGCACGTACTTCCATACGCAGGCCGGCGTGGTCCGGGCGGTTGACGGCGTGGACCTCGCGATCGCGCCCGGGCGCACCCTGGGCCTGGTCGGCGAGTCGGGCTGCGGGAAGTCGGTCACGGCGCTCTCGGTGATGCGGCTGATCGACCATCCCGGGCGTATCGAGAAGGGCGGCCGGATCCTGTTCGGGGAGAGCGACCTGGTCCAGCTCGAGGAGGACGAGCTGCAGCGGATCCGCGGCAACGAGATCTCGATGATCTTCCAGGAGCCGATGACCTCGCTCAACCCCGTCTACACGGTCGGCGACCAGATCGCGGAGGCGGTGCAGCTGCACCAGAAGGTGGGCCCGCGCCAGGCCCGGGCGCGGGCGGTCGAGATGATGAAGCTGGTCGGCATCCCCTCGCCCGACAAGCGCGTGCGCGACTACCCGCACCAGATGTCGGGCGGCATGCGCCAGCGCGTCATGATCGCCATGGCGCTCTCCTGCAACCCCAAGCTGCTGATTGCCGACGAGCCCACCACGGCCCTCGACGTCACCATCCAGGCCCAGATCCTGGAGCTGATGAAGGATCTCCGCGACCGCCTGGGGATGGCGATCCTGCTCATCACGCACGACCTCGGCGTGGTCGCCGAGATGGCCGACGACGTGGCCGTGATGTATGCGGGCCGGGTGGTCGAACGCGGTCCGGTGCAGGCCATCTTCAACAGCCCGCAGCATCCCTACACGGAGGCGCTCCTGCACTCGATTCCCGTGCTGGGGATGACGCAGGCCGAACCGCTCAAGGTTATCCGGGGCATGGTGCCCAGCCCGCTGGCCTGGCCGCCCGGCTGCCGCTTCGCCACCCGCTGCGACTACACCTTCGAGAAGTGCCTCAAGGAGGATCCGCCCTTGCTGGAGGCGGGCGGCCAGCAGAGCGCCTGCTGGCTGTGCGAGAAAGGGCCGCGGCAGACGGCCGGGGTCGAAGTCTCGGCTTGAGCACCCAGGCGCAGCCGCTGCTCTCGGCGCGGGGCGTCACCAAGCACTTCCCGATCCGGCGCGGGATCCTGCAGCGGACGGTCGGGCAGGTGCAGGCGGTCGACGGGGTGGACCTCGACGTCCTGCCTGGCGAGACGGTGGGCCTGGTCGGCGAATCGGGCTGCGGCAAGTCGACGCTGGGCCGCACGCTCCTGCGCCTGGTCGAGCCCACGGCGGGCGAGATCCTCTTTGAGGGGCGCGACGTGGCCCGGATGCGCGGCCGCGAGCTCAAGGCCATGCGCCGCGATATGCAGATCATCTTCCAGGACCCGGTCGGGTCTCTGAATCCGCGCATGACGGTGCGCGAGATCGTCAGCGAGGGGCTGGCCATCCACGGCCTGGCGCCCGGCCGCCAGCGCGCGGCCAAGGTCAAGGAGATCCTGCAGCGCGTGGGGCTGCGCCCGGAGGCCGCGGGCCGCTATCCCCACGAGTTCTCGGGTGGCCAGCGCCAGCGCATCGGGATCGCGCGGGCCCTGGTGCTGCAGCCCAAGTTCGTGGTCGCGGATGAGCCGGTCTCCGCGCTCGACGTCTCCATCCAGTCACAGGTCCTGAACCTGCTCGTCGAGCTGAAGCGCGAGTTCAACCTGACCTACCTGTTCGTGGCGCACAACCTGGCCGTGGTGGGCTACATCTCAGATCGCATCGCGGTCATGTACCTGGGCAAGGTGGTCGAGCTGGCGGTCGCCGAGGACCTCTACCGGCGGCCGCTGCACCCCTACACGATGGCGCTGCTATCAGCGGTCCCGGAACCGCGGCCGGGCGCCCGCCGCCAGCGCATCGTGCTGCATGGCGACGTGCCCAGCCCGATCAACCCCCCGTCGGGCTGCCGGTTCCGCACCCGCTGCCCGCTGGCGCAGCAGATCTGCGCGGAGGTGGAGCCGCCGTTGGAAATGAAGCCCGAGGGGCACCTGGCGGCCTGCCACTTCGCCGGCACCCCGATTTCGGGGTGAATTCATGAAAAAGTACCCCCGCGGAGCATCTCTGCTGGCCGATTTCATGAAAAGGTCCCGAACGAACCGCCTCGGTTAGACGGCGGCGGGAGCGGCGGCGCCCGCGACCGCGGGGAGCCGGACGGTGAAGGTCGAGCCTCGGCCCGGCCGCGCATCCAGCACGAGGGCGCCGCCCATCAGCTCCATCAGCCGGCGCGAGAGCGCCAGCCCCAGGCCCGTGCCCTCGTCGCTGCGTGTGCGGCCGGTGCGCACCTGCGTGAAGGCCTCGAAGATCCGCTCGCGCTCGCCCGCCGGCACCCCGACGCCGTTGTCGCGCACGTGGACGAGGACCTCGCTGCCGTCACGCTCCGTCTCCACGACCACGGTCCCGCCCTCGGGCGTGAACTTGATCGCGTTGGAGACCAGGTTGAGCATGACCTGGCGCAGCCGGCGCGCATCCGCGCGGACCGAGAGGTTGCCGCGCGCCTTCACGACGAGGCGCTGCGACTTGTGCCGCGCCAGAGGCGCGATTTCGTCAGCGCAGCCGGTCAGCAGCTGCTTGAGCGCCACCGACTCGGTGATCAGCTCCAGCTGGCCGGCCTCCACCTTGGTCAGGTCCAGCACGTCGTTGATCAGGGAGAGCAGGTGCGCGCCGCTGCTGGTGACATGCTCCACGTACCGGCGCTGGCGCTCGTTCAGCGGTCCGTAGTCCTCGCCGGCCAGCAGCTGGGCGAAACCCAGAATTGAGTTGAGTGGCGTGCGCAGCTCATGGCTCATGTGCGCCAGGAACTCGCTCTTGTGGCGGTTGGCGTGCTCCAGGTACTTGATGAGGCGAGCCACATTCAGCGAGGACGCGACCTGGGGAATGGTCATCTGCGCCCGGCTCAGGTCGTCGCGCGTGTAAGCGGGCTGGTCGCTGCGACGGGCCAGCGCGGCCGCCCCCACCAGCTCGCCCGCCGAGATCATGGGCACCACCATCAGTGAGGCCAGTCCCGATTGCTTCGCGAAGTCGGTGAGTGCCGCCGGCCAGCGCGCATCCTGGGCGTCCGTCAGGAACGGCCGCCGCGTCCGCAGGCACTGGCTGACCGGAGAGCCCGGGGGCACCGGCGAGCGGTTCATGCCGCCCAGCCCGAGGCCGGGCTCCGTGGAGAGGTGGGTGATCAGCTCGTTTTCGGGGTCAAGCACGGAGATGCCGACCAGGTCGGCCGAGAACTGGCGCGCGAGCAGGCGGCCGGCCCTCCCCAGCACCTCATCGGGATCGACCTGCTCGTTGACCGCGGCCATGTCCTCGGCGAGCTGAAGGCGGGCGTCGGTAAGGCGGCGCCAGACCGCCAGCGCCTGGCTGAGCTCGCGGATCTCCTGGGTTCCCTCACCGGTCGGGATGACCGCTTCGCCGCCCTTGCTGAGCTGGGTGGCGACGGCCGCCAGCCGGCTGATCGGCCGCAGCGTGCCGATGAAGAACAGCCACGCCAGCAGCAGCAAGCCCGCGATGCCCACGCCGACCCCGACCAAAGAGGAGATCAGGATTTGCTGATCGGCCGCGGCCGCGGCCTCGCGTGCGGTGTTGGCCACGCTCCCGGCGCGCAGGTCGAAGATGCCGGCCTCGGCGTCGAGCGTCTCGTCCAGAGCGGCGCCGGCGTCCCAGAAGCTGGTTGGGATCGCCTCCTGGTTCTCCAGCCGGCCGAGTAGCTCCTCGGTCCAGATCTGCACGGCGTCCGCGGCGGCCAGCAGACGTGTCCGCTCGGCCGCCACGGATCCGGAGGCCGGCATCAGGGCAAAGGCGACGCGGGCGTCGATCGCCCGCTGGCGGTCCCGCTCGTAGACCACCAGCTTGGAGGCGTCCTGGGTCAGCGAGTACTCGTCGAGCGCGCCCTCCTCCGCCGTGATGCGCTCGCTGTACACGTAGGCGCTGGAGCGCAGGCTGGCCGCCGCATCCGCGACGTGGCTTTGCTGCTGGGCGTCGGCGAGGGACGTGATGATCACGCCTCTGGCAACCAGGAACACCGTCACCAGCGCCGCCAGCAGCGTCACCGCCTGGAAGCGCAGCGAGCGGCGCGTCCAGAGCCCGCCGGGGCTGCCTGCTCTCACGAGATGCAATTGAAAATCGCGCGCTCGCGCGTGGGCCCGCCCTAAGGGCGTCGACCTGCCGTCATCCGGCCGTCACCCCAGCCACCAATCCGCCGCGTTCCAGGTATCCAGCGAGGGGCCGCCTGCCGGCAGGAAGTTGTGAACGCCGCCGGCGACCTGGCGCAGCTCGGGCCACTCGTAGAGCGGGATCGTGCAGTGGTAGGCCAGCCACTCCCGCTGCAGGGCCAGGTAGTCGGCCTGGCGTTTGGCCGGGTCGAGGGTCGCGGCGCCTGCCCCCAGAGCGGCATCCACCTTGGGATCCTGGCAGCGATTCCAGCTGGAGCCGGACGCGCCGAAGACCGCCCAGGCGTCCGGGTCGGCCAGCCACTGGTTGGAGTAGACCGTCATGTCAAAGCGCCCGCCGGGGTTGGTCTGGCCGAAGAACTGCGATCGCGGCTGGCACCCGGTCGCCACTGAGGCTCCGACGTCCTGCCACTGCTGCTTCAGTAGCGCCACCTCCTGAGCGGCGGCGGCGGTCCCGCAGGCGGCCAGCAGCTCGAACTGCAGCCGACGCGCGCCTTTTTGGCGGACGCCGTCGACGCCGGCTTTCCAGCCGTCGCCGTCGAGCAGCTGGCGGGCGCCCTCCAGGTCGCGGGTAGGTCCCGGCGCGGCCGGATCGACCCAGCTCCGCAGGGCGCTGGGAAAGAGCGCGCGGCTCGGCCGGCCCTGGCCGCCCAGCTCGGCGTCCAGCAGCGCGGGGCGGTCAAGGGCCCGGTCCAGGGCGTCCAGGACGGCAGGGTCCCCGACCCAGGGTGGGCTCTGGCCGGTGGCGGCGTTGGCCGCGTGGTTGGGGTTGAGGAACTCGCTGCGCAGGCCGGTGAAGACCAGCGGCGCCGACCCGCTCATGCCCTGCAGGTCGTGGAGGTCGCCGGTGTCGAGGTTGAAGCCGAGGTCGGCCTCGCCCGCCCGCAGCCCGGCCAGCAGCGCGGCCTTGCTCGGATAGACGCGGTCCACCACCCGGTCCAGGTCGGGCGGATGGGCGAAGTATCCCCGGCGGCCGTCCGCGTAGTGCGGGTTGGCCGCATAGGTGAGGCTCTGCCCGGCCACCTGCCCGGCGAGCACAAACGGGCCGGACACCACCTCGGCCGGCTGCGGGTGGTGCGCCGGGACCACCCAGAACTGCGGCCCGATCTCCAAATAAGGCGCAAAGACGGAGCCGAAGCTCCAGACCACGTCGGTGTCCGACCGGCGCTGGACGCCGAGCAGCCGCGGGAAGGCCTGGGCGTGCGACTGCCAGGTGTATACGACGTCGTCGGCGGTGAGCGGTGCGCCGTCGCTCCAGTGCAGACCGGGCAGCAGCCTGACCAGCACGGTCATGGCGCCGCCGGCCGCCACCTTGACGTCACCGTTCTGCACCGTCGGCACCTCGCGGACCAGGTCGGGATAGGGCTGCAATTTGGCGTCCAGGCCCCAGAGCGGCGAATACATCACTGACGCAGCGCGGAAATCGGCATCGGTAGCGGCCGCGTAGATGTCGAGGGTCTGCGGGAACTCCCAGTCGCCGAGCACCAGCGTGCCGCCGCGATGGGTCGCCGGGCTGGGGCGATAGGACGCCGCCGCCGGCGCCCCGATGGCGGGCGCCGCCGTCGCCAGCGGATTGCAGGCTGCGGTGAGCAGGAGTGCGGCCGCCAGCGTCCAGCGGGAGCGCAAGCTATCAACGGTAGCCGCGGAAGACCCGTGGGTACAATTCGGGCACTGTGACCGAACCCAACGGCAACGGCATCCTCAAGGGCTCTTTCAAGGTCAAGGCCG
>DASUVY010000088.1:0-21117 GCA_036378695.1 Candidatus Dormiibacterota bacterium
GCCGCAGCCGGCCCGGGTCCGGGCCCGGGCGCGGGCGGTGGCCCGGGCGGCGGCCGCCCTGGGCCGCTGGTCGGCGGGGACCGCTGGGTAAGATCGGCTGATCCCGCGCCAGTCGATAGTTGCCGTCCTCGTGCTGCTGACCGCCGCCTGTGGCGGCGACAACGCTCCCACCGGACCCACCCTGCACTCCAGCCTCCAGGCCTTCGCCACCGCGCCCTCGGTGCGGATGACGGGGACTGTCACCTACTCGGGCAGCAGCTACGGCATCGACCTCATGGTCGACTCCCGGCGCCGGGCCAGCGGCAGCATCACCACCAGCAGCGGCACCGTGCAGATCCAGGACGACGGCGACGTCGTCTACATGCAGGGGCGTGACTACTTCGGCAAGCTGCTCAAGTTCCCGGTCTTCGACCGCTGGGTGAAGTACCCGGCCGCACCGGTGGCCAACGTGGCGCTGCAGGTGACCGATCGCGCGGCCATGGCCAGGTCTTTGGAGGCCGCGGCCGGCAAATCCGTGAAGTCGAAGGCGGCCACGGCCAGCGGCGTGCGCACGACGGCGCTGAGCTCACCATCGGTGACGGTCCAGGTGGCTGGCAGCCGGCCGGTCCAGATCGACACACTGCCCGGCATGCAGGCCGGCCCGGACATTTCGCAGGTCAGCCTCTGGCTCTCGGCCTACGGCTCGCCGGTGGAGGTGACGGTCCCCACCAAGTTCGTCGACTCCGCCGACAGCGGCACCTGGCCGCCCTACTTCGTGTGGCAGGGGCAGGGGTTCGGCTACGAGGGCTGTGACAGCAACGGCTGCACGATGAAGGCCACCCTCGAGAACTACGGCGGCAAGGGCGAGGGGGCGGCCAGCGTGCACTTCCTGGTCAGGGACCGCGGCGACGGCCACGAGGTGTCGGGCTGCGACGCACCCTTCCCGGCCACCGACAGCAACGCCACCATCACCGTCTCCTGCCGGGTGAACTGGGACCGCAGCGCCGGCAGCCCACCTCTGGATGGCACCTTCGTGATCCACAACCCGACCTCTTAGAGTTGCCGGCCAGCAAATGCTGCTGGCCATCGACGTCGGCAACACCAACGTCACGCTCGCCCTGTACGAAGGCGAGCAGCTCGCCGCCTCCTGGCGGCTGGCCACCCACCCCGAGCGGACAGCCGACGAGATCGGCCTGGAGCTGCTCCAGCTGCTGCGCCTGCGCGGTTTGGAACCCAGCCGCGTGGAAGGGGTAGTGATCGGCAGCGTGGTCCCGGCGCTCACCCCGGCGGTGGCGGGGGCCTGCCGGACGTACCTGGAGCGCGAGCCGCTGGTGGTGGGGCCCGGCACCAAAACCGGCGTCCAGATCACGTACGACAACCCCAAGGACGTGGGCGCCGACCGCATCGCCAACGCGCTGGCCGTGATCCGGCGCTTCGGGGGCCCCGCCATCGTGATCGACTTCGGCACCGCCGTCACCTACGACGCCATCGACGCCGAGGGCCGCTACCGGGGCGGCGCCATCGCGCCGGGCATCCAGGTCAGCCTGGACGCGCTGGTTTCGCACGCCGCCCGGCTGCCCCGGGTGGAGGCGGTGGCCCCCAGCGAGGTGATCGGCCGCAGCACCGTCACCGCCATCCAGTCGGGGCTCATCTGGGGCGTGGTGAGCCAGGTGGAGGGCATGGTGAAGCGCTTCAGCGCGGAGCTCGGAGGCACACCGCGGGTGATCGCCACCGGCGGGCACGCGACGCTGGTGGCGTCACTGACCACGGTCATCGAGCAGGTCGAGCCGCTGCTCACCCCGCTGGGGCTGCGCCTTATCTACGAGCAGAACCTTCCGCGGTGATACAACTCCCGCGTTGAAGACGGTCTCGGAGTTTCCGCTGCGCCTGGCCGCGGGATTCCGGCCCGATGCGCGGCTCAGCGCGGTGCTCGACGCCCTGGGCCTGGAAGCGGCGCCCGCCGGCAACCAGCCGCCGCCTGCCCAGGCGGCGCTGCTGCTGGCGGCGCCCGGGACCGCGGTGCCGGCGGGCTGGGAGGGGCGGACGCTCGAGATCCCGCCCGACGCCGGTCCCGCCGCGCTGGGGACGCTGCTGCGGGTGGCCATGGAGAACGCCGTCCTGCGCACACAGGCCGACCGCTACCACGAGCAGTTCGCGGAGCTGAACCGGATCGGCACCGCGCTCTCCTCGGAGCGCGACATGGGCAAGCTGCAGGACTTCATCCTGCGCACCTGCCGGCAGCTGACCGCCGCCGACGGCGCCAGCCTGTGGCTGGTCGAGGAGGGCCTGGTCCGCTTCGCCTCCACCCAGAGCCACTCGCTGGACGCCCCCTACAGCTCCTTCACGGTCCCCCTGACCGAGTCGAGCATGGTCGGCTACACGATCCTGCACGGGCAGAGCCAGGTCATCGACGACGCCTACCACATGCCGGCGCGGACGCCCTTCGGGTGGGGCGGCCGGGCGCTGGACGAGCAGCACGCCTACCGCACCAAGTCGATGCTCTGCGCGCCCATGCGCGACCACGCGGGCAGCGTGGTGGGCGCCGTCCAGCTGGTGAACGCCAAGCGCAGCTTTGATGTGCGCCTCACACTGGCCAACGCCGAGGCCGAGATCGTGCCCTTCCAGCGGGACGACATCGAGATGATCGAGTCGATCGCCAGCCAGGCGGCGGTGGCGCTCGACAACAAGGCCCTGCTGGACTCCATCCAGGCGCTGTTCGAGGGCTTCGTGAAGGCCAGCGTGACCGCCATCGAGTCCCGCGACCCCACCACCTACGGCCACTCCGGCCGGGTGGCCGCCCTGACCGTGGGGCTGGCGGACGCGGTGGGCGGCTTCACGCCCGACCAGCTCAAGGAGCTGCGCTACGCGGCGCTGCTGCACGACTTCGGCAAGGTCGGGGTGCGCGAGAACGTGCTGGTCAAGGAGAAGAAGCTCTATCCCGCCCAGCTCGACTTCATCCAGGCTCGCTTCCAGTTCGTGGAGCGCTCGCTGCAGCTCAAGCACGCCCAGCAGAAGCTGCGCCTCGCTGAGGCCGGCCAGGCTTCGACCGCGGCCCTGGCGGAGATCGACGCCCGCCTGCAGGCCGAGCTCGCCGAGCTGGAGGAGTGGCTGGCGGCCGTTCGGCAGGCCAACGAGCCGACCGTGCTGGACCAGGACAAGGCGTCGACCCTGGCCTTCTTGGCCCAGCGCACATTCGAGGACCTCGACGGCTCCCCGCGGCCGCTGTTGGAGGCCCAGGAGTTCCATTTTCTCTCAATCCGGCGCGGCACCCTGGACGAACGCGAGCGGCTGGAGATCGAATCCCACGTGACCCACTCCTTCCGCTTCCTGACCAAGATCCCCTGGACGGGGGCCATGAAGGACGTCCCGGCCATCGCCTACGGGCACCACGAGAAGCTGGACGGCTCCGGCTACCCGCGGGGGGTGAGGGCCCCCGAGATCCCGGTGCAGACGCGGATGATGACCATCTCGGACATCTACGACGCGCTGACGGCCACCGACCGGCCCTACAAGCGCGCCGTGCCGGTGGACCGGGCCCTGGACATCCTCACCGGCGAGGCGGGCGACGGGAAGCTGGACACCGGGCTGCTCGACGTGTTCATCCAGCGCCGGGTCTACGAGGCCGCGGCGGCCTACCGGCCCGACGAAGAGCTCTTGTTCTCATGAGGATCAAGTTCTGGGGCACCCGCGGCACCCGCCCCACGCCCGGCCGGCGCACGCTGCGGTACGGGGGCAACACCACGTGCGTGGAGGTGCGCGGCTCTTCCGGCCAGCTGCTGATCCTCGACTCGGGCTCGGGCATCGCGGAGCTGGGCGCCAGCCTGGCCCAGGACGGCGGGCGCGACTTCCACCTGCTGATCAGCCACACGCACTGGGACCACATCCAGGGCTTTCCCTTCTTCGGCCCGGCCTTCGTGCACGGAACCCGGGTCACCGTGGTGGGACCGGCCGGCTCCATCAAGTCCCTGCAGGCCGCCTTCGCCGACCAGATGGACCCCGCCTACTTCCCGCTGCGCCTGGACGAGGTGCCTGCGAAACTGGAGTTCATCGAGGTGCTGGCCGGCCAGCCGTTGGAGGTGGCGGGCATGACGGTCACGCCCTTCGAGCTCAACCACCCGATCGTGACGCTTGGGTATCGGGTCCAGGAGGGCGGCCGGACCTTCGCGTTCGCCACCGACAACGAGCTGGCGCCGGCCGACGGCGCCCAGCCCATGGCCGAGTGGTGCCGCGGTGCTGACCTGCTGGTACACGACGCGCAGTACAGCGAGGCCGAATATCCCGCGCATGCCGGCTGGGGCCACTCGACCTTCGAGGCCGCGCTCTCGCTGGCCGAGGACGCCGGAGTGCGGCAATTGGCGTTCTTCCACCATGACCCGCTGCACTCGGACGACCAGATCGACGCCCTGGTCGAGGAGGCCCTCGGCAATCACCGCCAGCGCCGGAGCGGCCGGGTGCTGGCCTTTCCAGCTGCTGAAGACCAGGAAATCGAGCTCTAACCGCGCTCTCGGGGCGGGTGTATATTTCCCGCTTCCATGGACGACAAGCCGGTTCTCCTGACTCGGGAGGGGCTGCGCAAGCTCGAGGAGGAGTACGAGGAGCTGGTGGGGACACGGCGGCGCGAGGTTGCCGAGCGCATCCGCCACGCGCGCGATTTCGGTGACATCGCCGAGAACGCCGAGTACATCGAGGCCAAGAACGAGCAGAGCCTGGTCGAGGGCCGGATCCTGACCCTGGAGGCGATGATCCGCAACGCGGTGGTCATCGAGGAGGCAGAGCGTCAGAAGGGCGTGGTCGGCGTGGGCACCACGGTCAGGGTGGAAATGGACGAGGGTGCCGAGAAGTACGCCATCGTGGGGCCGGCCGAGGCCGACCCGCTGAAGGGGATGATCTCCAACGAGAGCCCGCTGGGCCGCGCGCTGCTCGGCCACCGGGCGGGCGACGAAGTCGAGTGGAGCGCCCCCTCCGGCGTCAGCCGGGTCAAGATCCTGACCGTCAACTGAGCGACCAGCCCCAAGACCTGCCGGCGGTCTTGCGCGACCGCCGCGAGAAGCTGCGGAAGCTGCGCGCAGCCGGCGTTGAGCCCTACGCCCGCAGCTTCGAGCGCACGCACACGACGGCGCAGGCGCGGGAGCTGCTGGGTGAGCAGGTCCGGGTGGCCGGGCGGCTGGTGGCGCGGCGGGGGATGGGGGGGATGGCGTTCGCCGACCTCCAGGACGCAGCCGGGCGCATTCAGCTGGTGGCGCGGCGCGATCGCCTGGGAGAGGCAGCCCACGATCTGTTTCTCGAGCTGGACCTGGGCGACATCGTGGGCGCGGACGGTGTCGTCTTCACGACCAAGAGGGGCGAGATCTCCATCGACCTGGACCGCGTCGTGCTGCTCAGCAAGTCGCTGCGGTCGCTGCCCGAGAAGTGGCACGGGCTGAAGGACGTTGAGACGCGCTACCGGCAGCGCTACCTGGACCTGATCTCAAACCCCGAGTCACGTGCGGTCTTCGAGAAGCGCACGCGCATCATCGCCGCGGTGCGCGCGCTGCTGGACGGCCGCGGCTTTCTGGAGGTGGAGACGCCGCTGCTCCACGACATCGCCTCAGGCGGGCACGCGCGCCCTTTCAAGACGCGCTACAACGCGCTCGATCGCGATTTCTTCCTGCGCATCGCGCTGGAGCTGCACCTGAAGCGGCTGATAGTGGGCGGGATCGAGCGCGTGTACGAGCTGGGACGCGTCTTTCGCAACGAGGGTGTATCGCCGCGTCACAACCCCGAGTTCACGATGCTCGAGGTGTACCAGGCCTACGCGACCTATGAGGACATCATGCGGCTGACCGAGGACCTGGTGGTGGCGATGGCGGAGGCGGCCGGCACGCCGCTGAAGACGACCTACCAGGGCGAGGAGATCGACTTCACGCCGCCCTTTCGGCGGGAGACGATGCGCGACCTGGTGCTGGAGCACACGGGCCGCGACCTCGCCGGCAACGAGCTGGACGACGCCTTCGAGGAGGTGGTGCAGCCGCGGCTGCGGCAGCCCACCTTCGTGCTCGACTATCCGGTCGAGATCTCGCCGCTGGCGCGCCGGCGGGCGGACGACCCGCGCTTCGTGGAGCGCTTCGAGCTCATCATCGCCGGCCGCGAGCACGCCAACGCCTTCACCGAGCTGACCGACCCCGAGGACCAGCGCGAGCGCTTTCTGGCGCAGGCCGCGGCGCGGGAGGCGGGAGACGAGGAGGCACATCCCTATGACGAGGATTTCGTGACGGCGGTGGAGTACGGCATGCCGCCGACCGGGGGCCTGGGGATCGGCATCGACCGCGTGGTGATGCTGCTCACCGACCAGCCCGCGATCCGCGATGTGCTGCTCTTTCCGCAGCTCAAAGAAGCGCCTCGGCAGAGCTGAGGGATGCTGGCCCTCGAGTACATCCGCAAGAACGCCGCGCACGTGCGCGAGTGCGCGGAGCGCAAGGGCGAGGACGCCGCCATCGTCGACCAGGTGCTGGGCGTGGACGAGGCTTGGCGCGGGGCGCAGACCCAGGCCGAAACGCAGCGCGCGCAGCAGAACGAGCTGTCCAAGGAGTTCGGTCGCACCCGCGACCAGGCGCTGCTGCCGCGCATGCGCGAGCTGGCGACATCGGTGAAAGAGCGCATGGCGGCGGCCGACGAGCTGAAGGCCGACCTGGACCGACTGCTGCTGATGGTGCCCAACGTCTACGACGCCTCGGTCCCGGTGGGCGAGACCGAGGACGACAACGTGGTGATCCGGCATTGGGGCGAGAAGCCGGCGTTCGACTTCCAGCCGCGTCCGCACCACGAGCTGGCGCCGGCGCTGGGCATCCTGGACCTGGAGCGCGCGGCGCGGGTGTCGGGCGCGCGCTTTGCGTTCCTGGTCGGCGCCGGCGCACGCCTGCAGCGCGCCCTGATCGATTTCTTCCTCGATCTCCACACCACCGAGCACGGGTATACGGAGGTCAACCCGCCCTACCTGGTGAACAGCGCCTCGATGCTGGGCACGGCGAACCTGCCCAAGTTCGCCGAGGACGCGTTCCGCGTCGAGGGCTACGACCTCTGGCTGGTGCCCACGGCGGAGGTGCCGGTGACCAACCTGCACCGCGAGGAGATCCTGGATGCGGCAGAGCTGCCGCTGCGCTACGTCGCCTTCTCGCCTTGCTTCCGGTCAGAAGCCGGGTCCGCGGGCAAGGACACGCGGGGCTACATCCGGCAGCACCAGTTCGAGAAGGTGGAGCTGGTCAAGATCACCACTCCCGAAACCTCGATGGAGGAGTTCGAGGGCCTGACAGCGGATGCTGAGCAGGCGCTGCAGCGGCTGGGACTGCACTATCGCGTCAAGGCGATGTGCACGGCGGACATGGGCTTCGCGCAGTACAAGAAGTACGACCTCGAAGCCTGGGCGCCGGGCGTGGAGCGCTGGCTGGAGGTCTCCTCCTGCTCGGTTTTCAACGATTTCCAGGCCCGGCGGGCGAATTTGCGCTACCGGCCGGCGCCCGGGGAGGCGCCGCGCTTCGCGCACACCATCAACGGGAGCGGGCTGGCCTTGCTGAGAACCTGGACCGCATTGCTCGAGACCTACCAGCAGGCGGACGGATCGGTCCGAATTCCGGACGCTCTCAAGCCATTCATGAGGGGTTTGAATCAGATCGGTCCACCTGCGTAGGGTGGAAGTCATGGCCAAGGTAACCAAGTCAATAAGAGTGAACGTCCCCGTCCACACGGCCTACAACCAGTGGACGCAGTTCGAGAGCTTCCCGCAGTTCATGGAGGGCGTCGAGCAGGTCCAGCAGCTGGACGACAAGCGCCTCCACTGGCGCGCCAAGATCGGCGGCAAGGACGTGGAGTGGGACGCTGAGATCATGGAGCAGGTCCCCGACCAGCGCATCGCGTGGCGCAACACGAGCGGCGCCACCAACGCCGGCGCGGTGGACTTCCATCGGGTGGGCGAGAACGAGTGCGAGATCAGCCTCACCATCGAGACCGAGCCGCATGGACTCGTGGAGACGGTGGGTGACGCGCTGGGGTTCCTGGACCGCCGCATCGAGGGCGATATGGAGCGGTTCAAGGAGTTCATCGAGCACCAGGGCGTGGAGACCGGCGCCTATCGAGGCGAGATCCGCGGCAGCGAAGTAAGGAGATAGCAACCGCTTAGCACGAGGGGCGGGCCCTTAGGGGCTCGCCCCTTTTTTGGTGGGCGATCGGGCTCGCTAGACTCGGGGCCGCCGCCGCGGAGGGATGGCCGAGTCCGGTTGATGGCAGCTGTCTTGAAAACAGCCGTGGCCGCAAGGCCACCGGGGGTTCAAATCCCTCTCCCTCCGCCAGTGTGATGTCTCAGGACATCCCGGACGCCTGTCTCAGGACATGGTGGACGTTTTGAGCTCCCAGCGGCTGATAGTTGCGGGTCGGATCCAGGGTCAGCGCCCGCAGCAGGGTGCCGTCTTCGGCGAGCACGCGGACCTCGGCATCGGCCACCAGGAGAGTGACTCGCTGACGCTTGAAAGCCTTGCCCACGGCGACGTGGCGGAGCCGGCTCAGATAGCGGACCGTGACCCGGCCTTCGGCATCGATACGGTCGCGGCGGACTCGGAAGTGGACCGGCGGTTGAGGTAGCGCCGGCCGTGCCTTGAGGCGGGCGTTGAAGGCAGCCAATGGCGTCTGGCCGCCCGCAGCGCGATGAGGTCGGACTTGGTTGTAGTAGCTGCGAAAGGCGTCGAGCTGAAGCTGGAGGTGGGCGAGGGAGCGAGCCGGCGCCTGTCTGGCCAGGAAGCGCTTGAGAGTCTGATGCAGGCGCTCGATGCTCCTATGTTTGTCAAGCCGCCCTGAGCGCGACCAGATCTGGCCGGCTCCTCGGGAGAGCTGCGAAGACCTCCCGAGCGATGTAGCGCTTGAGGCAGCGGATGATTTCTCGCTTGCTCAGTCCCTCTGCAGTCCGTCGGGCGACGTAGGCGCGAGTCGGGGCGTGGTGGCGCAGCCGGACGATGGCGACCATGTAGAGGGCGCTGTTGGCGGCACGGTCACCGCTGCGACTCAATCGATGCCGACCTGTAGATCGGCCGCTGCTCGCGGGCTGCGGAGCTGCCCCGCATAGCTTCGCGAAGGCGGCCTCGCTGTGGATCCGCTCGGGGTTGCCGCCGGCAGTAACCAAGAACTGGCCGGCAGCCTCGGCGGCGACTCCGAAGAGGCTCGCGAGCTCGGGTGCCGTTAGTTCGACCACGGCCTTGATTTGATCGCTGAGTGTCTTGACTTCCTCGTCAAGGGTCTTCCAGCGCCTGGCCAGATCTCGGAGGCACCTCTTCACGCCAGCCAGGAGCATCCGGTCAGGGTCCCCGATGGCCTCGACGAGGTCGTCCGTGTCAGGCCGCAGCCGCAAGCAGCGGTTGACGAGCGTCCGCTTGCCGAGCTTCACCAATTCGTCTCGAAGCGGCGAGGGAGCACTGATCACCACGCCGTGGAGGCAGAGAAAGGCCTGGGTCCGGGACTTCACGGCGCTCGCGCGAGTTACCCGGAGGATTCGGATGACTTCCACCGCGCCTGACCTCGTCTTCGGAACGCTCGTGGCCGTCCTCGCCAAGACGGCCCGAGCCACCTGCTCGGCATCCAGGCGGTCGGACTTGCCGTCGGTTCGGCGTGCGGAGTGGTTGGGGCGGTTGACTTCGACGACCACCTGCCCCTGCCCAATGAGGAACCGGGCAAGACTTGCTCCGTAGAAACCGGTGCCCTCGACGCCGATGGCCCGGACTGCGCCGTGGGCGCGCATCCAGGCCAGCAGATCCGCTTCGCTCGCGGCGTCGGAGAGGAACTCCCTGGCAGCCAGGAGTCTCCCGTTGCCGTCGATAACAGCCGCGTGGTGAGCGTGCTTATGGGTGTCCACCCCGCCGATGACGTCAGCCTCCGGATTTGTCATGCTGCATCTGCTCCTCGTTAGGCCTGATCTGACTTGGAGCGAGCCCGGTCTGGACGGCCGACAGGTCTGTGACGGGGCTTCTAGCCAAGCTCCTATCAGGTCAGTGCCGTCCGGCCGGTGCACGCCATGGCGCAGCGCCAGAGCCCGTCGACAAATCGAACGAAGGACACCACGGTCATACCTTGACCAGAGTCAGGCGGACCCCGTCGCTACGCCGACATGATGCTCACAGACCTTGCCGCAGGTCTGCGGATGGTTGGGTTGCGAGTGCTTGCAGGCGATGCCCAGACGATCCAGCTCAGATTCGAGTAGGACCTTGCCTCTTCGCGACCGGCCCGCGAAAACCGCGGCGTTATCGGTCAGTAAGGCGGCTGGAAAGCCGTAGGTCTCGCCTGCACTGAGGAAGGCTTCGACCACATCCGCAGCTTTGGTGGTGAAGAAAGCCTCGGAAGCTAGCAGCAGGCGGGAGTGGTCGTCGACCAAGTTGAGGACCTCGACATGTCGACCGCCGCTCAGCCGCCAGTAGGTGATGTCAAGTTGCCAGAGCTCGTTAGGCAGCTGGGCCTGGAAACGGTGGAAGGAGGACTTGGGGCGTTTGCGCGGCTGCGGGACCACCAGGCCGCTCCGACAGAGGATGCGCCAGATGGTGGTCACCGAAGGCACCTGGGCGACCCGGGTCTGGAGGTGGTGGGCGAGGGTGCGGGCGCCGGCGTCGTGGCCGGCTGCGACCAGCTCCTGACGGAGTCCCAGGATGATGGCCTGGACCTCCGGGCTGACCTGGTGAGAGCAGCCATGGGGTCGTCGGGAACGCGGCTCGAGGGCCTCATAGCCGCCGTCCCGAAAGCGGTGCAGGAGCTCATAGATCCAGCTCCGCGAGATTCCGTGGCTGCGGGCTAGCTCAGTTGGGCTGCGCCCCTCCAACAGCACCGCCCCGACCACGTACCTCGCCAGGCCCATCGCGCCACCTCCCCTTGTCGGTAGGTGTCCACGATGTCCTGAGACATCTGTCCACTATGTGGTGAAACCCCACACCTCTCCCTCCGCTCCGCTCACCTATTGCCGAAGACGGGCGACGGATTAGCCTCAGGAGTCGGTGATCCGATCCAAGCCCGTCGGCTCGCCATGTGAGGCGGCTTTCTCGATGACGAGTTCCAGAAACGCGCGCATCTCGCGTTCGTTGCTTATCTCCACCGACTCGCCACCTTCGGTTCGAACATATAGGCCACCTTCGCGGAGGGCGACTCGCTTTGGGCCCACGGGCGACGTTGCTCGACAAACGATTGGAACCTCATCGAACTCGTCAACGGTCACGACAATGAAGCGGCGGCCATGGCGATCGTCCACTGGGAAGGTGTCATAACGGGGAAGAGGCGATGCGAACTTTGACAATTGACGGTGCACGGCCGTCCGATCGTAGGTGGATATGAACCGATCTGGCATGCCAACCGGCTCCAAGTCGGAGTTACGGACTCCAATCACGAGGTGGCCACCCCCGCGCGTGTTGGCCAGCGCGATCATGTCGCGGATAAGCTCGAATCGATGTTCGTCTGCCCAAGGAATCGGCTCTTTGTAGTCGAGGTTCGCGGTCTCGTGGCGCTGCTCAAGGAGATGCGCAAGTAGGGCGGATCGCTGTCCGCGACTACTCTGGGCTGGGTCGCGCTGACCTACCAATCTGAACAGAGCCTCCCAAACCGGATCGTTAGGCGAGTACGGGCGGCGTAGCTGATCAGACTTCGTGCTAGCCGGCAAGCCAGCCGCACGGAGAAACCGCTTCACCGCACTACCTCTGAAAGTTTTTCCAGTCATGCCGGCCCGCAACCGCGTAACGAATAGGAGATCGCTGCCAAGGTCGGGCCGCACCTCCAGCCAATCGTCGATGAGGGCGGCAACCGGCCCGAGATCGACGCGTTCGCGCTTGCCCTTGCGCTGAAAGGTGACGACTCCGTCCCGGTACGCTGTCCGCGGCAACTCCATTAGAGGCGTGGCGCGCAAGCCAGTCGCAATGAGAACCGCCAACATGGCCAGATCGCGACGCCTAGCCATTTCCGACTCGCGCGGTCGAGGTGACATTTCGGCGGGGATTCTAGTGAGCGAAGCGGGGGGCGCAGACTCGTTTTGAGCTCGCCCGGCCGGGTAGGAGCTACGGGAGCCTTGTCGCGGTAACTTGACTTCGGGTAGGAGGGCGAAAGGCCTAGGTGCCAATCGGCGATCGTGGCCTCATGCAATGGAACGACGAGCCCGAAGGCGAGGGCCGAGGGACTCAGCGACGACGAGGGAGTAGGCCGGGGCCTCGCCGGCTAGGCCGGCTTTAACTCGCACCCGTGAGCGGGACGGGGCAGAATCCCTCTCACTCCGCCAGGGTTGGGTTCAAGCTGGAGGAGCTGACCTGGCGGCCGGGTATACCCTGCGCGTTGACACAGGTAAGCAGCCCGGACGGAGGTGGGTGGCATGAGCATCTCGATCGATCCCATCGTCGTTGAGACCCGCACCGGCGAGGTGCGGGGCAGGCAGTCGGAAGGGGTCGTCGCCTTCAAGGGCATCCCGTACGCGGCGCCGCCCTTCGGCCCCAATCGGTTCCGCCCGCCCGTCCCCCACGCCCGCTGGGAGGGCGTCCTGGACGCACTCGGGTACGGCCCGACAGTTCCCAAACCGCCTTACTTCCCGCCCTTCGACGTCCTACTGCCTGAGCCGGCGATCCCCGGCGAGGACTGCCTGAACCTGAACATCTGGACACCCGATCCGCAGGCGACCGGCCTGCCCGTTTTGGTTTGGATCCACGGCGGCGCCTTCGCCAACGGTTCCGGCGCCGTCCCCACCTACGACGGCACCCGCTTCGCTCGCGACGGCGTGGTCGCCGTGACCATCAACTACCGCCTCGGAGTCGACGGTTTCCTGTTCCTGGACGACGGCATCTCCAACCTCGGGCTGCTCGACCAGATCGCGGCCCTCGAATGGGTGCGCGACAACATCGCCGCCTTCGGAGGCGACGCGGGTAAGGTGACCATCGCCGGCGAATCGGCCGGCGCCATGAGCGTTACGACATTGATGGCGATGCCCCGCGCCCGCGGCCTCTTCAAGCGCGTCATCGCCGAGAGCGGCGCCGGCCACCACGCCCTCACATCCGCGACGGCAGCCAAGGTCGGCCGCTACCTGGCCGAGAAGGTGGGCGTGCCGGCCACCAGGGAGGCGATCGCGGCGGCGCCGGTCGAGAAGGTCTACGAGGCACAGGTCGCGCTCAGCGCCGAGGCGTTCATGGAGCCGAACCCGGCCAAGTGGGGCGAGGTCGCTCTCAACCTGATGCCATTCGAGCCGGTGATCGACGGTGACACCCTTCCCAAGCTGCCCATCGACCTCATCCGGGAGGGCGCCGGCCGCGACCTCGACCTGCTGGTGGGGACGAACCGCGACGAGGAGAACCTCTTCCTGGTCCCGAACGGCATGATCGGCGCCATCGATGAGAACCTGCTGGGGATGGTGGCGCTCGGTTACCAGATGCCGGCGGACGCGCTGGGCGAGTATCGACGCAACCGGCCTGGCGCCTCGCCGGGAGAGCTGATGTCGGCGGTGGCCACGGATTGGTTCTTCCGAATCCCGGCGCTCCGCCTGGCGGAGGTCCAGGCGGCCGGGACCGGAGCCAACCACGTCTACGAGTTCTGCTGGCGCTCCCCGCAATTCGGCGGGAAGCTGGGCGCCTGCCACGCGCTGGAGATCGCCTTCGCCTTCGACAATCTCGACCGCGAGGGCGGCGAACCGCTGGCCGGCGAGGAGCCGCCGCAGGAGCTGGCGGACGAGATGCACGCGGCCTGGGTCAGTTTCATTGCCACCGGCGACCCCGGCTGGGATCGGTACGACCCGGCCACCCGCAAGGTGCGTCGCTTCGGAGGGGAGCCGACAGTCGTCGCCGACCCCGCCGGCAGCGAGCGTGCGCTCTGGGAGGGGATCCGCTAGGCGATCACGGCTTGAGGGGCGAGCCCGACCTCACCCAGCAGCGACGGCGGCGGCGTGAGGTCCTGGACGGCGCGCGCCGGCGCGTCGAGCGGGGCCTGATCGCGGTCGAGGTGGCTGACGAGCTAGCAGCGGCGGCGGACAGGCTGCTGGAGGCGCCGGAGTCGGAGCGAGCGGCGGCACTCGACGGACTCCGCGCGGCGCTCGCGCGATATCGAGCCGCCATGGGCGTCGGCCAGTCTTAAGCTGCGCTCATGCCGGCCGTGGCGGAGCGCCTGGACAGGCTGCGTCTGGCGCAGACCGAGGGAGCGGAGGGTCAGGCGGCATCAGGCGTGGCTCCGCTGGCGGCCACGATCCTCCTGGCGTTGCTGATCGTCTCCTCAGCGGTGGCAGCGCTGCTCTTGAAACCCGAGCGCTATGGCCTGCCAGCGACGCAGACCACCACACCGTCGGCGACCGCGGTCGCCGCTCGCGCCGGGCTGACGCCGCATCTGCTGTACGGCGCCAAGCTCGAGACAGCCACTTACGTGCCCGCATCGAGCTCGAAGCCGCCCGTGTCTGGGGTCGCAGGCATCGCGCTGATCTACAGGACGAACAGCAAGTCGGTGGAGGTGCTCGAGTTTCGCGATCCGAGTCCCGACGCGGCGCTGGCAGTCGATCCGGCGAAGCAAGCTCCGGCTACAAGCACCACGATCAGCGGTGTGAGCTGCCTGGTCTGGTCGACGCCAGATCGTTCGAACATCGTCCAGCTGGGCTTCAAGACCGCCGACGGTCTGGTGATCTACGTAATGGCGATCGATTCGAATTTGAGACCGGACGACGTGGTCTCGATCGTCACCCGGCTGAAGGGCGCCACCGCGCCCTGACCTAACTGGGGACGGGCTCGCGCCAGGGCGGCACCAGGTCGATCTGGCCGCCCGGCTTCTCCACCACCTTCCAGCCGCCTTCATGCGCCAGTACGTGGTGGTTCACCGCGCACAGCGGCACCATGCGGTCCACGCGCGTGCTGCCTCCCAGGTACCACTCGTCCAGGTGGTGCGGCTCGCAGAAGCGGACGTCCCAGTTGCAGCCGGGCACCGCGCAGGTTTTGTAGCGCGCGCTCAGCGCGCGCCGCTGTGGCTCGCTGGCCAGTCGCTGAGACCGGCCCAGGTCGAGTGCCGCGCCCTTCCTGTCCACGCTGAGGACGCCCACCGAGCCGTCACACATGAGCCGCTTCGCGGTCTCCGTGCTGATGGGACCAGCGCCCTCCAGCCGGGCGGCCCCGGTCTCGGCCTGTACCACCACCGTCAGGTGGGGCTTGCGGCCGGCGCGGCTGGGCAGATTGCCCGAGTCGAGCTGGCGCCGGCACAGCAGCATCAGCGCGTCGGCCTGGCGCTGCTGCTGGGTGCGGTCGTCGCCCTTGGGCGGCACGCCCACGAGGGCATCCAGCGCGATCCGCAGCGCCGCCCCACCTTCGGGCGGCAGGGCGCCGTCGAGGCCGAGCATGCCGTCAGGCAGGGGGTAGAGGTGGAGGCGGCGCTTGCGGTGCTGCTCCATGGCCAGGCGCGCCAGGCCGTCGGCGTCGACCCGATGCCGGATCTCGCGTGCGGTCTGGCGCAGCTCGGCTGGATCTTTGCTCTGGGCCACCGCCAGCAACTCTCCTTCGGCGGCAATGCCCAGGTCGTCGGTGGCGCGCGCGATCTCGAGCGCGTGCTCGATGCCGATCTCGCCTGACTCGAGTGCCTTCTGCGTCTCTTCCAGGTCGGGCAGCTGGCGCGCCAGCTTGACGTGCTTGTCGGCGGTGGCGCCCGACATGTGGCACTGGTTGCGCAGCCAGTTCACTGTGGAGGAATCAGGCGTGGAGGCATAGCCGCGCGAGCGATCGAACACCTCGACGCGGCGCGCGCACTGCGCTTCGAGGCGGTCGACGATTCCACGGATGCGCATGATGTCGGCGCCGAGCTGGACCGGTGCAATCCCGCTCAGCTCATGCTGGGCGAGCAGCGCCAGTCCCTCCTCGAAGTGCGCCATCGCTGCCGCAAACATCTGTTCGATTTTATCACGCAACAGAAGCTGAACAGAATGCTTTACAGCCTCAAATGCCTAGGCCCGCCCTGGATTGTTCGGCGTCGCCGTCACCGTGTCCGCCCCTGGCGCGGTGCCGCTCGCGGCGATGGTGCACGAGACCGTCGTCGTCGCGTTGTAGCCCACGTCCGGCACCACGGACGCCTGGCAGCTGCCCAGCGCCTTTCCCGAGGCGTTGTCCTTCAGAACAAACACAACGGTCGACGGACCGCGTGCGGGCTGCGTCGAACCCAGGTTCTTGACGAGCGCCGACACCACGCACGGCGACGAGCAGCGCGAGACGTCGACCGAAACCACCGTGTACAGAGGTGGCAGCGATGACAGATTCGAGAAGTCGATGACGTTGGTCGGCGCCGCGATGCCGAAGTCGCGGTCGAAGCTCCCGTAGTGCAGGTCGGCTTCCACCAAGCCGTCCACGCTCACGCCGCGACGCAGGCGAATCCGCAGCGGCTGATACGGCGGTCCGGCCATCATCCACAGCTCGGCGCGCGGACCGGCCAGGTACACCGCGTCCACGCCGTCCACCGAAAGGTGATCACTTCGCTGCGTCACGGCGGGCCCCAGAAAGGTCGAGCGAAAGCCATCCCCGCGCGTGAGGTTCGGCAGCTGCGGGGCATCGGCGGCGGTGCCCTTCCACCACGCATCGCCAACCGCCCCCAGCAAAAGCTGCGACACCGGGTCGGACCCGACGTGCGCGGCCAGGAAGTCGCGCCCGCGGAAGTAGCCGTTCTTGCCCAGCACCACGGCCTCGACTTTCTGCGCGGGATCGCTCCCGCTCAGCACCAGCCGCTGCGCATCCGGACGCGCCAGCTGGAGATCAACAGTCCAGCGCGCGCCCGACTCCAGGTACGAGCCGCTGATCTCGAAAGAGGAGGCGTCGTCGAGCGCCGACGCGGCCCCGTCCTCGAGCGCCCGCGTGCTCGCCAGTCCCAGCCCGAACGGGAGGTCGCAAGCCGCGCAGGACATCGCCACGAAAAGCACGCACGCGCCCCACCGCAGTGCCCCCATCGAGCCATGTAACGAGTTCCGTGGCATGCTCGTTACCGCACCATGGGCGGCGGCAGGACGGTGCGGCTCGGGGGCCGGACGTACCGGGTGCTCTTGCCCAGCATCCGCGACCCGCGGCTGCACGTGGCGGCGGTCCTGCTCACCCTGCAGGTGCTCGGCCAGACCGTCCTCGACTTCCGCCTTTCGGTCGCACAGATCCTGGTCTGCCTGGCCGCCGGTGCGCTGATCGAGTTCACGGTCCCGTTCTTCAAGGACAACGCCATCATGTGGCCCGCCAGCGGCCTCCTCACCGGCAACAGCGTGGCCTTCATCCTGCGCGTCCCCGGCACGCTGCACGGCCAGTGGTGGAGCCTGCGCGGGGCCTGGATCTTCCTGGGCGTAGTCGCCGTCTCCATGCTCTCCAAGTACCTGATCCGCTGGCGCGGCCGGCACATCTTCAACCCCTCCAACCTGGGCCTGGTCCTCGCCTTCGTCGCGCTCGGCCCGCAGAACACCGAACCCCAGGACCTCTGGTGGATCCAGCCCACCAGCCCCTGGATGCTGCTGACCTACGCCATCCTCATATGTGGCGGTTTGCTGATCGCCAAGGAGCTCAAGCTGCTCGGCCTCGAGATCGGCTTCATGGCCGGCTTCGCCGCCTTCACCGGGCTCGCCCTCTGGCTGGTCCCCGACCACTGCATGGTCGCCAGCTGGCACGTCACGCCGCTGTGCGGGCTCGACCTCTGGCAGATCCTGGCCATCTCGCCCGAGGTGATGATCTTCGGCTTCTTCATGGTTCCCGACCCCCGCACGGTGCCAGACGGGCAGGCGGCCCGCGGAGTCTTCGGCGTCTTCGTGGCGCTGCTCTCGGCCTTGCTCCTCGGGCCCACCACGCTCGAGTTCTGGACGAAGACGGCGATCCTGGCCAGCCTGGTCATCGCCTGCGCCCTGCGCTTCCTGCTCGCGAGACTGCTGGCGCCACTGGACGAGGGCGAAGGCT
Organism: Candidatus Dormiibacterota bacterium; assembly: GCA_036378695.1. Classification (GTDB taxonomy): domain Bacteria; phylum Chloroflexota; class Dormibacteria; order Dormibacterales; family Dormibacteraceae; genus CF-28. Next base: position 17,880 of record DASUVY010000088.1, read on the forward strand.
TCGCGCCCCTGGCCCGCCGACTGCCGGCCACGCTGCCGCTGGCCCTGCTGATGATCTGGGCGCTGCCCATCGCCGCCGACCTCGCGACCCATGGCCCGCTGCCCGCGGCCGGGCTTCCCGACCGGACCGCCGCCGTGATCGGGCTCCACGTCGGGTCAGGCCCCGGGCCCGCGGTCTGGCTGCCCGGCGCCGCGGCCGCGGCCCTGCCGCCGCCGCGGGGCACGGCGCCCGCGCCTGCTTCCGCCACCCTCTACGTGCTGCCGCCGATCCCCACGCTGACCATCCCCTCCAACGTGCAGGCTTTCGACTCCACGATCACGCCGCAGACCGCGGCCACCATGGCGCACGACCTCGTGCTCGACCTGATGATCGAGTCCGAGGCGCGGCGCACCCACGACACGCAGCTCGCCCGTCAGGGCGCCATCGACGACGGCCTGACCGAGTTCACCGACGTGATCAAGGACGACACCGCCAACGGCCGCATCGTCCAGAAGACGTACAGCTTCGACCAGTGCGGTCTGGCGCTCTATCTACCGAAGTTCGCCACCCAGGCCCCGCGGCTGGTGGGCGTCGCACTGCACGGCACCACCACGCTCACGACGTGGGACGCGCAGGGCCATCAGGTGGCGCAGTCGACGCAGTCCTACACCAAGAGCTGGGGCGTCGCGGTCCCCTCCGGCGGGGGCCACATGGTGATCATCAACGACTACACCGACCTGAACCCCGCTTAGACTCGGCGACATGGCCAGGGAAGTGGCGCGCCACAGTGGCACGAACGGCCGCCCGGCCGCTGCCAAGGATGAGACGCCGCAGCCGGCACCGGCGCAGGTGTCGCCGACCAGCAGCCCGTTTCCGCCGATCGCGGACTACGCCTTCCTCTCCGACTGCGAGGCCAACTGCCTGGTGGCGCCCAGCGGCCGCGTGGAGTGGATGTGCCTGCCCCGCGCCGACAGCAGCAGTGTGTTCGCCGCCATGCTGGACCGCGCCGCCGGCAGCTTCCGCTTCGGACCCACGGGCATCACGGTGCCTGCCGGGCGCCGCTACCTGCCGGGGACGCTGGTCCTGGAAACGACGTGGCGCACGCGCACAGGCTGGCTGCTGGTGCGGGACGCGCTCTGCATCGGCCCCTGGTACCACGACCAGCGGCGCTCGGGCACGCACCGCCGCCCGCCCACCGACTATGAGGCCGAGCACATCCTGCTGCGCACGGCGCGCTGCATTGTCGGCAGCGTCGAGCTCAGCCTCGACTGCGAGCCGGTCTTCGACTACGGGCGCCGGGGGGCGCGGTGGCAGTACTCGGCCGGCGATTACGGCGAGGCGGTGGCGACGGGCGGCGACCAGGACGTGCCGCTCCGGCTCAACACCGACCTCCGCGTGGGCTTCGAAGGACCGGGCGCGCACGCCACCAAGACGCTGCGTCAGGGCGAGATGGCTTTCGCAGCGCTGTCCTGGCCGCGCTCGCGCTTCTCCGCGTCAGAGGAGTTCTGGGCCGAGCATCCGCCGCCCAAGGACGTGGACGAAGCGTTCAAGCGCGTCGAGCGCACGGCGGATTTCTGGCGCGAGTGGATCAACCGCGGCGATTTCCCGGAGCATCCCTGGCAGAGCTACCTGCAGCGCAGCGCACTCACCCTGAAAGGCCTCACCTACGCGCCCACCGGCGCGCTGCTGGCCGCCGCCACGACCTCACTCCCCGAGACGCCGGGCGGCGAGCGCAACTGGGATTACCGCTATACCTGGGTGCGCGACGCGACCTTCATGCTGTGGGGGCTCTACACGCTGGGCTTCGCGCGCGAGGCGAACGACTTCTTCTACTTCATCGCCGACGTCAGCCAGGACGACCGCGACCTTCAGATCATGTACGGCATCGGCGGCGAGCGCGAGCTCGAGGAGAAGACGCTCGACCACCTCGGCGGTTACGAGGGCGCGCGTCCGGTGCGCGTCGGCAACGCCGCCTACCGGCAGACGCAGAACGACGTGTGGGGCGCGGTGCTCGACTCCGTCTACCTGCACACGCGCTCCCGCGATTACCTGCCCGAGGTGGTCTGGCCGACGCTCAAGCGCGCGGTCGAGTGCGCGCTGGACAACTGGCGCAATCCCGACCGCGGCATCTGGGAGGTGCGCGGCGAGCCGAAGCACTTCACGTCCTCCAAGCTGATGTGCTGGGTGGCCGCGGACCGCGGCCACCGCCTGGCCACGCTGCACGGCGACCACGAGCTGGCGCGGCGCTGGGAGGCGGCGGCCGACGAGATGAAGGCGGAGATCCTGGAGAGAGGCGTGGACGAGCGCGGCGTCTTCGTGCAGCACTACGGCTCGCACTCGCTCGACGCCTCGCTGCTGCTGGTGCCGCTGGTGCGCTTCCTGCCGGCCGACGATCCGCGCGTGCGCGCCACCGTGCTCGCCATCGCAGACGAGCTGACGGTGGACGGCATGGTTCAGCGCTACAAGGTCGAGGAGACCGACGACGGGCTGCACGGCGAGGAGGGGACGTTCACCATCTGCTCCTTCTGGATGGTCTCGGCGCTGGTCGAGATCGGCGAGGTGGCGCGGGCGCGCGAGCTGTGCGAGAAGCTGCTCTCCTATGCCAGCCCGCTGCAGCTCTACGCGGAGGAGATCGACCCCCGCAGCGGCCGCCACCTCGGCAACTTCCCGCAGGCCTTCTCGCACCTGGCGCTGATCAACGCGGTCATGCACGTGATCCGGGCCGAGAGCGGGGAAGACGTCTCCTACTTCGCGCCCAGCCACGCGACTTGATAACCGGCCTGCACGCGATCGTCTACACGAGTGAGGCGGAAGCCGTGCGCGCTTTCTTCCGGGACGTGCTCGGCTGGCCGCACGTCGACGCCCACGACGGCTGGCTGATCTTCAAGGCCCCGCCGGCCGAGCTGGCTGCACATCCGGCGCCGCCGGGCCACCGCCACGAGCTTTTTCTGCTGTGCGACGACCTGACGGCGACGATGGAGGAGCTGAAGCGCAAGGGCGTGCGCTTCACGACGCCTGTTACGGACGAGGGCTGGGGCCTGATCGCGTATCTGGAGCTGCCGGGCGCCGGCTCGCTGGGCCTCTACCAACCGAAGCACCCCACCGCCATGGATTTGGCGCCCGGCTCCTAAAACCCGTACAAATAGGTCACGAATCGTGACAGCCGGAGTGTCCGGCAATTCTTACGCGTTGCCCTGCTCGCCTATCGGGGCAACCCCCACTCCGGCGGTCAGGGCGTCTACGTCAGGCACCTGAGCCG